>JAYYPZ010000043.1:0-32875 GCA_036128775.1 Bacteroidota bacterium
AATATAGATTCTACACCAATGGAAGGTTTTGAACCGGAAGAAGTCAATAAATTGCTGGGATTAAATGATAAAGGGCTAAATGCTTGCGTGATATTAGCAATAGGGTATAGAAGTTTAGACGACAAAACTCAATATTCCAAGAAGGTTAGAAAACCAATTAACACAATGTTCGAAGAAAGATAACTACCTACAACACGGAGTATAAGCAATAGCGGTTTGAGTGCAATCTTGAACCGCTATTTTTATAAATTAAGTATTTTGCATATTGAAAAGTAGTGGGTTAAAACCCGCTACTGCTCATACACTAGACCGTTAGCAAAACATTTATTTCGGGGCAAAACTATGGCAAAACATTTGACTATTATTACTAATAAATTTTAAAACTAAAATTTCTATTCTTTCTGTAAAATATAGTCGTTTTCCTCGAGAGAATAACCAAGTGGAGCTGGGGGGAGTCGAACCCCCGTCCAGCTGAGATGCTGACAAACCTTCTACGCGTGTAGTTTCTTATTTATTGTCGGGTGGTATCAGGTTAAGAAACCCACCAAATAACACCGTAGCTTAATCAATACGTCAAACGTTAAGGAAAGCCGTCTTAACGCAGACGACCTGATGAAATGATGATACTTTTTATCCCGCTATCAGATATCACAAGTAAAAAGCAATGACTATGCTAAGACCTTGTCTTAGGCAGCCATGGCGTAGTTATACTCGCCAAATAAAAAAGATTAACGAATGAGATTCTCGAGCGTAATCGTCATTAGCTCGACGCGCCAGTATGCCTACATACCTCCCTGTCAAATCCAGTTCAGCCCCAATTTGTAGAGAACAATTCGCACTAAGCGAAGTGCGAAGATACAACGGGTCGAGCGAGAATGTATTGTTTCGACCAGCTTCTTGGACTTTGTTTTTCCGATCGGCGTTTATTGAGTACGTCTTCGAGTCGGATTAAGATGGACTTATGCGTTGTCATAATTCTTGGTTTGGTGGGCACATTAGTTCGCAACAAAAGAGGGAAAGGAGAGGTCTTTTGCTGCTATACCCTGTTTACTTTTTGATTAATTATTGGGTTAAGGAATTATTGATTAATCGCTTAAACCCTCGCGCCAATCCTGCCACTTCTCCTGAGGAGACCACGCGCTATCAATTACTTCAATGCTCCAGGCATTGTGTCTTACGGTTGTTCCGGGACGTATCCCGTTTGATTGATACTTTTTCATTTTTCACATTTCTTTCATCCTCTATTACGCAACACCTAAAGAGGGGTTTCACTTGCCCTTACCTTTTAATTGTCATATTAGTTTTTTTTATAATGTGTCCTGTTCTGATAGAATGCCCTAAATTCACAGAATGCGGACCATCTTTTTTCCTCAACATGACGCTATGGATTGTGGCCCTGCCTGCCTTAGAATGGTGCTTTCCCATTATGGAAAAACCCTTTCAAGCCAAGCCATCCACGATACGCTGCAACCTGACCGAGATGGTGTGTCCCTGTATGACATCCAGCAAACCGCGGAGTCCTTCGACCTTCAGGCCTCTGCCTATGCGACCTCTCTTGATCACCTAAGGCACCTAACAGGACCCTTTATTGCCCATGTGGATGGTAATCATTTTGTGGTCGTCTATCGAGTAACAAAAAACAAACTTCGTATTGCAGATCCAGCAACTGGACTTGAGACCGTCTCGTTAAAATCCTTTGCCTCGCGCTTTATTCAAGGAGAAGGAGTGGGACATATTCTTATGTTAAGTCCAGGAAAAAACTTTAGAAAAGAAGAAGGTGCCTCATCACCTAGTTTGTTTTCTATGGCCGTTAAGGCCTTTGCTAAATACCCAAGAGCCGTCAGTCAACTGCTTCTAAGCCTTGTACTTGCAAGTGGCATACAATTGGTACTTCCCTTTGTTGCTCAGGCGCTTATCGACCAAGGAGTTAGTTATCAAGATTTAGATTTTGTGCATGTTTTACTCGCTGCACAGGTTGTATTATTTGTGAGCCAGAGCTTAGTAGACTTTTTTAGGTCCTGGATTCTACTCCATCTGCGTAGTCGCTTTGATTTCACCATGGTCTCAGACTACATTATTCAATTAGCCCGCCTTCCCATTGCCTTTTTTGATACAAGGCAGCTAGGAGACTTAATTCAGCGACTGCATGACTTTAAGCGGATTGAGTCCTGGCTGACCAACAATGTAATGACCATGCTTTTTGCAGGGGTCAACCTTGTCATTTTTGGGCTTGTATTAACCCTTTTTTCAAGCAAACTCCTTGTTATCTTTCTTCTTGGAAGCCTCTTATACATAGGGTGGATTATGATCTTTATGAAGCGTCGAGCTTCGCTTGATCGTCGAGCTTTTGCCATTCACGCCGAAAATCAAGAACATGTTATCCAGATGATCTTAGGCATTCGTGATTTAAAACAGTATCGTGCAGAAAGCAAGCATCGAAGCCAATGGAATGATATTCAATTGCGAAAGTTTCAAGTCAACGAACATGTGCTTCGGCTGAATCAGTGGCAAATGCTCGGGGGCAATATCATTAACTATGGAAAAGACCTCTTAATTACCTACTTGGCGATTACCATGGTTATCAATGGACAGCTGACCCTCGGTAGTTTGTTTGCCGTACAATTTATTCTAGGCCAAATGGCCTCCCCAATTCAAGAGTTTATCGCCTTTATCCGGGTACAGCAAGACGCAAGGCTTTCCTTTGAACGCGCCCAAGAAATTTATGATGTAAGGCGCGAAGAGGAGAGTGAAGAGCAGGGCAAACTTAGCCTTCCCAGTGCCAATCCTTCGTTACACCTATCCAACGTGGGCTTTGCCTACAACAAAAATGCCTCTCAAGATGAGCAGACCCTTTCCTCAATATCCATGGATATTGCATTTGGTCAATGCGTTGCATTCTCTGGCCCAAGTGGATGCGGTAAATCAACCTTGCTCAAAATTCTAGCAAAACAGTACAAAAAACATCAAGGCAGCATTAAAGTGGACCATACGGAATTGGACCAAGTATCCATTAACCATTGGCGCAGTGCTGTATCAAGCATGATGCAAGATGATTTCATTTTTGCCGAAAGCATCGCCTACAACATTGCTCTTGGTGAAAGCCACGTGGATAAGGAGCGCATTACCGCTTTGCTTCAAGCACTCAACCTAGGCCCCTGGCTTCAAAGCCTACCGCTGGGGCTCAATTCACGCCTTTCAGCCCATGGAAAATCTTTAAGCGGAGGACAACGACAGCGGCTTTTGCTTGCCCGTGCACTCTATAAAGAGAGTCCCTTCTTGTTCTTAGACGAACCCACTGCCTCCTTAGATGATGCCAATACGCATCATGTGCATCAGTTACTGCGCGAACGTAAGGGGAAATCCACCCTGATTATTGCAAGCCATAAACCCTCCACCCTGGCGCTTGCCGATCAAGTGTTTACCATGGAAAATGGGCGCCTAGTTTAAGCAAGATTAACGATACGATTTATAAAAATGGATTGTGCACCTTCTCATATCCAATCGTGGTCTCAGGACCATGGCCACAATACACCGTCGTATCGTCGGGCAAAGGCCAAAACTGCTCACGTATAGCATCTAACAAGGTCGGCAAATCACCACCTGGAAGGTCAGTCCTGCCAATGCTCTCATAAAACAAGACGTCGCCTGCAATCAGTATTTTGCTTGGCGCGTGATAAAAGCTTACTTCTCCTGGACAGTGCCCCGGAGTGTATAGAATGTCTAAGGTTTCTTCGCCTACGCTTACTTTTTCTCCCGGCTCAAGAAAATGCGTGATCTCGGGAGCTGAGGGCAGATGAATACCAAAGAGTGCTGCATAATCTGGCTGGGCATTTAATACTTCCTGAGTTATCTTATGACTGTAGATTGGCATGGATGGCTTCCATTCCAGCAACCGGTGAATACCTAATATATGGTCGATATGACCATGACTAAGTACAATAGACTGTAAATCAATAGAATGGGCATCAAGAGCCTCCATTACCTCTTCCCATTCGTTCGGATTAGACATTCCAGGATCAATGATAACTCCTTGGATAGTTCCTTGATTTTTGTCGTCATAGAGAATATATGTGTTCTCTTGAAAGGCGTTAAATGTAAATTTCAGCAATCGCATCATGCAAAAGTCCTATTTTGGCACAATATGAGAAAATTTGCCCCATTATCTCAACGAATATCCTGCCGCGTACTCAAAACAGTACGCGAAAATTGGCTAGGGCATACGCTGTGTGTTGGACTTTTCTTACTCCTTCTCTCACCTTCCCCACTCATGGGCCAATCCACCCCAGTGGAGTTTGGTCAAAACCGAGTACAGCATAGAGAATTTCGATGGCAAATCTATCCCACCGATAATTTCGAGGTCTACTTTCCAAATGGTGGTCAAGAGATTGGGAACTATGTAGTGCAAACCGTAGAAGACCGCTTTGAAGAAGTCGTCGATTACCTTGACTATAGACTTCCTCAGAAGATCAACCTTATGGTTTTCCCAACGCCTTCCGACTTGGCACAAACCAACATTGGCATTAAGCAGGAAACCACCTTTACTGGAGAGTCCCGTGTAATGGACTACACCATCTTTGTCGATTACAACGGATCCATCGATGAGTTGGACACCGATATACGACGTGGAATCACCCAACTCCTCTTGGAAAGGATGCTTTTTGGAAGCGACTTTCAAGAATTTATTCAAAATGCGGTTAAAGCAGAGCTGCCCAAATGGTACATCGAAGGCCTAACAGAATATATTGCTCAAGGTTGGTCAATGGCTGATGAAGGAAGACTACGCGATGGCTTGTTAACCGGAGCATTTTCCGATATGACCAAGCTTGATGACCCAAGCTTAGCCTTTGTAACCCGAGCCTTTTTATGGGATGTTGAGCGTGATTTGGGCAAGGAATCGCTATCCAATCTCATTTATCTGACACGGGTAAGCCACAGCTTTGAACAAGGCATTCAATTGGTACGCGGAGTAGACTTAAATACAGGATTTAAAGACTGGTACACACGCTGTAAGGCCCAATACCAAGAAGAAATACAATATTTCGACCAATCCATTCCTAGCGAGAATGAGGTGGAATTGATCTTACCAAAAAATGGGTTTAACCATCAACCCATCATTAGCCCCGATGGAAGCCTGGTCGCCGTTGTCAATGATCTTGAAGGTCGCCGTCGAGTATATCTCTATGCCCTTGAGGACGGAAGTAGGAGACGTGTATTTTCCAAAGGCTTTCGCACAGACAATTTGCTACCTGACCGGCACATGCCCCTTATTGCCTTCGCGCCGGACAACACACTGGATCTTATTCACCGTAAGCGGGATAAAATCTTTTGGCAGTCCTATGATGTTGAGCGTGGGCGATGGGAAAAAATGGAGTTCAAAGGCGTGCAAAACATCTATGATTTCCGCTACGTAGGCGCTAACGAAGTGCTCATGTCAGTAATGCAAAATGGGCAAAGCAATATTCTGTCCTACAACACGCGTCAGACGCGACGAAAGCTGATTACAAACGATTTCTACGACGACCTAAATCCTATTGCAGGAACCTACAAGGGGCAAGAAGCCATCCTGTTTGCCTCGAACCGCCCCAACGATACCCTGCTCAATGGGCGGCTAGATAGCCTCCTTCCTCAAAAAAAGTTGGATGTGTTTATGATCCGGCCAAATCATCCGGAAGCCTGGCAACTTATCCAGCTTACCCACACCCATGACCTCGATGAATTTCCTGTCGCCTTTCTTTCCGACTCAAGCTTTTTAGTGAGCAGTGATGTACAAGGAATCCGACAATTCCATGAAGTAATTATCAAAGAAAAAGAAGTCCAACACCATACAGAATACATTTATCATCCAATCGGCGCCCCCGACAACAAGGACTCCGTAGTTAACTATGCTCATCTCGACGTAGACCTGCTCCTAGACCCTGTCACCTATGTCATTATCGATTCCAATAACCTAAGTACAACAAAGCCCTATGGAGTTAGTCGCCCAGTAAGTCAATATCAGGATTTCTTACAAGCATTCGATGTGCAACCTATGTTGAACCCCATGACCGGTGATAAAGAATTGACAGGAAGTGGTATCATCTACTCAGAGGGCCGTCAACAACTTATTCCTTTTTCAATTCAACAACCCATAGCATCCGCTAACCCCGCTAGTCAAAACTACAGGACACCCGCCATCATTGAATATTTCAAACGCCTCCCATCTCGAGTTGTTTCAGAAGATCAAGAGGATGTCTTGCAAGAAGATAGTATCCCCTCGAGCCCGCCTATTCTCTATCAAAGCCGATTTGATTTTATGGAAATGGATAGTGCAAACTATTCTTTGCAGCTCAGCAATGGCTTTCCCAATCAGGGAGCGGGTGAAGAAAGTCCCTTTGAAGTCCATAGAAAGAGAAACTACAGTTCGACCTTTATGACCGAATCGGTGAGCGCGTCGTTGGACAACTCGTTGTTGTATAATACTTACCAACCTTTTAATCCCGGATCTCCGGTGTTTGATGTGCCAGGAATCAACGGCTTGCTTACCATCGGCATTACCGACTTAATGGAAGACCATAAAATTTATGGAGGAGTTAGGCTTCCAACCGACTTTCAAACTCGACAAAATGAGATGTTTGCAACCTATGAGGCCCTAAAAAAGCGAATGGATCATCAGTATACCTATTATCGCAAAAGCCTCCAAGAAGAAGTTGTGTTTACCTCTCCCTTCGGTGATGAGGCTGGCATATTAAATACACGCAGTAATTACGTGGAATATGCTATGAAATATGCCTTGGATGTTCGAAATTCCATCCGACTCCGAATAGGATTTCGAAATGATCGCTTCGTGCCGAAGTCTCTTGATGTCCTGGCAGCATATGGTACGATTACGTCAGACAATTATGTGATTTCAAAGCTTGAGTATTGTTATGATGCAAGCCGTGATGTCATCCCAAATATTAAACATGGACTGCGTGCGGTGGCTTTCTTTGAAGCCCACAAAGAAGTACCCGTTCGCTTGGACACCATCTTTGGTAGTCGAGAGGTCAAATTTCCTCAGTTTAATAATGACATTCTGTTCGTTTGGGGTTTTGATGCACGGCACTATCAGCCCATATGGAGGACCATTACCTGGGCGAATCGCTTAGCCTATAGTTCAAGCGTTGGAAGCCAAAAACTGATCTATTACCTCGGGGGAAGCCAAGGGATTTTATTTCCTCAGTTTAACCAGCAGACACCCATCAACACGGACAATGGCTATGTGTATCAAGCCTTGGCATCCTCTATGCGCGGATTCCAGCAAAACATCCGCAATGGAAACAGCTTCATGGTGTTAAACTCCGAATTTCGCGTACCCATCTTTTCCTCGTTTTCTCGAAAAATTCCCAATTCTCCTCTCCTAAGAAATCTTCAAGTTTTAGCATTTTGCGACATAGGAAGTGCATGGGAGGGTCCAAGTCCATTTGGAAAGGATAACCCGCTCTACCAGCAAACCCTAACCAATGCTGTTAGTGAAGTCCGTTTGGACATCAATAAATTTCCTGTTGTTGTCGGATATGGATTTGGCCTACGCGCCAATGCATTTGGTTACTTTATGCGAGCAGACTTTGCAAGGGGGTGGGATTCTGGAGAACATTTACCCCTTCGCTTTCAACTATCTCTAGGTTATGACTTCTAAAAAAAATCATCAGTTACATTCCATGACAGGCTTTGGGAAAGCCAATATAAACCTCACGGGATTCAAGGCCAATTGGGAGATTCGTACGTTAAACAGTCGAAACATCGATATCAATATAAAGCTGGATAGCCAGCTTAGACCTTTTGAGCTCACCCTGCGCAAAATCATTCAAGAGGGCTTACATCGTGGCAAGGTTGATGTTAGTCTAGCTCTTGAGCCCATAGGAAGTAAAAAAGAAAATGCCTCCGTCGAAGAAGCCTTTGATAAAAGACTAGAAACGATGATGGCTATGCTTGGAAAACACCTTGGAAAGAAAGGCGATTTGTCCACCGATATGGCTTGGCAGCTCCTATTAAAAGAGGACTTATGGAATGCTTCGGAAGAAGGTGTGGTATGGCAAGATGAAGACGTTGTTCTATTACAAAAAAGCTTGGAAGAGGCTATCGCTCAAACCATGGAGTTTAGACGAGCAGAAGGAGAACAAATCCATGCCTTTTTAGATCAAGAATTAGGTTGTATTGAAGGAGCTATTCCTGAGGTGGAACAACAGTTAACTGAACGTAGTCAATTGCTTCGGGAAGGTTTGGGGCGTCATATGCAAGAGATTAAAGACTTAGACGCCAATCGTTTTGAACAGGAGGTATTGTATTACTTGGATAAGTGGGATGTCACCGAGGAACTCGTGCGGCTTTCAGCACATTGCGCCTATTTTCGCACGACAATGGATGGAGGAAAAATCACAGGAAAAAAACTGCAGTTTATAACGCAAGAAATCGGTCGAGAAATCAATACCCTCGGCTCGAAGGCATCCTTTGCTCCCATTCAACACCTCGTGGTTAATATGAAGGAAAACCTTGAAAAAATAAAAGAGCAACTTGCGAATGTATTATGAGTTTAGGATCTAGTCAATGCTTAATCATTACTGCCCCATCGGGTGCAGGAAAATCCACGCTCATCAAAGCGCTTATGGCAAAGTATCCGGCATTGTTCCAGTTTTCAATCAGTGCTACTACTCGCTCTCCACGCCAAGGAGAAGTTGATGGGCAGCACTATCATTTTCTTTCAAGCGAAGCCTTTAAGGCGGCTCAAGCAGACAACGCCTTTTTAGAATGGGAGGAGGTCTACGCTGGACTCTTCTACGGAACACTGCGAAGTGAAGTCAGTCGAATCCAAAACAATGGAGCCATACCCTTGTTTGATATTGATGTCAATGGCGGGCTGTCTCTACAACAAAAAATTGACCCTAAACCGCTCAGTATTTTTATCAAACCGCCCTCTAGGCACGTGCTAGAACAACGACTTATCGACCGAAAAACAGAAAGTGCTGAATCCTTACGAGACCGACTTGCCCGGTATGACTATGAGATAAGCCAAGAATCGTCTTTTGATTATGTTATTGTGAATGATGATTTGGAAAGGGCGTCACACGAGCTGTTTACGCTCATTGACAAGCATTTTGCTCGCTAAAGAAATCGTGAAAGGCCCTCTCCTTTTAAATCATTGACAATTTGTCTAAACTCCTGCTCGCGATCGATTTTTGATACGACCAAAGCATCTTCTGTGTCGACGATAAGTAATTTTTTTAGTCCATTCAGGATGACAACCTTACCCTCCTTTGTTTGCACAACAAGGTTATCACGGCTATCATACATTTTCACCAAATCACCTAAGGCCACATTGCCCATATAATCTTGGTCCGACAGGGCATATAAAGACTTCCAAGTTCCCACATCACTCCAACCAAAAGCACTTGGAATCACGCGAACATTACCTACTTTTTCCATAATCCCATAGTCAATGGAAATATTTGCGCATTGAGCATAGATTCTGCGCAGCACGCCGTAATTAATGGCGTAGGTGTTAGCATTGAGCCAAGACTGAATTTCCTTGAAAAAGGCGTCGTGAATTTCCGATAAGTGGGATGCTAGGGCGGCCTTTATGTCCTTAGCCTTCCATAAAAAGAGCCCTGAATTCCATAAAAATTCACCGGTAGATAAAAAACGCTTTGCTGTTTCCTCATCTGGCTTCTCTGTAAACGCGCGAACATCAAACACACTTCGGTTTAAGTGTACTTCTTGATCTCCACTATCATATTGGATATACCCATACCCTGTATTGGGATTTTGAGGCTGAATACCTAGTGTGATGAGATCGTTTGCGTGCTCTAAATGATCGATACCACTTTGAATGGCCGTTTCAAAAGACTTAGTGTCCGCAACCCAGTGATCGGATGGGGCAACAACAATTCGAGCCTCAGGGTCTTTTGCATAAATAACGGCGGAGGCGAAAGCCACACAAGGTGCAGTGTTGCGCCGAACGGGCTCCAACAATATATTGCCATCGCTAATCATGGGACAAACCTCTTTAACCTGTTGGAGGTAGTCAGAATGCGTTACAATGAGAATATTATCTGGAATAGTAATAGATAAAAATCGTTCTACCGTGGTGGCTAACATAGACTGGCCAGAATCCAAAACATCTAAAAACTGTTTGGGTCGTTTTTGACGACTCATGGGCCAAAATCGACTTCCTAGGCCGCCGGCCATAATTACAATGTAAGGTTGATTTGCCATATGTCTTTCAATTTCTAGGATTATTCAAAATCCCGTTTTGTTCCTTCTGAATAGGGACTAACGCATCTTTTCGCCTAGATATTTGTTAAATTAATAAAGTATTGAGCATGTCTATGCAAAATGAAATGGATATTACCCCTCTTGAGGCAAAGGTAAACACTGATTCCTCTCTTGAGTTAACCGAGTTATTAGCTCGTTTTGGCCTTGAGGGGTTTCGACCGCTTCAACAAGAGGCCATTACTGCTGTACTGAGAGGCAAGGATTCTCTTGTACTTATGCCAACAGGTGGCGGTAAATCGCTTTGCTATCAATTACCTTCTTTAGCGCTTAATGGATGTACTGTCGTTGTGTCGCCCTTGATTGCTCTTATGAAAGACCAAGCCGATAGTGTCAATAAGAAGCTAAAACATGAACACTATGCGCATGTCCTCAACTCAAGTATTTCTGCCGGAAAACAAACTGAGATCAAGGCTAAAGTCCACGGGGGTGAGACAAAACTCATCTATATATCGCCTGAATGGCTAAGCGTTGAAGGGAATCAAGCCTTTCTCGAATCTATTGATGTCCCCTTGATTGCCATTGATGAGGCCCATTGTGTCTCGGAATGGGGTCATGACTTTCGTCCGGAATACCGTAACATCAGAAAGTATCTTAGCGGCTTAAGCAATCAACCAACCATTATTTGTCTTACTGCTACAGCTACCCCCTTTGTGCAACAAGATATCATTGATAACCTCAAACTTAAGGAGGTTACAATCTTTAAAGCCTCCTTCAATCGGCCCAATCTCTCCTACTTTATTCAACCTAAGCTCCCTCAGGCAGCCCTGCATCAAGCTATCGCAAAAGAAGTGTTGAAGCACCCTCAAGAAACGGGGATTATCTACTGTATGTATAGGAAGACTACCGAAGAGGTTGCGGAAATGCTTCAAAACAATGGAATCAAGGCCATGGCTTATCACGGTGGCCTGCCAACCAAGGAACGAATGGAAGTACAAAATGCTTTTACCTCGGGTAAGGTTCATGTTGTTGTAGCGACAATTGCCTTTGGGATGGGCATTGATAAGGCGGATGTTCGGTTTGTTATCCATCATGATCTTCCAAAAAGTATCGAAAACTACTATCAAGAAACCGGGCGTGCAGGTCGAGATGGAAAGCCTTCTCGCTGCCTTGGTTTTTATAGCGAAAAGGATGTGAAATCCTATGCACGCCGATTTAAGGATCTCAATGAAGGAGAGCGTCAACGAGCAAGCCAGCTACTTGAAAGTATGCACGATTTTGTGCTCTCGGGAACCTGTAGAAGGGCCTTTGTATTGAGGTACTTTGGCGAAAAAGTTGAGCACAACTCCTGTTTGGAAAACAATACTTGTGATAATTGTGCCCAAAAGCATGAAACAACAGACTTGCAGGAAATGGCCAAGGAAGTCTTGTCATGGATGAATAAGAACTCACCAAAGGGGGCTTCAAAAAAAATGATCCAAACCCTATTATTGGGACGAACAACGCCAGCAATAACTACTGCAAAATTTGAAGAATCCTCCATTTTTGGACTTGGGAAAACGCTTCGGCCCAATAGCATTCGAGAACTTATTGAGATGGCGCTTAATGTGGGGGTTTTACAACGCGACCCCAGCAATCCACTGAATGTACTTCCTGGAAAATGGTCTAATGAAAACCTTTCATCATCCAGTTTTTCGGTCTCCTTACAACAACATGTTGATCGCCCAAAAGCTAGCAATGAAGCCACTTTCCACCAAGATCTATATGACTTGCTAAAAGCCTCTTGTAAGCGCAAGGCCGAGTCGCTTAACATTCCGAGTTTCTTGGTGTTTTCAGATGCCGCGTTAAAGGAAACAGCAACCTGTTTACCAACGACTCCTGAGAACTTTCTGGCAGTGCAGGGAGTAAGTGATCGAAAGAGCCGTAAGTTTGGGCAGTCCGTACTTCCCATCGTGCAACAATTTACCAAAGACAACGACCTTGAAGCCAACCTTTCTATTCAAACCAAGGGGGTAATGAAAAAGTCAGCACAAAAAGTGAAGCTGATCGAAATGATTGATAAAAAAATGACCCTCGATGCACTAGAAGGATTTTTAGGCGGCGATCAAGACCATGTCATTAACGAGTTAGAGACCATTGTCATGGCAGGAACTAAACTCAATGTACAACATCTTTTTTCCGAAGAAGTGGATGAAGAACTCTATGATGAAATGTGGGATTTTTATAGGGACTTAGAAGAGGACCAACTAGGACCTTTAGAAGAAGAATTCGATGAAGAAGAAATTCCTGAGCATATTTTACGCCTTGTTCGCCTTCAGTTTCACGCGATGCACGGCTTATAAATATTATGGAGCAGTATTCCATTGAACTTCCAATTTTTGAGGGACCATTTGACCTTCTCTTGTTTTTTATCAAGCGCGATGAAATTGACATCCACGACATTCCGATTGCAAAAATTACTGAGGATTTTTTAACCTATATCGAAGAGGCAAAGCGGCTTGACATAAGCTTAGCTAGTGACTTCATCGTTATGGCAGCTAGTCTGATTCGCATTAAGTCTAAAACCCTCTTGCCACGTTACAACCAAGAAATAGAAGAAGGTGGTGAAGATCCCAGGCAAAGCCTAGCCCACCAACTTCTTGTCTATCAACAATACAAGGAGGCCAGTGAATGGTTAAAAGAATTAGCCGATACCAGGGCCTTGTATGCACGCCGCGGTCAGAATCCAGAAGAAGGGCGTCAGCTTGCAGAAGCCTTACAAAGAGAGGCCATTCCCCTAGAAAGCCCATCACTTAACGCCTTACACCGAGCCTATGTGCGCCTGTTGCAACAACAGAAATATCGCAATGCTCCAAAGCATGAGGTGAAAGAAGCCGCCTTTACCTTAAAGGAAAAGAAGCAATGGGTAAGGAAATGGCTATCAAAGAAAGGAAAGGCCATAGAAGTTGAGGAAATTTTATCTCAGGCTGCATCTCGATTAGAATTGGTCTATAATTTTCTTAGCCTCCTCGAACTCATACAAGAACAACATATCACTATTTTAGCATCACCAGCATCCGACACCTATCTTGTATCTATAAAACCAAACGATGCTACCGACGCTTGATGAATTTAAACAGGCCCAACAACGAATCGCTGCACTGCTTTCAGAAACACCTTTGGAGCGCAGCACTCGGCTGTCCAATCACTTTAAAGCCGATATCTATTTAAAACGAGAGGACCTTCAACAGGTGCGATCCTATAAAATTAGAGGGGCCTACAACAAGCTCCTCACCCTTTCTCAACATGAAAACGTTGAACGTGTCATCTGCGCCAGCGCAGGAAACCACGCTCAAGGAGTTGCCCTAAGCTGTTCTTCATTAAAGATTAATGGGCTCATTATTATGCCCGAGACAACCCCTCAACAGAAAATTTCTAAGGTTGAAAGTTTTGGGGGGAAGTGGATTGAAATTCAGCTACACGGGGAAACCTATGACGAAGCGTATCATTATGCGTTGCGTCTTGCCGAACAGGATGGAATTCCTTTTGTACATCCATTTAATGACCGCGATGTAATCTTGGGACAAGGAACTATTGGACTTGAGATACTCGAGCAGTTAGGAAAGACTCCAGATATTATCTCCATATGTGTTGGGGGTGGTGGCTTGCTATCAGGCGTAGGTTCCGTAATGGCCCAGGCAGCACCTGATGCCCAACTCTTTGGTGTTGAACCCGCTGAAGCCGCCAGCATGAGTGAGGCTATGAAACAAAATAAGGTGGTTACGCTGCCCTCAATTAGCAAATTTGTAGATGGTGCCTCTGTGGCCACCATTGGCAAAACCAATTTTGAGATTTGTCAACAACTCAACCTTCAAATGCTTACCGCTTCGGAGGGAGCGATATGTTCTGCCCTTATTGAAATGTATAATGAAGATGGAATCATTGCAGAGCCCGCAGGAATTTTGGCAGTTGCTGGATTATATCAAATGGATATTGACCTAACCGGTAAAACTGTGGTATGCATTGTAAGCGGCGGCAATAATGATATCTACCGCATCCAAGAGATTATTGAGCGGGCTAAGCTCTACGAGGGCACTAAATTCTATATACGCGTCGAAGTTCCTCAAATCTCAGGGAGCTTTGCTTCTATTCTGTCCATCATCGAAAAAGAACACGAAGGGCTTGTATCCTTTAGTCGATACAGCAACGCGAAAGCCATTAATGGGTATTCAAGTGCCTTGTTAGGGGTGGAAGTAAAAGATAAATCCGTTGGACAAGCGATTATGAAGCGTTTAGAAGAAGTCGGAATTTCATTCCGTGTAAGCAAGGAGTCTCCAGTACTTAACGAGCTATAACCGGGAGTGATGCATAAGTCGCACTGCATAGTGCAGGTGTAGAAAACACACAACAAGGCCCATGGCAACCAACTGATGAAGGCTTCCATATAGAAGGGGTATAGATCCCACAGCATAAACCAAAGTAAGCACACCAAGACCGTATTGAATTCCTAAGAACAATGTCAATGCCTTAACCGAAGAGCTATGATCCTTTGCGTAACGCTTTGCCAAGTAAACGAGCACAATAACAAGAAGAATTGCCGTCGAGCGGTGTGCCAGCTGCACCCACGCTTTAACTGCGATATTCGCTTCATAATTTGTCCAATTAGCCGCATCATACGAGAAGAGCTGAAAAAATCCCTCAAAATCTAATACTAAAGGCCACACATTATGAATCAGCCCCGCACGCATACCTGCCATAAATCCACCTAAGACAATTTGCGTCAATAATAGTCCGCCGCTTAAGTAAAAGACCTTGTCGTTCTTCATGCGCCCAAAGTCCTTGGGTTGACTTCCGTATTGTGCATGGAGATAGGTATTGTAGAGAATGCCGAGCAAAATGGTCGCTAGTGATAGATGGTAGACTAACTTATAAGCACTGACCCATGTTCTTGTGTCATCATTAAGTCCACTTTTTACCATGATCCATCCCATAGTAGCTTGGGCTGCAGCCAATAAAATGACCCATCCCAATCGCCTACTAAGCCATCCAGGAATCCAGCCTTTTATCAAAAACCATATAAAGGGAATGATAAATACCAAGCCCATACATCGTGCCCAAAGACGGTGAAAATATTCCCAGAAATAAATCCATTTAAATTCTGCGAGGCTCATTGTTGCATGGAGCACCTCGTGCTGTCGGCTTGCGGCAACCTTATACGCACTAAAGGCCTCATCCCATTGCGTGGCATTAAGTGGTGGCAAGACTCCGGACACCACTTCCCACTCGGTAATACTTAAACCGCTATCTGTCAGTCGAGTTATACCGCCAATAAAGATTTGCCCCAAGACCATAACGAGGCCGAGTAGCAACCAAATCCGTACTGGTTTTTGAATCGATGGAGAAAAGGTCATTGACTGTTTCATGCAATAAAAGACCATACAAAGATGGTGTATCCACCAAAATTATTCTTATTCTAACGTCATAAGAAGGTGGCTGCAAGAGGAATTTGACAGTCAGAAAAAGCCTTGTATTGAGGCTTCGCTAAACCCTCACTTACGACTCCCTTAACTCGTCAAGCAGGCGGAATAATATGGGTGTTCTCTCCGTAACAATGATTGCCTCTGCTCGGTAGGAAGGGCGGTATTCTATGGCTTTCCCCTTCGACGTAGTTAAGCCATTTTTTAGGCTTATCTCAATGCGTTGATGCATTTTGTCTTCCTCTAACGTAGGACGTATAGCGGTAACCGACCCTTCAAGCTTACCATATTCACGCAGACTAAATCCTTCAATAATTACTTGTACCTCTTGTCCGATTCGGACCTCGTCAATAGAAGAGACAGGGATAAAGGCATAGACCTGTGCTGAGGCTCCATCTTGAAGAATTTCACCAATGACTTGATCTTTGGAAAGCGCCGAACCCATCAAGTCTTCATTGCTTAGGGTCAGCAAACCCGATGTTTTGGCAGAAATCAAATAGCGTTCTTTCCAAGCATTGATGGCTACACGGAGGTTTTCGCATGCCAATAGCTCTTCTGTTTTGTCTTCTGCCTTTGTGGTCAGATCATTAACCTCTAAGTCCGTGATTTCTCTGCGCAGTCCCTCAATCAGCGCTTTATTATCCTCTAGGCTTCTGGAAAATCGAGCACATGTCTCCCTCTTTTCTTTTACTTGAATGCGATAGGTCTCGACTTCTCGCTCAGAAACAAGGCCTTCGGCCAAACGTGCTTCCCAATCAGCTAATTGATCATTAAGGCTTTCCAGCACATCGTAGCACAAACTTTGTTGACGCTTGATTTGTCGGCTAACCCCTTCCAAGGCTGAGATTTGTTCTTCGATACCCTGTTTGTGAAGCGCCATGCCGAGGGAGTCTTGGCCAAAAGCTGTCAAATCAATTAGGCGTCGGAGCTTCATATAGGCGTCAGATAATTGATCACTTCCTAAAGAAAGTTGCTTGGGTAAAGGCGACCTGTTACCCGATGAGTCCAATGTATTGAGCCATGTTTCTAATGATAGAACATCATTGTAATCAGCCTCAGAGGCTAGGCGAAAAAGAAGGTCACCTTCATTAACGTAAGAGCCTTCCGTGCAATGCACCGCATCAACTAGACCTGTATGGTTTGCTACTATCGGGCTTGACGCTTCAGCGGCAGTAACATCTGCAGGAGCCTTTACCTTTTTGGGGACCTCCATGACTAGACTGACAAGGATGCTTGCCAAAAAAAGCACAAATAAGCTAAATAAACCCCAACGATAAAATATAGAGGGTGGACGACCTATGAACCGTACATAATCGTTTGACATAGGTCCTTAGTTATTGCACACCAATTGGTGCTGCCTCACTATCCTTATTAAATTCAAAGAGCAAACTAAATCGTAGTGTATTGTCAAGTGGGTTTCTATTCGAAGAAGTAGGAATTAAATACGCGAAATTCAAGGAGAATACTGAATACTTAACTCCTGCACCAGCACTTAAGAACTTGCGAGCTCCTTTTGTTGGGTGCTCATAGAAATACCCCATGCGAAGCGCAAATTGCTTGTTATACCAATACTCGACACCCGCGCCAACATAAAACTCTCTTAACTCCTCTTTAAACCCTCCTGGAGCATCTGCAAAGGAAGAAAACATGCCCCCAACAACCGAGCGCTCACGATAATCAAATACGCCATCATTATTAGCATCTACGGTATCAGGTGTTGGAACAAGAAGCTTATTTACGTCGGCGTATATACCCACACTATGAATATCATCAATATGAAGGTCTGCGCCGAAACCAATTCCAAGATTCGTTGGAATGAAATCCTTGTTTACCGCATTTTGAGTGTAGGTCATTTTGCTACCAATATTGGTAATCGCAAGCCCCATATTAAAATCCATCCCTTTTATCTTATCCAACTTATAAGGCTTCGTCATAAAGACAGATACATCAGCCCCCGCAGCATGCCCAGGACGAATATCAGGACCACTGCTTACATTGCTACTCACCGATAAATTCGAATAGATATAGCGAAGTCCTACGCCCACTCCTGTTTGAAAACCTCCCTCTTCACCAAAAGCTCTCGCATAGTTTAAATCCATAGCAAACTCCTTGGGTTGGCCTGTGCCAAGAGAATTTCCCTGATTGTCGGTGAACTGAATTTCACCCAAAGAGAAATAACGCATTGAAGACGAAATGGTCTGGGCATTAGGTAATCGATAGTAACCCACTAAGTCCGCTAGATAAACATCTCGAACAAGGTTTCGCAGCCACGGAACAAAGGTCATTGACACCCCATATTCACTTTCTATGAAGGCCATGCGCGCTGGATTTGTGAAAATAGCATTGGCATCCGCCCCTAAGGCTAGTCCAACATCACCCATGGCTCCCGATCGCGCATCAGGGTTTATTCGAAGAAAGGGAACGGCTGTCGTAATGGTATTGGCATCAATAATGTCTTGATTATCGACATTTTGAGCGGAGAGCTGTGCTGTAAACAGACTCAATAGTAAAATAATTGCTGTATATCTCATGCTATTCGGTTAACGTAAAAGTACCAATTTCTCACAGGCTTCTGCCTTCCTACCATCACTTCCAATAATTTGTAGGCGATAAAGGTAGGTGCCCCTGGCTAACGGAGCTCCTGAAGCATCCCTGCCATCCCAGGTAAGCTCGCCCGGAGCAACACGATATCCTTCAAGAATACTAAGCGGATAAACAAGGGTTTGAACCCGTTCGCCATAGGCGTTAAAAATCTCAATCCTTGCTTCTAGACCTGCAGCCTCACCGGGATTATTGAATTCAAAAAGAAAAGAGGTGGAATGTATCACAGGGTTAGGAGCATTGAGTAAATGTTCAATGGCCAATTGAGGCGCTGAGACTACCACAAATTCAGTATAGCCCTCACCACTATTATTGGATACATCCCAAGCTCGCACTCGAATACTGTGCCTGCCATCCTCTAGGTTATTTAACGGGTAGTAAACTTCTCCCTGCGTAAACGAATCCAAAGCGGATTTAAAAAAGTCATTCAAGACAAACTGAGCCTGTGTGTTGTTGTCAAGCGTCCCTATGATATCATGGCCAATACCATTACCTACTGTATTTAGACCGCTTTCATCGCGCAATTTGACGTAGAGTGTTGGATTGGCATCTGTAAGACCACCAAACTGAAAGGAAGCGTCATTCATAAATACGTCTACTTGAGGCCCTTCATTATCTACGACAGGATTTGCCGAGGTTCCACCGATCAATACACTTTGGTCATGGCCCGCTGCATCCATTATTCCTGTATTCGGACTCGCATAATAGCTTAGCTTTCCTTCGCCAATCGCATAGTTAATGTCCTTGGGCACGATAAACGAAAACGTGAATTGGCCGTTGTTCACGGAGGATTGACCCTTAAAGAGCAAATTCTGTTGCGCCTGATAAGTAAATATATCGGCGTCGGGATCATTGGCACGCGTAGATAGATCGGAAACCTTATCAAAAACGCTCGGGATAGCAATTCCATTAAAGCTTGTTAAAAGCATATCGTTTTCATCACGGACTTCCGCTTGAATTGTAACTTCTGACAGCGCCTTTAAGGTATCATAACTGCCTGGAGGATTCCCATTAATTGCTACCGTATGAATGCTATACTTCGGAATGGCTAGTCGAGTACATGGATCACCAAGTAGGGTAAACTTTCTGTTGTTTGCATTTTGTGGTATGGCATTTTTGGCCAACCGAAGTGCCTCTCCAATCGTAGGTACACTTCCACCAACAGGTAGCAAATTCTCTATGTAGCTATTGTTAATGATTCGGTTGCTGGAAGAAAAAACAAGCCTTGACGTGGTAACCAAGGCAATAGCACCCCCATTGGGATTAGTGATCAAAACCTCTCCCGCTGTTATCTCGTCAGGATCATCATAGACAGAAAAATCACATGTTGCTGTGATAAACAAGGGAAGTCGTTCACTATTGGACAGTTCGGCCATATCCTCTCGATTAAAGACGCGTTCCTGCGCCCAATTTTCAGGTCCACCATGGCCCGTATAATTCACAATGAGGCTTCCTTTAAACAGTTGCCTGTCAATGGCCTCATTTACCGAAGGATAGCGATCACCTCCCGCAGCATTAACTTGAGCAAAGGCGTCAAGGTAAATTTTGTCGACGTTTAGATTGGGTTGATTAAGCCTTACCCAATCCGCCAATTCATCTGCATCACGCATATGCAACTCATTGTCTTCATCGTCTGCAACAAAGGTTACTCGGTTGCGCCAGTCACCAAAATGACCGCCGTCATCATAATCTATAATTTTCTCAACCAAGTCCATGGCCTCTTGGCTAGTTGCCACGGGAAGACGCCCGATAGCAATATCCAAATCACTAGGCTGACTTGTTGTGGCAATATTGGAGCCCTCATTATCATCTAAGAATCCATAAAAGTCATCCGTCGCATAGGTTTGTAGAGGGCTAAAAGACTCCGGACTCTCATAGGTGAGTATTATGTTTCGACTGCCTGAGCTTACACGATTTTTCGGATCAAATGAAGCGTCACCCAACAGCAATAGGTATTTGGGACGTTCCTCGGGGCTCGCAGCGCCTTTGTATAGCATTCGCATAAAATCTCGTACGGCCGATAAATCAGCTTGTCCCGATGAAAATTCATTATATACCTGGTCTATAGTAACTACCTCAACATCTAGACCATAGCCCTGCTCGCGGTGGTTAGCCAAAGCCTCCGCAGCGGATTGCATGGCAGAGGATGTAACAATAACCATATCGGTGGAGACGATTCCTCGCAAGTTTTGATTAGATACAGTCCCTACATAACTAGGCCTTGGAAAACTAGCACGCTGAGAAGGATCAAAAGCCAAGAACTCTCTTAATGAATCCGTCGTTACACCAAATTCAAGGGAATTCCCCGATTGACTTGTTTCAATGGCAAAGGGAGCGTAAGCGATGGTTACATCCCATGCTAACCAAGGAGTATTTGAGGAAACAGAAACGGCATAGGTTGCGCTGCCCCCTGATTGGACTTGGCTCACATCACGAAAACGCAGCCTTCCATTGCTTGGGGCAAGGTTTTTTCGTGTATGGCAAATCATGTCTTCTAGGTAGCCCTTCCCTTGTGGATCAGACGTTGAATAGGTTAATTGGAAGGTGGATGGCCCAGAAGATGCCGTCGTGGTAATCGAAGTAGATGCCGCCCGTGCAACATCACGGTAAGTACCATTGCCCAAAGAGGGTAAAGAAAGATTCGATATACTTTGGCCATTAAGGCGCAATTGGGTAGTGGCATTGCTCTCCGAAGCACTTGCTACACGAAGTGCTACCGTCAAAGGCGCTGCATTTACTTTATTTGAAAGATCAAGATTCCAAGACATTGATGAATTGGTTGTCGTCATAGGGTTGCTCAGCCAACGCCTTCCTGATTGATAAAGATTAACATCATCTTCTTTCCAGAAAGCTAGAAAATCATAATCTCCAACCGTCGTGGTTGATGAAACACTCATCACTTGAGTCGCTTGCAGACCACTTCCTTGATCTGGCGTAAAGAAAAACCCCGCCACATCCGAATAGTGATTAAAATCGAGACTTACTTCACTGTTTTCAAGAATCCAATCATGGGGTCCATGACTATAAAAAACAATAGCATCTTCTTGATCAAACAAGCCGTTGTTGTTTTCATCCACATGGTGGGTTGGGAGTTCTTGTAATCCTTTTGCACGACGAGCACTGTTCTCCTCTTTTAAAGGACCCTCAGAAGACGAAAATAACCCAAGAGTAGCAAAAGGAATTGGCGCGGAAAGTTGCATGTCTCCATACAAAAGGTCTCCATCCAACACATAAGCATCATCACTTGATGTTTCTAGAAAATACCAAGAACCTTGACTCAGCACGCTACTATTCAACTGGGCAGAGGCGCCAGTCACACACCCCATAAAGAGAAAAGCAAGGGAAACCCTATTACGCATATCGCCCCATGCGACGTTAACAGAGCGGTAAGCGCGTCGCAGAGAAAACATGAATTGGACACAATCAATCATATACCTTGGCGTTATGCTTTTTGAAGAGCATTATAGGAACGTCTATAAAGGTAGGATATTGCAACGTAGCGCCATATTGGTGAGCGTAAGATTTTTAAAATGCTCACAGGGCTGTACCTTTACACAACAAGGAATATGAATCGACTTCTATTCAAACCAGAAATTCTGCTAGCAACACTTTTTATGTTGTTGTTTTCAATAGGTGGTGTTCAAGCGCAGTTTGTTGAATACAGTCAGTTTCAAATGTCTCCGAGTAGTTTAAATCCCTCCCTAACCGGCATTGCACATGGTCCAAGAATTGCACTGCTCTATCGCAATCAATGGCCACAGCTCAACGGGGGGGCGAATGGCGGATTTACAAGTTATCATGTGGACTACGCCCAGCACGTAGAATCGTTAAGCGGAGGAATTGGCCTGTCTGTAGATCAACATCAAGTGGGTGACGGTCTCTACAAACGAAGTGCTTTTGCTGCATCCTATGCCTATCAAGCACGAAATCGCATCAATACGTTTGCCGTCAGAATTGGCCTTAGTGCCCTTTATCAATTTCAGGGATATGACGTAAATAACCTCAGGTTTTTGGATCAAATCGATCCTGTCTATGGCTTCACAAATATTAGTGGAATACCCAATACGAGCGCAGACGCTGGCCAACTTCAACCCAATCTCCACGAGTTTAATATGAATGCCGGACTGAGTATTGTTAGCCCTCGAGGATATCTTGGTTTGAGTTTCTACAACTTTTTACCAAGTCCTGCTCTCTTTGAAAACTCTATCAAAAATGGGGGATTTCGTGTTCATGGAAGTTATTCCTTTCCTCTTGACGTGAGAAGAAAACCAAGCAATTTTATAAGCCCCTTTGCGCTATTTTCCCATCAAGGGGAATTAAACCGAATTACGTTGGGAACCGAGGTAACGATTTACCCCATGTTTTTTTCTCTGGGCTTCCGACATACTATAGGGGGCAGTGATGCCGTTTATACAGGGTTGGGCTTTGCCCTTCAGCAATTTAAACTAATGTACAGCCACGATATACACTTTGCGCAAGCTTCGGCCATGCAAGCTTCTCATGAGGTTTCTTTAATCTTTAACTTATCTAAAGAGGCCAATAGCGTTCGGCCAAGTTATATCGAAGGAAAATTATTGTGTCCTAGTCATTTTTTATACTAACCATTGATATATTCAATTATATTTGTCTTTCTTGAAATTTATCCACAAATGAGAAACATAGCATTTTTATCTGCTGCCTTCCTTGGTCTTGTGCTGACAAGCTGTGAAAAACCAGCCTCTTCAAACACAGGATGGGAATACAATAACGAAGAATTCGGCGGCATAGAAAAACGTACTGAAGTCGCGAAATCAGGTCAAGAAACAGCCCCTGGCTTAATCTTTATTCCTGGCGGAACTTTTGAAATGGGTAACCGCTCTCAAGATGTCATGTATCTATGGGACAACCAATCCAAAACCATGGAGGTTGATCCTTTCTTTATGGACGAATGCGAGGTAACGAATCTCAATTATCGCGAATACATCTACTGGATGCGCGCGATATACCAAGAGAACTATCCAAACATGGTAGAGGCTGCCATGCCTGACCAAGATGTATGGAGAGAAGAGTTGGAATACAATGAAAACTTAAGAAACTATTACTTCACCTCTCCTGGTTTCGACGACTACCCTGTAGTTGGTGTAAGTTGGGAACAAGCTGTTGATTATGCGGCGTGGAGAACGGACCGTGTAAACGAAAAAGTCTTAGTTGACCGAGGGATCCTAAATATCAAAGAGGGTGCACTTACCAACCAAAACTCAGGTTCATTTTTCACAACAGAGGGTTACCTCAACGAAAACTTCTCCTACGATGAGAATACGGTAAATGGTCAAAATCTACCCAAAAACTATGCTGCTGATTCTTCAGGATCTAAAGAAGGACGAATCATCCGAGCGGATGATGGTATATTCTTTCCAGCATACGAATTACCTACGGAAGCTCAATGGGAGTTTGCAGCAATTGCTCAAATCGGCGGCAAATTGCACCCAGACGATAACCGTGTAGTTGAAGGTAAAATTTATACTTGGGAGGGACCTTCCTATGTTTTCCGACATGATCAAGGAAAAGATATGGGTAAGTTTTTAGTCAACTTCCAACGTCGCCCTGGAGACTACTCCGGAATGGCTGGGTCTAAGGAAGACGGAGCGGCTTACACTGCAAAAGTCATCACAGGAATGCCTAATGCATACGGTCTATATAATATGGCAGGTAATGTCAGCGAGTGGGTTAAAGATATATACCGTCCAATGTCATCAGCTGATATAGGCAATCTAAATGGCTATCGTGGAAATGTATTTACTTCGGACAGCATGGATGCTTCGAACAACCCTGTATTTAACGACTCTACAGGACGAATTATCCAAGTGGAAGAAGATGCTCAAGAGCTTTCTAGCCGAAGAAATTATCAAGTGGCAAATGCTATTGACTATATCGATGGTGACAGCTTATCTCGAGCGCAAGGTCAATCGGATTCATCGATGTATATTGCGCAGAATACCTTCGTGAACAATGAAGCTCGCGTCTACAAAGGAGGTTCATGGAAAGACATGGCTTGGTATATGAGCCCTGGAACACGTCGCTACTTAAATCAAGATGAATCATTAAATACGCTTGGATTCCGTCTCGCAATGCCTTGTATCGGTGCTATTTGTGGGGGAGTTGAAACCAATACAGGTAATGATTTTGCTAGTAAAAAATCGATATGGCATGACTAATTAGTACCCGCCAAACTCAATATAAAAGCCTTCCATTGTGAAGGCTTTTTTTTTATAACTTATCACTATGAAAGCTTACGAGCTCTTTCTTCAAAGTAGCGGAATAACCATCGACACACGCAAGGTCTACTCAAACCAACTTTTTGTGGCATTGAAAGGACGAAATTTCAATGGGAATCGCTTTGTCCAAGATGCCCTAAATCAAGGCGCGATGGGTGCAATAGTCGATGAGGAAGAAGCCGTTGTTGGAGAAAACTGTATCCTCGTTGAAGACAGCCTAAAGTGTTTGCAACATATGGCTCTAAAACATCGGGAACGCTTTTCCATTCCAGTCATCGGATTAACAGGTTCAAATGGAAAAACTACAGTTAAAGAGCTTCTTCAACGGGGACTAAGCGCCCAATTTAACGTGCTTGCCACCAAGGGGAATTTCAACAACCACATAGGCGTTCCGCTTACCCTACTTCGCATCACACAGGATCATGATATTGCTATTATCGAAATGGGCGCCAACCATAAAGGAGAAATTGAAAGCTATTGCACGTGGGCCAAGCCAAGTCATGGTTTGATTACTAATATTGGAAAGGCCCATTTAGAAGGATTTGGTGGATTAGAAGGGGTTTTAAAAGGGAAAATGGAGTTGTTTGATGCGGTGTGTTCGTCAGGAGGAGAAGTGTTTTATCCTGCTGCCGAAGAAGGCATTGCAAAAATGTTGAGCAACTACACAGACAAAACATCCTTCGGATTACAACCATCCGCGGACTTTTCATTGCCTATCGAAGTTGATGGAGACATTCTTCAACATTGTGACCAGGAGAAAAAAACACCATTTCATCTTAAAGGAAGCTTCAATAGAAACAACGTAATCGGCGCAGCAGCCTTATGTAATCACTTTTCTATTAAGTCAGAAGACTACCTTCCGCCCCTGTTAGAATATAATCCCGAAAACAATCGATCACAATACCTAAAAAGGAATAAAGCCACCATTGTGCTTGACGCGTATAATGCGAATCCAAGCAGTATGCGGGCATCGATTGATGGATTTATGGCAAGAGCTGGAAAGAAAATTTTGATTCTAGGTGAAATGAAAGAACTCGGGAAGTACAGTAGAGATGAACACCAAGCCTTAGTAGATTATCTACAGACATTAGACATATCGGAGTCCCTGTTTTATGGCGATGAATTTTCTCACGCTCTTTTAGCAGGAAATCAATCCTTTTACACGAACAAAGAGGACTTAAAGGAGCATTTACTCCATCAAAGCAATAGTCCGTGTTCGATTCTTATCAAAGGTTCAAGAAGTTGTAGGCTCGAAGAATTACTTGATTAGCCAAGATCACTTCGGCGAAAAGCCCTCATCCAACGATCGGATAGCTCATTTTCTAAGGCTAAGGCATAGTCCTTATCCTGACAGGCCACAAAAACTGATTTTCCGTTATCGCCGGCAAACTCCATCCACCAGCGCTCGGTCACGCGACTTTTCCAAAACACCAACTCTTGATCAAGGCTTGACATGACAACCTGATACTGAACAAATCGAGCGTCATTAAGTGCTGGCGTCTCATCCCTTCGAATAGAATATCCTTCTAAAAAGTACCAAAGCATCTGGCTGATTTGCTTAGCTGTGAGGTGATTTTGGTCCAGGTGCGGGTTGTATTCATAAATTCCTACAGAATTCATGTAGGGGCTAAATCCTGCATATCTAAAAATCTGACATGCCTCCGTCCCTGACAATCCATTCGGTGAGGTTAAAATGTTACCCGGAGCATACGCGCTCATCATGGCCGACACGTCAAAACTCAATACATGGGCATTTCTAAAGAATGCCTCTGCATCATTCAAGTTTGCTCGAAAATCCCCCATCCTCATATGGTCGGCATCAAGAGATTCTAAATGTTGAACAAAGGCAGGGTCGTTGTAGAATTGCTGATGGCCAAAATGGGTGAAATCCTCGACAAATCCTTCGTTGTTTTTTAACATGTGCCGTAGGAAGCTTGTTGAATCGACATCTTCAGCATCGCGCATATCAATATGCTCATCCACTTGAATTAAGTGCGCTCTATGTCCAGCATCGGCATGACCCTTGTACTGACCAATAGTAAGATCATGACTGCCCCCTAAGATTAAGAGAACTTTGCCATGACGCACAAATTCTGCACTCAGTTTAGAAAGAATAGAGTAGGTATCCATTACAGTATGTCCAGCTTCTATATCTCCTACATCAAGTATTCTTGGACATTTATAGTGTGCATAGAGACTGTAAAACTGTTTACGTATATCATGCGATCCATGGCCACACCCTGGATTGTAGACAGATGTTCGATCCTCTTTAACGGCAACAATGCCAATATCAAATGACTCCCAATCCGGTGCGCCGTCCCATGAAATCAAATGACTCCCAATTTGTGCCTTGTTGTATTTCCCTCCCTGAATAAAGCTTGAGGGGTCTATCGGTTGTAATGCTTCCCAGACCATAATCGTTTGTTCATTCCAAACATACTCAAGCCACATAGTAACATCTAATCTTGTTATCCATAGATACATGACTGCAAAGGCGGAAATGTAAAGCATAAGAGACAGCACAAAACTTTCCTATCGATGGCGTATTTTTAACCTATCGATATGAAAACAATACCCTTTCTCGAAGAATATAAAGCCAAAACACCTGAAGTCGTTTTTCAATGGAGCGACAGCGAGACGGATGCTAAAGGTTATCTCGTCATTAATTCACTGCGTGGCGGGGCTGCGGGAGGCGGAACACGAATGCGTAAAGGCCTCAACCTACATGAGGTTGTATCCTTGGCTAAGGTCATGGAAATAAAGTTCTCCGTTACTGGGCCGGCCATTGGCGGGGCCAAATCGGGCATTGACTTCGATCCATTCCACCCTGACAAAGAAGGAGTTCTTAAACGTTGGTATAGAGCAGTAGCACCTATTCTAAAGCGATATTATGGCACAGGAGGTGACCTCAATGTTGATGCAATAAAAGAAGTGGTTCCTATCACGGAATCCTATGGACTTTGGCACCCACAAGAAGGCATTCTTAATGGGCACTTTGGTTTGGCAGAGCAGGATCGCGTGCAACGCATCTTACAGTTGCGCAAGGGGGTCAGTAAACGTATTGAAAATGCTTCCCTAACCCCTAGCCTGTCAGAAAACTACTGCATTGCGGATCTCATCACAGGATATGGAGTAGCCAAGGGCATCGAACATTATTATGATCTATGGAATGGTAGCAGTGTTGAAGGAAAGCGCATCATCGTGCAAGGATGGGGCAATGTGGCAGCACCAGCAGCATTTTATCTAAGTCAGCGTGGCGCCATTGTAACAGGAATTATTGATCGTGCCGGAGGAATCATTGATGAAGAAGGTATTCCTCATGAGCGTTTGATCGAGCTAATTAATACCCGCAAGGGGAATTCCCTTCATGCAGATGGTATGCTTTCATTCGATGATGTCAACCGTTCGATTTGGGATGTGCCCTGTGAAATTTTTCTACCATCCGCCGCCTCAAGGCTCGTTTCCAAAGATAATGTTGAACGATTATCCAAAGCCGGCCTTCAAGCAATTAGCGCAGGAGCGAACGTGCCTTTTGCCGATGAAGACATCTTCTATGGCCCTACCGCCAGTTACGCCGATAACCTCACAGCCATTATTCCTGACTTTATAGCGAACTGTGGTATGGCGAGAACATTTGGCTATTTAATGCAGCCAAATGCCATAATCCATGAAGACGCCATTTTTGAGGATGTCTCCAATTGTGTGCGTCAGGCCTTACAAGATGTACATAACGAAAACCAAGACAAACACGGCATAGCCCGCCGAAGCCTCGGACGAGCAATTGCCAAACTTCGAGCCTAACTTTATGAAACCAAAACAAATTTTACTTGCCTTAGCCCTGCTCTTTTTTTCAGGGTTTACTCAAGGCTATGCCACCCCTAGCCATGAAGGAGATCACACCGAGATTGAAGGAAACCATCACGAACATGCCGTAGATGAAGACCATGGCGGGCATGACGATCATGCCCCACATCCCGCTGCGGTGTTACCCTTTGTCCTCTTACTAGGCATGATTGCAACCGGGCCCTTGTTCTACGAGCATTTCTGGCACAAACGCTATCCCTTAGTCGCCATTCTCCTCGGGACGATTGTAGTAGCCTACTATGTTTTTGCTTTAAAAAACACCCATGCCCCGATTCACGCCTTGTTTGAATACATGTCCTTTATCGCCCTGGTAGGAAGCCTTTTCGTTGTATCGGGCGGAATCCTAATTGAAGCGGATCTTCAAAGTAAACCGATGATCAATGTAGGGCTGTTGATCTTTGGGGCCATATTGGCTAATGTTATTGGTACTACAGGAGCCTCTATGCTTTTGATAAGACCCTTTATTCGACTAAATAAGTCTCGAATCAAGCCTTTCCACATCGTCTTTTTCATATTTATTGTAAGTAATGTTGGTGGATCGCTAACACCCATTGGGGACCCCCCGCTATTCCTAGGGTTCCTTAAAGGTGTTCCCTTCTTTTGGACACTGCAACATGCTGCACCCTATTGGGCTTTTGCTGTAATAATGCTATCAGCCATATTCTTTGTCTTGGACACAAGATCCCTCCGAAAAGAGCGTGCAAACACCAAAGACAGTCAAGTAGCCAATAGTATACGCATTAGTGGAAGCCACAACATCCTCTTTCTTGGGCTGATTTGTGGATTCGTTTTTCTTGATCCCAATGTGATTGATATGCCTTCGTGGGCCTATATCACCTACGACGGGGGGAAAATGAGTTATCTCCGAGAGGTCTTAATGATGCTTACACTTCTTATTGGCTATCGTTTGTCTTCAAAAAGTGCATTACAAGGAAATGAATTCACCTTTGAACCCATTCGAGAAGTTGCCTTCCTCTTTATTGGAATATTCGCAACCATGATGCCTGCCTTAGATTTGATTAGGGGATTTGCTCAATCCGAGACAGGAGCGAAACTCATTACTACAGATACGCTTTACTGGGGCACCGGAATATTCTCAGGTATCTTAGACAATGCGCCAACCTATCTTAACTTTCTATCTGCAGGAATGGGTAAGTATGGGCTAAATATTGCTGACAAGGCCGATGTCCTTCTCTTTTTAGCGCGACCCGAGCCTATGCTCTTGGCCATATCCATAGCCTCAGTATTCTTTGGAGCAATGTCCTATATAGGAAATGCTCCCAATTTCATGGTCAAGTCAATTGCTGAACAGAACGGTGTTAAAATGCCATCCTTTATGGGTTACATTATTCGGTATAGCTTGGTATACTTACTACCTGTTCTAATCCTTACCCACTTTCTACTTAAGCTGCTGACAGAATCTTAACCTGAACAGCTCTCACAGTCTGGATTGTCAATGCTACATGCTTTGACAGCCTGTATAGCCTCCTGTTCCGACATGGTTTCTTCAGGCTTTGAAACCTCAGAAACCACTGGAGTTGACTTTGATGCAGGACTCTCTGCTGGAACAACACTCGATTGCGCTTTCTGAACGGGCTTTGAAGCAACCTGCTGTACAGCTTGAGCTTCTTCTTTGGGTGCTGACACTTTCTTTAGTGAATTGTCTAGCCCCATTTGAACCGCTGCTCGTGCTGCTTGAGTTCGGAGGTAGTATGTTCCTGTTTTTAGACCTTTTTGCCAAGCATGGAAATGCATTGCATTAAGTTTCTTGATGGTGGCATCTTGCATGAACACGTTCATACTTTGGCTTTGACATATGTAAGCACCACGATCAGCCGCCATATCAATGATATCTCTTTGAGAAAGTTCCCATGCCGTCAAATACAATTGCTTGATTTCAGCAGGAATCTCTTCAATATCTTGAACAGAGCCCCGTGCCTTGATTAAGCGCATTTTCATCTGCTCATTCCATAAATCCAAGTCGATTAAGTCTCGAAGGAGGTGCTTGTTAACTACAATAAATTCTCCGCTCAACACCTTTCTTGTATAAATATTAGTAGTGTAAGGTTCAAAGCACTCATTGTTTCCTAGGATCTGTGACGTAGAAGCAGTTGGCATTGGGGCAAGAAGCAGACTGTTTCGCACACCATGCTCCATTACCTCTTTACGCAGTCCTTCCCAGTCGTAGCGATCGGTTGGTTCTACTCCCCAAAGATCGAACTGGAATTTCCCTTCGCTCATTGGAGAACCCTTAAATGTTTGATATGGGCCTTCGCGTTTAGCCATATCCTTCGATGCAGTGACTGCAGCAAAGTAGATTGTTTCAAATATGTCGCGATTAAGCAACTTCGCTTCATGCGAAGTAAAAGGTAGGCGAAGCATTAAGAAAGCATCTGCCAAACCCTGAACGCCAATTCCAATAGGACGATGACGCATGTTCGAGTTCCGCGCTTCTTCTACCGGATAATAGTTACCATCAATAACCCGATTTAGGTTTAAGGCTACCTGATAGGATACATCATACAGTTTCTGGAAATCGAATTCCCTTTTATCCGTAACGAATCGGTTTAAAGCAATCGAGGCTAGATTACATACTGCCACTTCATCCGGTGCTGTGTACTCAATGATTTCAGTACATAGGTTGGATGATTTGATTGTTCCCAGATTCTGCTGATTACTCTTAGCATTCGCAGCATCCTTATATAGGATATATGGGTTTCCTGTTTCGATTTGGCTCTTTAGAATCTCCAACCAAATTTGACGGGCTTTAACAACTTTTCGAGCCTTTCCTTCTGCCTCATACCGCTCATACAAGTCCTTAAACTCCTGACTGTGTACATCCGCTAGACCTGGTGCTTCGTTGGGACAGAATAGTGACCAGTCAGCATCTTCCTTAACACGCTCCATGAATAAATCAGGAATCCACATAGCATAGAAAAGATCGCGGGCTCGATTTTCTTCATGACCATGATTTTTCTTGAGCTCAAGGAAGTCATGAATGTCTGCATGCCATGGCTCCAAGTAAACAGCGAAAGCACCTTTACGTTTTCCGCCACCCTGGTCTACATAGCGGGCCGTATTGTTAAATACACGAAGCATTGGAATTATACCATTCGATGTTCCGTTTGTGCCTTTTATATAGCTGCCATTCGCTCGAATGTTATGAATGCTTAGACCAATTCCACCGGCAGACTTCGAAATTTCAGCACACTGCTTTAGAGTGTCGAAAATACCTGTAATGCTGTCATCCTTCATAGTTAAAAGGAAACATGAAGACATTTGAGGTTTCGGTGTCCCTGCATTAAACAAAGTAGGTGTTGCGTGAGTAAACCAACGCTCTGACATGAGTTTATATGTAACGAGTGCTGACTCAATATCCTCCATATGAATTCCAAGCGAAACCCTCATCAACATGTGTTGAGGGCGCTCTGCTACTTCTCCATCAAGACGCAAAAGATAAGCTCGTTCTAGTGTTTTGAATCCGAAGAAATCGTAGTGATAATCTTTAGAATGGATGATGGCAGCATCCAATTCCTCCTGATTTTTCTGTACCACCTCGTACAATTCTTTACTGACCAGTGACGCTGACTTTTGTGTCACAGGGTCTATATAGTTATATAGGTCGGTTACGACCTCGGAGAAATTTTTCTTGGTGCGTTTATGAAGATTTGAAACCGCAATTCGGGCAGCAAGAATGGCATAATCAGGATGCTCTGTTGTCATGGTTGCGCATTCCTCCGCGGCCAATTCATCAAGCTCAGCAGTTGTGACTCCTTCGTATAAGCCATTAATCACTTTTTGGGCAATTTTAAAGGGTTGCACATAGTTAGGATCCAAACCATAAGAAAGTTTATTAATCCGTGAGGTGATTTTGTCGAACATCACCTGTTCCTTTCTGCCATTTCGCTTGATTACATACATAGTCTTGTTCTAAATTTTTTGGTGGTTTACTTTATCTCGCGTATTGATTTAGAATTCAATGTCTCCCAACTCGAATTCGTCTATTTCTTCCGTCTCATCTTGTGATTGACCCATTTTTCCTCTATTCTTTACGCCAGCTAATTGGTATTCGGAAACTCGGCTTTCGAAGAAATTAGTTTTGCGTTCCATACTTATCATGTCCATCCATTGGAATGGGTTCGACGTATGGTAGTGGGCCGGATAACCCAATGCAGTAATCCAGTGATCGGCGACATACTCGATGTATTCAATCATGCTATTTGCATTCATACCGATCAAGGATACAGGAAGGGCATCACGCACAAATTCCTTTTCTGCCTCTACCGCATCACAGATAATGGCTTTAATGTCCTCGTAAGACAACTTATGCTTAAGCATTTTGTAGAGATGAACGGCGAACTCACAATGCATTCCTTCATCACGACTAATCAACTCATTGGATTGACTTAGCCCTTTCATAAGACCACGCTTCTTGAGCCAAAAGATGGAGCAAAAACTTCCCGAAAAGAAAATACC
>JAYYPZ010000044.1:0-5591 GCA_036128775.1 Bacteroidota bacterium
AAAGTCTTGGTATCGTGCCTCAGCGATACCCATATCCTGGGTAATGTATACCGACGTTCCGTCGCCGCGTAGGAGAAGTTTCTCATCAAGCCCTTCTTTCGTCAAATCAACCCAAATTGATCCATCTTCTCGTTGTGTGTAAATTCCTTGCTGAAGGCCTTCTTCTACAAGGCGTTTACCATCTTGGTAATAGTCACTTTCCTTGTAGTGTTTCTCAAAGTCAACTCCCAGTCTTGAGAACGTTTCTTCAAAACCGTCGTAGACCCAAGAATTCATCATATTCCAGAGTTCTATAGTTTTTTGATCACCCTTTTCCCATTGCCGGAGCATGGATCGAGCCTCAAGGAGTAAGGGGGCATTGTTTTCTGCTTCTTCCTTGGTTTTTCCCTCAGCCATCAGTTCTTCTACTTCTTTTTTATAAGCTTGATCGAAGGCTACGTAGAATTCTCCAACGAAATGATCGCCTTTAGTCTGCGTGGTTTCTGGGGTATTTCCTTCACCGAAGTGTTTCCAGGCAACCATGGATTTGCATATAGCAATGCCGCGATCATTATAGATATTTACTTTATGCACCTGATGTCCCACGCGGCTGAGTAAGTTAGCACTCGCATAGCCTATGAGCATATTTCGTATATGGCCTAGGTGTAGAGGTTTATTGGTGTTCGGACCGCAATATTCGAGCACCACTTTTTTGCCGGTTGAGGGCAATGAAAAGGACTCTTTATCCTGATGTAATGTGGTAAATACATCGAGCCAAACCTGGTCTTCTATCTCAAGGTTTAAAAACCCTTTTACCGTATTATATTGTTGAACTAAGGGACAATTCTTTTGTAATACCTCTCCAATAGCCTTGCCTGTTTCTTCTGGTGAAAGCCTGCTGTATCGGGTAAAGGGAAAAGTAACTAAGGTGTATTGACCATCAAAGTCTTTTCGAGTATGTTGAAGTACGATATCATTCGTACTCACCTCATGGCCAAAAGCCTCTTCAATGGCTTGAACACAAGCTAGATTGAGTTTTTGCGATACATCGTAGGATTTCATGGGCTCATTACTCATCAATACAAATGCAAGTATACAACGTCAGGCGCTTTCATACATTGGGTTTTTTGGAATTACGTCGACAGCGTTCACTGCAATATTTGACATTATCCCAATTCTTTTCCCACTTCTTACGCCAAGCAAAGGGGCGATTGCATACAGGACAGGTTTTTTCAGGGAGAAAGGGTTTTTTATGCATTGTGTATACAACGAGCTAGATGCTGGTATTGTTTGAATGGAAGGCACAAGGTATGATGAGACATGCCAATCGTGGACAAAGAGATTTGAAAGAAAACATCAATTTTAATCTTGCGTATGTAGAGATGAACTACATCGCTTTTCTCATTGAATTGCTCTTGACTATCTTTACTTGTATCAAAATTGGTCATGATGAACTCAATCCGAATTAAATTTTTACTTGCTTTTGCTACAATGCTGAGCGCATTAAGTGTTAGATCTCAGACCCCGTGCCCTGTCTCTAACGTCAGTTTTTGTTATACCACAGGATCAGTGGTGTGGCAGAATTTTACGGTGGTCTCAAGCGGTGATTATATCACAGTAGATTTTATTAGTGGAAATGTCGAGAATACTTACGATGAACTTGAAGTGTACGACGGACTTAATGGTACTGGCAACTTATTGTATAGTGGCTATGGAAACTTTGGTGATGTGGCAGGTTTGTCCTTCGTGTCAACAACTGGTGTTTTGTCATGGGGAGTGGTCCCAGATGGAAGTGTCGATTGCAATAGTTCATCTTCTATTGAACCCATTGAGTATTCTGTAAGCTGCAGTCCACCACCTACATGTATAGTTCCTGATTCCTTAGCCATTGCTAACCTTACCTCTACATCCTTTGAGCTATTATGGTATGATGTAAATAATGCCAATGAATGGGAAGTAGCCTATGGCTTGTCAGGTATTACACCTGATTTGGGAAATCGACTTTTTACTAACACGCCGAGCTTGATTTTATCCAATTTATCCTCCTTAACGTCCTACGATATTTTTATTCGAGCTATTTGTGGTCCATCTGACACAAGTGCTTGGACTTCAGCTTTTACTGTAACAACATACGGTGATTGCAACTCGACAGGTACCTTAACCTATAGCAATAACAGCACGCTTTCGAATTCTGTCATAAATTTCATGGCAATAAATCCAGGAGATTACATCACCATCAGTTTTGACGCAGGATCCACAGAATCATGTTGCGATGATTACTATGTTACTGACGGCCTTAATGGTACTGGGAATGTTTTAGCCACAGGAAGGGGGGCAATTGGGGGTCCATATGAATCCACCACGGGAATGATATCATTTTATATCCTTTCTGACGGTTCAATAGTTGGAACACCCTTTGAATACAGACTATCATGCAGTCCGCCACCTTCATGTTTGCCATTAAGTTCATTGAGCACAAGCGCTGTTTCTTCAACACAAATCGAGGTAAGTTTTACCGACCCTAACGCGACGTCACTTGGCTACTTTGTCACTTACGGAGATGGTGCTACAATAGATACTGTGAGCCCAAATCCGCTTACTTCTCCATTAAGTCTAACTGGTTTAACACCCAATACAGAATACCTTATTGACGTCCGTGCTATTTGTAGTGTTAATGATACAAGTGCCACAGTCAATTCAATTAGCACGACTCCGTGTGATGCGATAGGTATTCCTTTCACTGAGGACTTCGAAGGGGTTAGTTCAGGATTACCATCATGTTGGTCACTGATTAATGGTGGCACAGCGGATGCTTGGACCACAAATACGTCATCCCTCTATTCCCAAAGTGGGTCAAATTCAGCGACGATCTATACAGATTTTAATACTGGGGATAATGATGATTATCTCATTACGCCTCTTGTTTCGTTGACAGGAAATGAGGAACTAACCTATTCCTTCCGAGTGAGATCATCCTTTGAGCCTCAGGATTTTGAAATTTTGATATCTACTTCGGGTAACAACGCCTCAGATTTTACGGACACCCTATTGGCAAACGCGATTTACAGCAATACTGTATATGAAACAAATACCATCAGTTTAAGTGCATATAGTGGCGATTGCTTCATAGCATTTCATGTTCCTAATGGGGGCGAGGATGGATACTACTTGTACATCGATGATGTGATTATCGATAATATTCCTTCATGCCAAGATTTATCTAATTTCAGTGTTTCTGCAACGAGCACAACTTCGGTGGAGTTAAGTTTTAATGACCCTAATAATGCTTCGGAATACATCGTCACCTATTCGGATGGGATAGTTACTGACACGATAAGTCCAAATCCAACGTCCAATACAATCCAAATTACAGGTTTGATTTCTGCTACGACGTATACCTTTTCGGTGGAAGCTTTATGCTCTGTCGGGGACACCAGTCGGTCGATTTCAGCATCTTTGACCACTCCATGTGTTCCATTTACTGTTCCATTTGTTGAGAATTTTGATGGGGTTAACTCAGGATTACCCTCATGTTGGTCAGTGATTAATGGCGGTACGGCGGATGCTTGGACATTGAATACATCTTCGCTTTATTCACAAAGTGGCTCAAATTCAGCTACAATTTATACCGATTTCAATTCTGGAAATAATGATGACTACCTCATTACACCGCAAATTTCATTGACAGGTAACCAAGAATTGACTTATTCCTATCGTGTCAGATCATCTTTTGAGCCTCAAGATTTTCAAATTTTACTATCTACTACGGGTAATAATGCTTTAGACTTTACAGATACATTATTAGCGAATGCAACATATAGCAATACTGTATACGAGACAAATACTATCGATTTAACGAACTATACTGGGGATGTTTACATTGCATTTCATGTGGTAAGTGGAGGATTGGATGGTTATTATCTATATATCGATGATGTTGCTGTGGAGAGCATACCAACTTGTTTGCCCCCCACTCAAGTTGGGGCTGCAGCTTCTGGCCCTAATTCGGCCAATGTATTTTTTACCGATAATAATGTAAACAGTACATCGTATTTGCTCTGGTACAGTGATGGTATAACCCTCGATACCCTGTCCCCAAACCCTACTTCTTCTCCCGCTAGTGTGACAGGATTATTGGAAAATACATCCTATACATTTACTGTCGAAACAGTTTGTGATTTAGCTGATACGAGTTCCCCTGTAACTACCTCCAGTATTGTAACTCCATGTGATGTTCTTAATAACAGTTCTACTGAAATTGTAAACTCTTGTAATGATTACACCTGGAATGTTACAGGTTTAACCTACTCGTCATCAGGTATTTACCAGGATACTATCGTAAAAGCAAATGGATGTGATTCCATCTTGATTCTGGATTTGACCATCAACAATTCGATTTTTGTTAATGAGTTTGCTAGTGCATGCGATAGTTTCGAATGGAATGGCACCATGTATAATCAGTCGGGTCTGTATTCTTACACAACACAATCATCTTCGGGCTGCGATTCAACCGTAGAGTTGGATTTAAATATTTCCTATTCATCATCAGTTGATGATTCAGTGTCGGCATGCGGAAGCTATCAATGGATAGATGGTGTGGTCTATGAGCAATCGATGGATACGGTGGTTTACGCGTTAACTAGCATTAGTGGATGCGACAGTTTAGTTCGATTGGTCTTAGAGGTACAAGAGATAGATTCGGCCATTGTAATGATTGATGATTTTACCATTGGGGCAAATCAAAATGGTGCGGTTTATCAATGGTACAATTGTGATAATGGATTTAGTCCTATATCTAATGCTAACGCACAAACTTATCAACCTAATAACGACGGTAATTATGCAGTAGAAATTACGATTGATAACTGCGCCGATACGAGTAGGTGTATACCTTTTCAAATGCAAGGAACGGGTTTAATTCATTCAACTATGAATTCCATCCCAATAGTTTATCCCAACACATTTGAGGATCAACTCAATATTGATTTAGGGTTAATCTACAAGAAGATAACCGTTGATATTTACAGTTTAGACGGCAAAAATGTTTGGAAATCGTTCTATTTCAATAGAAGGAATATAATACTCAACACAGAGTTAACGCATGGATTTTATCAGTTAGTTATTTCAGATGCTGAGGGGGGTAAGGCCTACTTCAATTTGATTAATCAATAATAATCTCTTGAGCTAGTTTTGGGACATTGGTAACTTTTTCTTTCCGTCAGCAGGGATTAAATTTCAGCATGTTGCTGACCTTTAAATGTTGAATTAAATCGAATCCTTTTTTCGGTAAAAGCCTACGCCTTAGGCACAAAAAGCCATTGATGCTGCGTCTTATGCAACACAAGAAAGGTGTAATGTTGATCAGCTGATTTATAGCGCTCGCGAAAGGCATCTACATGTTCACGGACAATGACTCCCTTATGCACCATCTCCTCTAAATGACTTATTCGAAACTGCCAATCCATTCCCTCACGGTCCTCTGCTAAAGGCCTCCCTAAGTCCATAGTTTCTCCTTTGTGGGCAATAAAGATCGGGTAGTTGCTTACACCAGCCATCGTTACGGCGGTAACAATTTCCTCTAAAAGGCCTTTGAGAACGTCAATTTCATCGCG
>JAYYPZ010000045.1:0-15081 GCA_036128775.1 Bacteroidota bacterium
AATTTATGTCAATGGTCAAGATGGAAGCAACCCAACGCTTTATGTCAATGGGGATTTAACGGTAAGCAATGGTAAAATAGACAATGCCTCGGGCCTTGTTTGGATTGCTGGGAATACATCGTACACTTCAAGCACAAATGGGGGCTATGTTTCTACAGGTCAACTTGTTTTCAATGGTGGTACATCCCAAACCATAAATGGTGATGTGATCAATGCGAATCGAGTCGAAGTCGACAACTCCAACGGCGTTACGATTCAGTCGGGCACCTTAAATATCGATTCTTCCTTGTTACTGTCGAGCGGTGTCTTCACTCAAGGTGCTTCAGCGTCAGTGGTTCTCCAAAGTGATGCAGAATTTGATGCTTATCTAGACGACTTTACAGGAAATGGATCCTATGCAGGACAAATTACTGATGAGCTCTATGTTGCGGGGGCAACAGCAAGACAGCACTTAATCTCCTCACCCATTTCGGGGGCTTCTGTATCAAATTTGGATGACGATGTTAGCGGATATGGAAGTGGAGTTTCAGGAAATGGAACAGATGGCGTAGCCGTAACGCCTAGTATCCCATGTGATCCAAATTCACTTGGACAAGGGTCGAATTATGGTAATCTGTTTGAGTATAATCCAACGACTGCAGCAGCAAGTCCCTGTGTTGATCAAGGAGGTTGGGTCGTTCGCTCATCAGGTAGCCTTGAATCTGCCCGAGGCTACTCAGCCTACTTAACGGGTAATGGTAACATTTTAGAAATTGTTGGAAATCCAGGCTCAGGTTCATTTAACTATCAAGTGGATAATGTAAACTTTTCTGGCTCAGGCAATACAGCCTCTGGTAATACATCAAGTGCTTACAGCGGATGGGATCTCATTGGGAATCCCTACCCATCACCTATGTCAAGAGATGCCTTCATTGTGGGTAATACTGGGGTAAATTCTCCCTCATATTATAATCCTTCAGGAACATATAGTGGGACATATTCAGCATATTCAATAGGGGAGTCAATTCCTGCCACGCAGGGCTTTGCCGTTCGTGCAGGCACGCTCAATGGAGTAGATGTTTCGGTGAACTTTACAGATGCCATGCGAACGACAACATCAGGTACTTTTCGTAATGATTGGTACGAGCATGGATTAGAGGTTGAAGTGCGCGGCAATGGATTTGCGGATAAAACATTCATCGCGTTTGGAGACGATATGACGTCTATGTTTGACCCACTCTATGAGGCGTACAAGTTCAACAGTATCCAAGGGCAGCCCACGTTGTATACTAACTTGAAAGATGATATGCAGTCAATCAATGCACGAAACACCAATCAGTTAGGAGAAATTTTACCGCTCGGACTTAATCCCGGGGCTGATGGCACCTTTACATTAACTTTCTCTGGAATGGAAAGCTTCCCACAAGGAGGTCTGCTATTCCTAGAGGACAAAGCGACAAATACGTGGCAGGACTTGACACTTAATGACACCTACACATTTAATGCCTTGGCACAAGATCACAGTGATCGCTTTCAATTGCACTTAACGCCAAAGGTATTCGCTGAGGCTATCCAAGGAAGTTGTATGTCGCCTGAAGGGGCGCTTGAGCTCAATATTCCGGCTTATACTCTTAATGGACAGAATGTGGTATGGGACTATGTTGTTCGTCATAATGGACAGGCCTTTACACAGGGCAGCGCATCCTCTTCACGAAGCCTTCCTGTAGTGGTTAGTGGTATGTATGAGGTCGAGCTACAATACGGAAGTACTTCAGTACATGAAATCTTATCGGTCGAAGTTATCGAACCAATCATTCTTGATTTACCACAGCAACTTACTGTTATTGAGGGCAATTCATTGGATATAGCACCTTTAACAAATGCCACTGAATTTGTTTGGATGATGGATAATGAAGTGATTTCTGAAACGGAAAATCTATCCCTCGAAGGCTTGACAGCTGGAGTGTATACCGTAACACTTGAAGCCAGTGATAACGAAGGGTGTACTTCATCTTCTACTGTTGAGGTTATCGTTGATAAAGGAGTAACCTCGAATAATTACTTAGATGCTTCCTTGTTCACAGCAGTTGCTCTTAACGATCGAATTCAAGTAACCTTGACGGATAACCTTATGGGAGCTACCATTGAGCTTTTTGCCATGGATGGTAAGTTGATGAGTGCAATGCAGGCAAATGCTACGAATCACACATTCAACACAAGCGATTTAGCTGCAGGTATCTACACGATTACTTTGCGTAAAGGCGGTGAAAGCTATACTCAACAGCTTTCAATTCAACGATAGAACACGGTATATAACCGTTTATTTATAAAGGAGTGTGGCTACACTCCCTTATTTTTTGTTGAAAAGTGAGGAAACACCGAGGCAAGTTCTAGCCGATCTTTATGTTAAAATTCACCTATGAAAAACCTACTCCTACCTCTATTTCTTTTGCCATTGCTTCTAAGTGCACAGTCTCAGTTTTGGCAACACCGTTTAAAAGTTGATGTAAGTGCTGCAGGATCTCAAGATCAAACATTTATCTATTTCTCAGACCAGGCCTCTGATAATTTTGACGCAGTATATGATTCGTATAAGACGCCAAGTGCTGCCGGACAGCCTACTTTGTATACAAGAATTGATGGTAATAATGGAATCCTTTCAATCAATGCATTTTCTGTAGATTACTTAGGAAATCCAATTACTTTAGGACTTCAACCGGGTGCTGATGGTACATTTACCCTAATCTTTCAATATGTTAATGAGATGCCATTAGGTTCTGTATTGTATCTGCATGATATGCAAGATGATGTTTGGCAAAATCTTATGACGGATTCAACGTATACATTTAACATGTTACAAACGGATTCTAGCGATCGCTTTCAAATTTTCACGAGTCCCTCTCCAAGGGCTTACGGTGTAGATGACCTATGTAGTTCTGATGCCGGATTTGCAGTGGATCTGCCGAGTATTCTTATCGATGGACAAATTACTTCTTGGGATTACCTTTTGTCCAATAGCTGGGGAATCGAAGTAGCTTCAGGAAGTACAACAGGTTTAGATACTATAGAGGTTTCTTCGACGGATGAATATACTATAGTAGTATCCTTTGACGGTATAACAAGCACCTTTACCGATTCTGTTACCATTGGTGCGCCTGTATCGGTAACCTTGCCGGCGGACATTACGAGTAATGCTGGAGAGTCTGTAAATGTGACGCCTAACGTGTCTACTACAGGTGGCACGTATTCTTGGCTTCTTGATGGAACGGAAGTAGGAACGGATGCTTCCTTAGATTACACCTTTTTAACTGAAGGAACGTACAATTTAGTATTGAATTATGTATCTGACGATGGTTGTGAGGTTTCTCAAGCCATGATGATTACCATTCTCGGCACGAATTCTTTAGAAGACTTTTTACTTCGTCATTCTTTGGAGTACTTAACGATTCAAAACGAAGTACTGTATATCGGAATGAATGAATTTGAGAATGTTTCAGAGATTATCTTGATGGATGCTAAGGGTCAAGTAATCTATTCGATGAGTCCTCGTACAATGAATACAGCGATGGATTTATCGGGATATGCTCATGGAGTCTACTACCTTGGCGTGGTGAGCAATAAGGGTAGTGAGTTTGTTCCTATTCAATTCTAACGATTAAATCCGTTAAGCAAACAAAAAAAGGGGCGAAAGCCCCTTTTTTTATGTCATGGATTGAAATCCCGACCATCGGATAATCCGGCATATTAACTCAACACATTACATGTTGCATTTGGCTTTGGGGCCTCGCCTCGGGAGGCCCCCTTCTCACACAGACAAATCATCTTGTGCTCATGGAGAGCATATCTTCAATGAATCGTCATCCTCCTCTTTGAAAGACGACTCGATCCGGTTTTCATGGAGTGCATCGTTTCGCCTTCGTAGATATATACGCACCCCAATTCATTAAGGTTTCATTCTTGGAAAAATGGTTATCTAATGCATTTTACTCTAGATTCAATTGCTTTGTTGATACGGGCTGAAGACAAATAATTACCTTTAGTACATGTTCAAGCTTGCTCAGGCAATTCTGTTTATGCTCCCGGCAGAAACGGCCCATTATTTTACCATGAATTTGCTCAAGGTGTGCTATCAGTTTGGTCTTATTCGCAATTCTACTCAGCCTGTAGACAGGCATAATGTACGAGGCTTGGGAGATGATCTATGGTTTAATAATCGAGTGGGGTTGGCTGCTGGTTTTGATAAGAATGCTCAATATGTTGAGGTATTACATGCTTTGGGCTTTGCAGCGATTGAAGTTGGAACGGTGACTCCTAAAGGCCAAGCGGGTAATCCTAAACCCAGGTTGTTTCGCCTTAAAAGAGATAAAGCACTGATTAACCGATTGGGCTTTAACAATGATGGGGTAGATGCAATGGAAAGACGCCTGATGCATCTTAGAAATAAGCAAGCGTCCCATCATTCATTGCCAGTGATTGGAATAAACATTGGTAAAAACAAATCGACTCCTAATGAGCAGGCTGTAGAGGATTACGTCTATTGCTTGGAAAGACTCCATGACTACGGGGATTACTTTGTTGTTAATGTAAGCTCGCCAAATACTCCGGGATTACGAGCCCTTCAGGGAAAGGATAACCTCGTTGAATTACTAACTAAGCTTCAAGAAGTAAATAGAGCCAAAGGTCCAAAACCGCTCTTATTGAAAGTGGCCCCTGATTTAACGGATGAAGCATTATTAGAAGCAGCATCCGTTGTTACCGAACTGAACTGCACAGGAATGGTGCTCACAAACACGACAATCAGCAGAGAAGGATTGGTTGCTCCCTCGCGTAACGTTGACGCCATAGGTAATGGGGGATTGAGCGGAGAGCCTTTAGCGCTTCGTTCAAGTGAAGTGCTCGCTCTTATTCGAAAGGCCCACCCTGATATGACCCTTGTTAGCGTTGGGGGAATAAGCAGTAAAGAAGAAGGCCAAAAACGACTAGAACTCGGTGCCGATTTTCTTCAGGTTTATACGGGTTTTGTTTATGGTGGGCCGCGCTTAATCAAACGCTTGGCGGAGCTCTAATCTCCCGAAAAAGTTATGTCAGATCATCGATCCATAAGCGTTTTTGAAATTATCAAAGTGGGTGTTGGGCCAAGTAGTTCCCATACTATGGGGCCATGGCGAGCGGCGTTGTTTTTTATTGAAGAGCTTGCCCGAAAGGATTTATGGCAGTCACTCCAACGAATAGAGGTGATTCTTTATGGCTCGCTAAGTAAGACAGGGAAGGGGCACGGTAGCGATCAAGCCATTATTGCAGGACTGCACTACAAGCATTTTCGAATCATCAATCGAAGCGAATGGATAGCGCTCCTAGAGGCAAACAAGGCGTGCCATGAGATTGCCTTACCCAATGGGGGACATTACAAGTTTAATCCCGAGGAGGACATCATCTATTCAAAGGAAACTTTGCCCTTCCATCCCAATGGCATGACATTCCGGGCTCATACCGCTACTGATGTTTATGAGCACACATATTATTCAATAGGTGGCGGCTTTGTTGTATCTAATGCCTCGGAAGAGGTAGGAAAAAATATGGTCAAAACACCATTTCAATGCAATAGTGGTGACGATGCCCTACGCTATTGTAAGCAGTTAAATGTGTCCTTTGCTGAACTCATTCGTGCGAACGAACATGCATGGCACAATGATAAAAGCATCGATAATCAAGCCTTAGAGTTGTGGCGTGTAATGAAGGAGACCATTTATCGAGGATTACTATCGAGCGAGGAAGTTTTACCTGGTGGCCTTCATGTTAAACGTCGAGCACCGCTCATGCTCAGCAAACTAATGGACCTTTGCCCACAGTCGGCCAATGAACTGTTTGATCACCTGAAGGGACAGACTTTTGATTTTGCTCAAATCAATACCTGGGTGTCAACTTTTGCATTAGCTGTTAATGAGGAAAATGCAGGGTATGGACAGATTGTTACTTCACCGACCAATGGAGCAAGTGGCGTATTGCCATCCGTAATGGCCTACGCGTACTGTTTTTTGCCCAATGTATCGGAGCGTGATATGATAGAATGTATACTGGTAGCAGGTGAGATAGGCACCTACTTCAAAAAAGGAGCAACTATTTCCGCGGCACTTGGTGGCTGTCAAGCGGAGATAGGGGTGTCTTCGGCCATGGCTGCTGGAGCGCTAACAAGTATTCTAGGAGGCAGTCCATATCAGATTTTAGCTGCTGCAGAAATGGCTATGGAACACCACCTTGGCTTGACGTGTGACCCAATAGGAGGGCTTGTGCAAATACCTTGTATCGAGCGTAATGCAATGGGGGCATCTAAAGCGATTACTGCCTCTAATCTTGCCTTAAATGCCGAGGATAACACCTCGAAGGTGAGTTTTGATGATGTTGTTCGAACAATGATGGAGATTGCTCAAAATATGAGCGCTAAGTATAAGGAGACCTCAGAAGGGGGATTGGCGATTTCTGTTGCAACGCCTGAGTGTTAAATTCAGGACACTCTTCGATGAATCTTAGTCAAAAATCGTCTTCTATTTGGGGAGACTTGTTTTGCTTTCTATCTTTAAGTGTAAATCAAAAACCATGGCTAAAGTATTAGGTGCTATAATGATGATTGTCTCAGGCTTCGCGACCTTGGTCTGTGTATATCTCTATTGGAATTCTACTGCCCATCTTCCCTATCATCCAATTGATGAAGAGAGTAATCAAATTGGTGCATCAAAGATGTCACTTGTAGATACTGGCATTTTGTTGCCAATTATTGTTGCGTTGTTCTTTTTAATTGCGGGAATGGTCATCTTCTATTCTCATAAAGAGCCCGAAACAAAGTAAGTACCTTGCTGCGCCGATTCATCCCTACAAAGCGTCGCCTGTTATGGGGACTAGGATTACTCCTCGGACTTCCGTTACTCTACGTAGTCTCTGTAATTGCCGTAGGAAGTTTAACAGATTATAGGCCCCCAGAACATCAAGCGGTTTCACCGGATAAACAGTCTGAGCGTTTACTAGAAATCGACCGAGATACATTTAATATTCTTCTTTGGAATATAGGCTATTGTGGGCTTGGAGAGCAATCCGACTTCTTTTATGACGGAGGAAAAGATGTCCGGCCAAATCCTAATAATTATGACCGGTATTGGACAGGTGTATATAACTACATCGCCAAATATCGGGATAGCCAAGACTTTGTGCTTTTGCAAGAAGTAGATCGAGCCTCAAGACGAAGCTATCACCATGATCAATATGAAGGGCTGGGGATCATGTTTGATGGTTGGGAGGCAATACATGCATTGAACTACAAGAATGTTTGGAACCCTATGCCATTAACTGAAATGCCCTTGGGTAAAATTCAAAGTGGCTTGGCCTCATTTAGTCGATTTGCTTCTTCGAAGATTACCCGTTACAGTTTTCCAGGCAACTTTTCTTGGCCAAAGAGCGTGTTTATGCTTGATCGGTGTTTTCTCGTACAGGAATTGCCTTTGCCATCTGGCAAGCACCTTTATATTATAAACTCCCATAACTCATCCTATGATGATGGAGACCTAAAGGCTCAGCAAATGGACTATTTGAAGGCGTTTTTACTGAAGGCTTATGAGGAAGGGAACTACATTGTTGTTGGGGCGGATTGGAATCAATGCCCACCGAATTTCCCATATTATACCTTTATGGGAGAGAAGAATGACAACTATTCGCAGACAAACATAGCAGAGGGTTTTATGCCTGAAGGCTGGCAGTGGGTTTATGACAAGACAGAACCCACCAATCGAAAACTCTACCAAGTGCTCTCAGAAAATCCATATGAGGATACTTACAAAACGTTAATTGACTTTTATCTAGTAAGTCCAAACATCGAAGTGCTTGGCGTTAAGACAAACGATTTGAAGTTTGTGTCGTCGGATCATCAACCGGTTCACCTTCGTTTTACGCTCAAGGATTAGTCTAAGATGACTGAGCGATCAGTCATGTCGTCAGAGTTTGTTATTTTTCCAACAACCTAAAGCCATGGCAAAATCAATACAACAGTGGTTTGATGAATATGGAGAAAGTCATCAAAACCCTACAAATAAAATCATTCACTGGATATGTATTCCTTTGATTTTTTGGAGCATCATTGGATTGCTCGCCTGCATTCCTCACGACTACCTTCAAGTTTCGAGTGTCGCATGGGCTTTGCCTTATTTGCATTGGGGAAGTGTGGTGATTGCCTTAGGTCTGCTTTTTTACATCAGGCTATCTTGGCAACTTTTTCTAGGAATGGCTTTGTTTTCTTCAGCTGTCCTTCTATCCATTGAAGCGTTAATGACTCTGGGAATAAATGTCCTTCTTATCACGAGCATTGCTGTTTTTGTTGGCGCATGGATTGGTCAGTTTATCGGCCATAACATAGAAGGAAAGAAACCCTCCTTTTTCAAAGATCTGCAGTTCTTGATGATTGGCCCTGCTTGGTTGATGGGATTTATTCTAAAGCGCACAGGAATAGGCTATTAGCCAAAGTATTCCTTAGATGACAGGGTTATCGTATGAGGAGGAAGCTTCCTTTTAAGTCAATTGCTTGGCCGTCAGCAAACCTTCCTTTAAAGAGATAACCAAAGGTGCTCGGAGGAAGGGCTTTCCCTTTCCATGTGCCATCCCAACCGGGTTCTTGTTGATTTCCCACAAATATGATTTCTCCCCAACGATCGGTTATAATGAGTTCATGGGATACTATGCGTTCTCCGTAGACTTTAAAGAAATCATTTACTCCATCGCCATTTGGTGAAAAGGCGTTAGGTATAAAGACATTTAAATTATTGTCGACGGTTATTGTGGCTAATGCAGGAATAACGCAGGGGTTGTTGGGGTAAGACGCGCTGACTTCAAAGTCGTAATAAGTCTGTTCAGGGATTAATATGGGCATTAGACAATCTGAACAATCTAAGCCCTCGGTCGGGCTCCACACAATATTTGACAACAAAGTGTCTTCGTAGATATCGGGAAATTGAATGACCAATTCTAAAGCCAGCGTATCTAATAGCGTGATAGTAGTATCTGAGGGAATCACTTCAAGGATAACATTCGGAGTACTTGAAACAACACTTCCAAAAGGCATTGAGCGGCAGCCATCTGCATCTTCAACACTGAGTCCATAAGTTCCGCTTGGGAGGTTGCCAAATATCGCGCTACTTTGATAGGTGAGGCCTGAGTCTATTGAGTATTGATAGGGTGGTACTCCTCCGGTTACACCAAGTATTTGGATTTGTCCTGTACTTGACCCGATACATCCTGAAGAGTCTACATCTATGCTTGTAATCTCAGGCCCGGTAGCCCCATCTAAAAAGGTTGAAAAAGGTGTTTGACAACCATTGTTATCCGCTATAATCGCATCATAAAGCCCTTGCCCCAAATTACTCCTCGACGGACCGCTGATTCCATCACTCCAAACTACATTGTAAGGACTCAATCCTCCTTGTATACTAAGACTTATTGATCCACTTAGCGGATCGTTGCAATTGGGTTCAACAATACTTGCTTGGTAGGTGATTCCATTTGGCTCGTTAAGTAAGGTTGAGGCAGTGCCAAGACAACCTTGCGCATCGGTAACAACAACAGATATAGTTCCTGGGCCGAGTTCAATGACTGCACTGGAGTCCTCTCCATTGGACCACTGATAGAGATAAGGAGAAGTACCTCCATTGACATTCGCCACAGCCTGTCCATCAGATGCTCCGTTGCATGTAACATCGCTTCCTGAAATCGACACTATGACGGAATCACCTTCAGGAACGTTTATACTGCCGTTATCAAAACACCCTTGTCCATCACTCACTTGAACGCTATATGTTCCCGCGGTAAGATTCAAAGCAGTATCTGTAGCTTGTCCTGCGGGGTCATCCCAGAGAAAAGTAAAGGGTTGTAAACCCCCGTTTACAAGCACAATCGCTTCGCCGTTGTCGTCACCAAGACATGTGGGGGCCGTGCTGCTTAATGTTAGGGTGAAGTTTACATTTTGCTCAACATTGGTGGATGTTGTATCAAAGCACCCGGTAGAGGGATCTTCAATGGTTACTATTAAGCTTCCACCAGTCAGGCTCGATAGAACAATCACTCCACTTGCGTCACTTAGCGTTGCGGTAGGGGCTTGAATGAGGGTCCCATTTTGACTATACCCTATGATATAATTCGTGTTGGGCAGTAAACCGCTTATTGTTCCAAGACCATCGGTTGCTCCGCAATCAATGGTATCCGTCGTGACAGTATAGGATAAACTTCCTGCATCAACAATATCGAAGGTCGTATCAATAGAGCACGAAATGTTGGCATCAATACTATCGGTTAAGGTAAGGGTATAGGTCGCTGGTGGTAAACTTGGCTGGTCAATTACTGTCGGTCCATGAGACCAAACGACATTAGGAACGCCTAATAAGCCGGCAAAGCCGCCGACAAGGGAGCCAGTATTTGTTCCACTTGCGCAATCAGGCTGAGTAATGACAAGGCCCCATGACGGATTGGACACCCCGAGCCTCGAAGTCACCGTGTCAATACAGCCGCCAAAGGTTTGCACAAGTTGCACATCTGTCCAACTTAATGTAGGGTTGGCGACTACCGTCAAAGTATTCGTACTATTTAAAATGCCAGAAGGAGACCAGTCATAGGTAAATGGACCGGTCGTTCCTTGTAAAATCACACTTTCTCCTGCACAAACAATGGTATCCTCCGGGGTAACGGTTACAGGTAGAGAGTCAAAAAGCGTTAAGCTGGCACTATCAAAGGGAATCCCACTACATTGAGACAAACTGTACAGCGTTACGGTCTCAAACCCTTCTTGAATGCCATCCGAAATTGGTGTTATGGTTACGGTATCAAATTGCTGCCCAGGAACAAAAAATATTGTGTCATTTATGGTTGTATAGTCTATTCCATTCGTCGCGGTACCCTGAATGTCAATAGGCAGGGAATAGGGAAGCGCAATGTCTCCTGTTCGTTCAAAGATAAATTGACCACCAACGCATCCTTCGACAGCAAAATCCACGAGATCACTCACTACGGAGCTTGCAGCGATTACCACTTGATTGGATGAGAAACTTCCAGCTTTTAAGAAAACGCCTGAATCATAGATTCTATCGAGAAATAGGGCTTCGCTACCATCTCCAATAGCAAGTTTCATGGTATAGGTTGAGCAGGCAACTGTTGGCAAAGTGGCTTCAAGAAGCACGGTGTTGCCAGAGTATACTACACCGGGGATGACCCCGCCATAAAAGGCAGTATTGGTCAAATCACAAGTAATGCCAGCTGGCGGGAAAATAGCGTCAGAAAATCCATCATTTACTGTGTTAATCGAAACCGGTATTGTGGTGCCAGGAATTAACGCAATGTTTTGCTGATTGTAGTTTCCTCCAGCTGGATTAGCTCCTGATACATAAAACCCAAATACATCGTTGTACGCATCACAAACAAAGTTTTCGTATTCCTCAGATCCAAAGCGATAATCAAACTTTAGTGTATCTCCAAAAACGGTTATATCAAAAACAAGTACGCACGCATCTGTTGAAATTAACCCTCCACTTAAAGATGCGTCAAGGTCTGGATCCCCGAACAGGCCATTATCATTGCTCGCTTGAGGATTAAAGAAAATGTCGTTGTTTTGATTTACTTCAATTGCACTTCCAGAAGTCAGTAATACTCCATCTGTGATTCCTAAGCCTGCAGGAGCGGAGGTGAACTGCGCGTAGGCATTGTTCGCACAATTTAGCGTAGCATTACTTATTGTTACTCCTTGACCCGCTAACGCCTGTGCCATGGTGGATGCATTTACATTAGCCGGGTTTTCAAAAGTAAATTGGGCTGAAATGGAATGGCTACTGGCAAGGACTACCAATACGGACAAAAACAAACGAAGTACAACAGGACTCTTCATAGTATCTTCATAAAAAGATACTATAAATTAGCTTGTTACATACCGAAAGAGGCCAAAACTTTAGGAATCCATTGATTGATTCGTTCGTCTGTTAAGTCATCTTGATTGTCGATATCAAGACAAAGCCCTACAAATTGGTCTCCACGTTGCGCTTTGGAAAAATCATGCTCGTAATCTGTTGCCGAGGTGAATCCATGTAATGTGCCTCCTTGATTCTCAGCCATGTCTGCATAGACTCCAATGGCATCACAGAAGTAAGCAGCGTACCCATATTGATCACCAAGCCCAAAAAAGGCAAGTTGTTTGCCGTTAAAATCAATGGCTTCAAATTCAGGAATGAACTCCTCCCAATCGCCCTGTAATTCCCCATCGTACCACGTAGGTTGACCAATAATGAGAAAATCATATTGCGCCATATCAGCCGCTTTACGCTGATAAATTTCAATTAAGTCAACCTGTATATCAGGTTTTATCTCTTGTATGAGGGACTTGATTTTTTCAGCTACCTGTTCGGTGTTTCCTGTATCTGTCCCGTAAAACAAACCAATCGATGCCATGTCAAAACGCTATTAAATCTACTCTGTTCGAAGGTAAGCTTTTATCGAAGCTTTATCCCCGACAAGTTCGAAGGCTTTTTGTAAAATATCATCACTTTCATTGTATACCCTGAAGTAGGCCTCTGGGCTATACAAGGAACGAGCTAAAATTGCCTTAAACTGTAGATGAATCCATTGCATGGATATTGTCATCCCCTCGCTATCTAGTGAGTCAATCTCACTGTAGCAATAACTGACAAAGTCCTTGAACATCACATCCTCTTCATTGAACATAACTAGGTAACTATTGATGTCCGGGTATCGATTGAGCACTTCCTCTCTTCGGTTGTCGATGTAGGAGTAAATGAACTCTTGAAACAACCCTTCACGGCGGATTTGCCCCAAGGCTTTAGACCCTCCTGAAGTATCCATTGCAACCCAAACATCCGGCATGATACCTCCTCCGCCAAATACGGTTCGTCCTCCAGTAGTAGTGTACTTCAATGAATCGGGAACTTCCATGGCGAAGCTCGAGTCAGTCAACTCTCCAGAATCCATTCTTCGTTCAATTTCTTCTCTGTAGGCCTCTACACCATCCTCATATGGACGTTGGATGAAGCGGCCACTAGGGGTAAAATAACGAGCTACAGTTAGCCGTATTAACGAACCATCAGGCAGATTATACCCTCTTTGCACTAGCCCTTTTCCAAAGGTTCGGCGTCCAATCACAAGTCCTCGATCATGATCTTGGATGGCTCCAGAAACGATTTCACTAGCACTTGCTGAGTATTGATTAACCAAAACGACAAGATTACCTTTTTTAAATTTCCCTTCCTTGGTCGTGGTATAATTTTGTCGGCGACTTTGATCACCTTCGGTGTAGGTTACAAGAAATCCAGCACCAAAAAACTGATTGACTACATCTACAGCCGCATTGAGGTATCCTCCGGAGTTATTCTGTAAATCAAACACAAGGTTTTTCATACCCTCGTTGTTTAGTTTTTCTAAGGCATTTTCTACCTCTTCAGAGGTGGTGGCTGAAAATTTAACCAGCTTGATATATCCGGTCTTTTTATCTAGCATATAGGCGGCCTCGACAGAATTCAGTGGAATTTTATCCCGGGTTATAGTAAAAGGCAACAGGGCTTCATTATTGCCTCGCTTTATGTCGACCACAACCTTTGTTCCTTTAGGTCCTCTCAGTAAATCAATCACACCTCTATTGTTGATGCCTATCCCCGCAATGGTGTCTCCATCAACTCGAATGATTTTATCTCCTGGAAGAATTCCCACAGCTTCCGAAGGCCCACCAAAAATGGTCTCTACGATAAAAATGGTGTCTTGAAGTAGGTTAAACCGTACTCCGATACCCTCAAAATTTCCTACGAGCGGTTCATTCATCGCTTGGACATCCTTTGCTGCAGTATAACTGCTGTGTGGATCCAATTCTTTTAGGAATGCTCGAATTGCCTTTTCCACAATAGCACTATCTGCGATATCTTCCACGTAGAATCGATCTACATAATTGAAAAAGGATTGAATTTTATTGCTTTCCGTTTGAGAAAGTTGAGCGTTTACCAGTATGGGAGTACATAAAATGAATAGGACAATCAGACGAAGCATAGATGGCGGTTATTTTGTGAAAAGATATCAGGCGTTACACGGATAAGTTAAAATCTCGCAGTGCATCATTTAACGAAGTTTTTTTATCAGTCGACGCCTTTCGTTGCCCTATAATTAACGCACAAGGTATGCCAAAGTTGCCTGCGGGAAATGTTTTGCCTGTCGTTCCGGGAATAACAACGGACTTTGGAGGGATATATCCCTTGTATTCTTTGGGTTGATCACCACTTACGTCGATAATCTTTGTGCTGCCTGTGATGGTGACGTTGGCGCCAATTACAGCCTCTTCTCCGATATGAACACCTTCTACTAAGATGGCGCGGGACCCTATAAATGCATGATCTTCGACAATAACGGGCTGTGCTTGAAGCGGTTCAAGAACGCCTCCAATTCCAACCCCTCCACTTAAGTGAACATGCTGCCCAATTTGGGCACAAGAACCTACCGTCGCCCAGGTATCTACCATGGAGTTAGCCCCAACGTAGGCTCCGATGTTTACGTAGCTTGGCATCATAACCACACCTGGCTCCAAATGGCTACCATAGCGGGCAAGGGCTTGGGGCACGACTCTAACTTTTTGCGCAGCAAAGTCCTTTTTGAGCGGAATCTTGTCGTGAAACTCGAATGGTCCATGTTCAATCGTTTTCATTTGTCTAAGCGGGAAATAGAGAATCACAGCTTTTTTTAACCAGGTATGCACTTGCCACTGATTGTCTTGTTTGGTACAAATTCTTAATCGTCCTTTGTCCAGTTCCTCAATGACATAGTCAATGGCATTGATGGTCGCTGAGTCTTTGAGTAATTCGCGGTTGTCCCACGCAGATTCAATGAGTTGCTGTGCGTTATTCATAATGGATAAAATAGAGTCTAAAATTACTTTTTACAAGTGTAACTTTTATTTACATAATATCGTTGTATCTTTGCCGTCCCGTTAAGGGAAATTGACTCGGTAGCTCAGCTGGTAGAGCAATACACTTTTAATGTATGGGTCCTGGGTTCGAACCCCAGCCGAGTCACTTTTTTCTCTCCCTATTTTTT
>JAYYPZ010000046.1:0-6641 GCA_036128775.1 Bacteroidota bacterium
CCTATTACTTGGTTAGTTTTTGCTACATTTGCAGTCCGAAAATTTTAGCAAGCGAAGTATGCCTACTATTCAACAACTCGTCCGAAAGGGACGAAAAGTCATCAAAGGAAAGAGCAAATCAATGGCTCTAGATAGCTGTCCTCAGCGACGCGGAGTATGTACGAGAGTATATACCACAACGCCTAAGAAGCCAAACTCGGCGCTTCGAAAGGTGGCCAAAGTGCGTCTCACAAACAGCAAAGAAGTAATTGCTTACATCCCAGGTGAAGGTCACAATTTACAGGAACACTCTATTGTATTAATCAGAGGTGGAAGGGTAAAAGATCTTCCAGGTGTTCGATATCACATCGTTCGAGGTGCATTGGATACTGCTGGAGTTGATGGCCGTTTACAATCACGATCTAAGTACGGTGCTAAGCGCCCAAAGAAATAAATCATTCATCCTAACGAAGAATAAAGAATAATGAGAAAGCAGAAGCCTAGAAAACGCTACTACGAACCGGACCCAAGATTTGGAGACGAATTGGTATCAATCTTCGTCAACAACCTAATGCTTGACGGAAAGCGCAGTGTCGCTCAGAAAATCTTTTACGGTGCAATGGACATCATTGAAGAAAAATCTGGTGAAAGCGGTCACGAAGCATGGAAGAAAGCGTTGGCCAACATTCAACCAAGCGTTGAAGTACGTTCTCGCCGAGTAGGGGGAGCTACCTTCCAAATTCCAACAGAGGTACGTCCTGATCGTCGACGCAGTGTCGGAATGAAATGGCTCATCCGTTATGCTCGTCTTCGCAACGGAAAAAGCATGGCTGAAAAACTTGCTGCAGAAATCATGGCAGCGGCAAACGGCGAAGGTGCTGCAGTGAAGAAAAAAGAGGACACGCACCGCATGGCGGAAGCAAACAAAGCATTCTCTCACTTTAAGTTCTAATTATAACTCACAACGAATAGATAAGAAACCATGGCTAAGGATCTTAATTTTCAAAGGAATATCGGAATCGCTGCCCACATTGATGCGGGTAAGACGACGACCACAGAGCGTATTCTCTTTTACACAGGTATCTCTCATAAAATCGGGGAGGTGCACGACGGTGCTGCCACTATGGACTGGATGGAGCAGGAGCAAGAGCGTGGTATTACCATTACCTCTGCTGCGACAAACTGTGATTGGGTTTACCGCGATGATAAGTACAACGTAAACATTATTGATACTCCGGGTCACGTGGACTTTACCGTGGAGGTAAATCGTTCTCTTCGTGTTCTTGATGGTCTAGTGTTCTTGTTCTCTGCCGTAGATGGTGTTGAGCCACAGTCAGAAACGAACTGGCGTCTTGCGGACAACTACCGCGTTCCACGTATTGGTTTCGTAAATAAGATGGACCGACAAGGTGCAGACTTCCTAGAAGTTTGTCGTCAGGTACGTGAAATGTTAGGATCTAATCCAATTCCTCTTCAGTTACCCATCGGTGCAGAGGATGATTTTAAAGGAGTCGTTGACCTTATCTCAAACAAAGCAATTGTTTGGAATACAGATGACTTCGGAATGACTTACGAAGAAATTGAAATGCCAGCAGACATGGTTGACCAAGTTGCTGAGTATCGCCAGATTCTTGTCGAGGCAGTTGCTGAGTATGATGAGGCGTTGATGGAGAAATTCTTCGAGGATGAGAACTCCATCACTGAGGATGAAATAATCGAAGCGCTTAGAAAAGCAACGATTGATATGAGCATCATCCCAATGATGTGTGGTTCTGCTTTCAAAAACAAAGGGGTTCAGGCGGTGTTGGATGCAGTTATCCGATTTATGCCGTCTCCACTTGATGTTCCTCCAGTGGAGGGAACTAACCCAGATACTGACGAAGTAGTGCAGCGTAAGGCTGAGACGAGTGAGCCATTCGCAGCGCTTGCCTTTAAGATTGCTACCGACCCTTATGTAGGTCGTCTATGCTTTATGCGTGTGTACTCAGGCCAGCTCGACGCAGGTTCTTATGTAAAGAATACGCGCTCAGGTAAAAAGGAACGTATCTCACGTCTTTTCCAGATGCACTCCAACAAGCAGAACTCTATTGATTCATTAGGTGCTGGAGATATCGGAGCCGGTGTTGGATTCAAAGATATTCGTACAGGGGATACGCTGTGTGCTGAAAACGCGCCGATTGTATTAGAGTCAATGGACTTCCCGGATCCAGTTATTGGACTAGCCATTGAGCCTAAGACACAGAAGGATGTCGATAAATTAGGTATGGCACTTGCCAAGCTTGCTGAAGAGGATCCTACATTCCAAGTGGCTTATAATGAAGAAACGGGACAGACTGTAATCAGCGGAATGGGTGAGCTTCACCTTGAGATTATTGTTGATCGCCTAAAGCGTGAGTTCAAAGTAGAGTGTAACCAAGGTGCTCCACAAGTAAACTACAAAGAGGCACTTACGACATCTATCGAACACCGTGAAACCTATAAGAAGCAGTCAGGTGGTCGCGGTAAGTTCGCTGATATTCAATTCGAAATCGGACCAGTCGAGCAGACTGAAGACGCGAAAGAGGGCTTGACCTTCGAAAACGCCATCTTCGGGGGAGCTATTCCAAAAGAATTTATTCCATCGGTTGAGAAAGGATTCAAGGATGCTATGAATAACGGGCCGCTTGCCGGATTCGGAATTGATAGTATGCGTGTTCGTCTCTTTGACGGTTCTTTCCACGCGGTTGACTCCGATCAATTATCCTTCGAGCTAGCGGCTAAAATGGGATTCCGTGAAGCAGCTAAAAAAGCAAAACCAGTTCTTCTTGAGCCGATCATGAAGTTAGAGGTACTTACACCTGATGAATATACAGGGGATATCGTGGGTGACCTCAACCGTCGTCGAGGCCTTATGCAAGGAATGGATGCCAAAGGTTCTGGTCAGGTGATTAAGGCTAAGGTGCCTTTATCAGAGATGTTCGGTTACGTAACTGATTTACGTACGATCTCTTCAGGACGAGCAACTTCTTCGATGGAGTTTGACTCATTCCAACCCGCTCCAGATGGTGTAGCTAAAAAAGTAATTGAAGAACGCAGTTAAGCAGTAAAAAGGTCCAATAATGACACAACGAATTCGCATAAAACTTAAATCCTACGACTACAATCTTGTAGACAAGTCTTCAGAGAAGATCGTAAAGACAGTTCGTAGCACAGGAGCTGTAGTGAGTGGTCCAATTCCACTACCTACAAAGCGTAAGGTGTTTACCGTATTGCGTTCACCTCACGTAAATGGTAAATCTAAAGAGCAGTTTCAGCTTGATACCTACAAGCGTTTATTAGATATTTATTCGTCAACATCCAAAACAATCGATGCGCTGATGAAACTTGAACTTCCAAGTGGCGTCGATGTGGAGATCAAAGTATAATCCTCATGAAAGCTATTTTAGGAACAAAGGTTGGTATGACCAACTTTACCGATGCAGATGGTAATCGCATACCCTGCACGGTGATTAGCGCTGGTCCTTGCAGCGTAATTCAAGTAAAGACCGAAGAAACAGATGGTTACAATGCTGTTCAAATCGGTTACGAGGATAAGAAAGAAAAACATACGACACGTGCCATGCAAGGGCACTTCGACAAAGCAGGTGTTTCTCCGAAACGTCACCTTGTTGAATTACGTGATTTCGACTTTGAAAAGAACCCGGGAGACGAGCTTACGGTAGACCTTTTCGAGGAAGGGGATAAAGTGAACGTCGTAGGTACTTCAAAAGGTAAAGGTTTCCAAGGTGTTGTTAAGCGTCACGGCTTTAGTGGAGTAGGTGGCCGTACTCACGGTCAGCATAACCGCGAGCGTGCACCGGGATCTATCGGTATGGCGTCGACTCCTTCTCGTGTTCTTAAGGGAATGAGAATGGCTGGTCGTACAGGAAACGAGCGCGTTACGGTGAAAAACCTAAAGGTGCTACGTATCCTTTCTGAAGATAACCTCATGGTAGTATCAGGCAATGTTCCTGGTCACAAAGGATCTACTGTATTAATCAAGGCATAAGGCAATGAAAATTGAAGTAAAAAATATTCAAGGCGAAAACGCTGGACGTAAAGTCGAGTTACCTGCAGACATCTTCGGTGTTGAGGTAAACGATCACGTACTCTATTTAGAGGTTAAGCGTCACTTAGCGGAACTGCGTCAAGGAACGCACAAGGCAAAAGAGCGTGGTGAGATTAAAGGCTCTACCAAGAAGATTCGCAAGCAGAAGGGGAGCGGAGGCGCCCGTTTCGGTAATATCAAAAACCCACTCTTTAGAGGGGGAGGTACGGTATTCGGTCCACGTCCACGCAAGTACGGATTCAAACTAAATCGAAAGGTTATGGAGTTGGCCTTAAAATCTGCGTACAGCCAGAAGGCTCAAGAAAAGGCGGTAGTTGTTGTTGAGGATATTGCCATGGATGCTGCCAAGACGCAAGAATTTGCGGCCATCCTAGAGCGACTAGGTTGTGGAGCAAAAGCACTTTACGTGAGCCCAGAGGTACAGGAAAATGTAGCCCTTTCTTCTCGCAACCTACCTAAGGCATCTACGATGTCTCTGCGAGATGTTACGACCTACGATGTTATGAATTGCCAAACACTTGTATTGAGTGAATCGGCTATCAAAGAAATGGTAAACAACTAGTCATGCGTATTCTAGAAGATATTTTAATCAAGCCTATTGTAACGGAGAAGAGCACTGCTCTTGGTGAGAACCTCAACCGTTACTCTTTTGTCGTCCGCAAGGATGCGAACAAAATCCAAATCAAGGAGGCTGTAGAAAAAATGTATGAGGTAAGTGTAACCGAAGTGCGAACGATGGTTATGCCTGGAAAAAATAAAATTCGATACACTGCGAAAGGTTTGAGTAAGGGGCGCAAGCCATCTTTCAAAAAGGCTATTGTATCGATTGCTGAGGGAGAGGAAATCGATTTCTACAGCAACATTTAAGCAAATCACTAAGCATTAGAAGCTATGGGAATAAAAAAATTCAAACCAGTTACACCGAGTGAACGCTTCCATCTAGGAAGTGACTTCGCTGAGTTAACGACGGACAAGCCGGAGAAATCCTTGTTGGCCCCGCTCAAAAAGAGTGGTGGGCGAAACAGCAAGGGTCGCATGACAATGCGTTACCGTGGAGGAGGTCACAAGCGCCGTTATCGAATCATCGATTTCAAGCGTGATCGTTTTCATTCTCCAGCGGAAGTACTCACTATTGAGTATGATCCGAATCGTTCTGCGCGAATCGCTTTAGTTCAATATCCAGATGGTGAAAAGCGATACATCATCGCTCCAGCTGGGTTAAAGGTTGGTCAAAAGATTGAATCTGGTAAAGGAGTTAGCCCTGAAGTGGGTAATGCTCTATACCTTGATGAGATTCCATTAGGTACGGTAATCCACAACATTGAGCTACAGCCAGGAAAAGGTGCTGAGTTAGCAAGAAGTGCTGGTTCTTACGCACAGCTTAGTGCTCGAGAAGGTAAGTACGCTATCGTAAAGCTTCCTTCTGGTGAGACTCGTCTTATTCTAAGAACGTGCCTAGCGACCATCGGTTCTGTTTCTAATGCTGATCACCAGTTGAAGGTGTTAGGTAAGGCAGGGCGTAAGCGTTGGTTAGGACGTCGTCCAAGAACGCGTGGTGTAGCGATGAACCCTGTTGATCACCCAATGGGTGGTGGTGAAGGCCGTCAGTCAGGAGGTCATCCAAGATCTCGTACAGGTCTTTATGCCAAAGGAAAGAAAACACGGAATCCGAATAAGGCTTCCAACCGATTTATTATTAGTAAACGTAAGAAGTAATTCTCATGCCAAGATCAGTCAAAAAAGGGCCGTATGTGGCGCACAAATTGTTAAAGAAAGTCGATGCTATGAACGACTCAGGCAAGAAGTCTGTGATCAAAACATGGTCTCGAGGTTCATTGATTCTACCGGATATGGTAGGGCATACAATCGCTGTGCATAATGGAAATAAGTTCATTCCTGTTTTCGTAACAGAAAACATGGTGGGCCATAAACTAGGTGAGTTTGCTCCTACGCGAACATTTAAAGGTCACTCTTCTAAAAAGCTTAAATAAGAATTATGGGTAAGCGTAAAAGAGAAATGGCAGCAGCCATCAAAGAATCTCGCAAATCAGTCTTTGTTGCTAAAGGAAGTTATCCATCGTCTCCACGCAAAATGCGTTTAGTAGTGGATCTCATCCGAGGCAAAAGTGTGGAGGAAGCATTATACGTTCTCAAGTTCTCTAAGCAAGAAGCCAGTGAGAAGTTAGAAAAGCTTGTCTTATCTGCAATCAACAATTTCGAGCAAAAGACAGGAGAGCGTCCAGAGGAGTATGGTCTGTTTATCAAAGAGATCATGTGTGGCGGTGGTCGTATGCTAAAGCGCTTCAGACCAGCACCCCAAGGAAGAGCTCATCGTATTAGAAAACGCTCCAATCACGTAACCGTTGTTTTGGGTACAACTAAAGAGTTGCCAAATCAACAAGTGGAAGCAGTGGTTGAGGAAACAGAAGCAGCTGAAACTGAATAGAAAGAAAACGTATTTAAACACTGAAAGACAGGTTAATAGAACGTAAATATTAAATTTTGTTCGGAAGGCAAATCTCCGTAATTTCGCCTTCCCTTAAAAAACAAGGAATATGGGTCAAAAAACAAATCC
>JAYYPZ010000047.1:0-7525 GCA_036128775.1 Bacteroidota bacterium
ACAGATTGGATAATCGGCTGAATAACTGTTGGCCCCGTTACAACAATCAAGGTCCCAAAAAGTAATGCCACTCGGTAATCCAAGCCAAGAATGTAGGTAGCGGCTAATGCGCCCCCTGCAGTCATGATAATGGCCCCATAGATCAACATGTTTCGAACCGTTGCTACAAGCCCTTTGATTTCCTGAAACTTCAATGTCAGCCCTCCTTCAAAGAGAATAACCCCAACAGATAAAGAGATAAAATGCGACATGGTTGCCCCCGCAAAAATATCTTGTGGCACGATTAGTGAACTCCCTCCTAAAAGCACAGGCAGTGGGCCTGCGCATAGACCAATAAGGATAAGGGGTAGGATTGCCGGGATTTTAATTCTCCATGCCAGCCATTGCGCGGCAATTCCAAGTATCAAAATGCTTGCTAGGCCCATCATTGACCCTCCTGTTTCTGCGCTCAGCAGTATGGTAGCGTAGGCTGATTGTAAATCCATAAATCGATTGTTCTATGAATATGATAAAAAAATGCTTCAATTGGAACTTTTTTGGCTCTTCTCTTACACATTAACAAAACAATTACGGCATACTTAGCGTATCTTTAAAGACTGGGATGAAACAATGTTTTTTAGTCATATGTATTCTTCTTTGCTTTTGCTTTCATGGTAATGCAACACATCTTGTAGGTGGGGAATTAACCTATGTCCGAATTGCCAATACAAATAGCTTAGAATTTACCCTTACCATTTACAGGGACAACTACAATGGGAATCCCAATGCAAACTTTGATGATCCGGCAACAATCAGCGTCTTTGATGATGCGGGAAACTTTGTCGTGTCGTTTTTTCAGTTTCTAGATGTTGATGAGACAATTCCAATTGAACTTAATCCTTGTCAATCTTCTCCTCCAGACGTTGATACTGAAATTGGACAATATGTCTTTACGGTCGATATGCCCACCGCTATTCCGGGATATAACCCCAATACCTTTTACACTTTTGTCTATGCAAGATGTTGCCGCAATGGCGCTCTAGTCGATAATCTACTTAATCCTGGCGAAAGCGGATTTACTTCTTCAGTAGTTGTTCCCCCAATGAATATTATCAATAGCTCCCCGGTCTTCGATGAGCCGGTCGAACAATATTTATGCGAGGATAGACTAAATACCTTACTATTTTCTGCTACTGACCCTGACGGAGACTCCTTAGTATACACTTTTTGCAGTCCACTCTTGGGTCTTGGGAATGGCCAAGGAAACAATCCCCCAATTGCCGATGCTAACGATCTCAACGCACAGGGTGGTCCACCAACGTTTAATGGATATACGTTTTACGGACCCCCATTTTCGCCCGTTACGTTTGGCCCTGGTTTTTCGCCTAATGATCCTTTTGGCCAAAATTCTTCTTCTATTGACCCTGTTACAGGGATTGCGCAAATTACACCACCCAATTCAGGAACTTTTTCTATGTCGGTTTGTGTTGAGGAATATCGCAATGGAGTATTGCTCTCTACGATATCACGCGATTTTCAGTACACGGTAAGTTCTTGCGACTTCCCGGAAGTGGATATTGCCTATGATCCGAGTATTCCACAAGATTCGTTGACTGGGCTCTTTACCATCGATGCTCAGTGCGATGATGGAACGGTCTTCTTTGATTTAGGCGTTGATTTTGGTATCACAGAATATTTCTGGGATTTTGGAGTTCCTTCTCTTACCGATGACACGGCAAACATCCCTAATCCATCTTTCTTTTACTCAGACACAGGGACATTTATTGTCACAGTCATTGGGACTTCTGGTGATGGATGTGCGGATACCGCTACGGGAATTGTACAGATGTATCCCATTTTTCGGCCTGGATATTTTTTAGTGGATTCATGCCTTAATCTTCCTGTGGTATTTACCGATACTTCGTTTGCTACAACGGGATTCATCAACTCATGGAGCTGGGATTTTGGAGACACCTTGACCAGTTCTGATACATCCAATATCCAAAATCCAACCTATACCTATACAGAGGCTGGAACCTATGTTTCCAGTCTAGTGGTAACGACAAGTAAGGGGTGTCAAGAGACAGTGTATGATACAGTAGTGGTTCATCCCTTGCCGGAATTTGCCTATTCTACATCGCTTCCTTGTGAGGGAGACTCGATAGACATAGTTAACGAATCCACCATTCTATCAGGAAGTATTACATCCTATGAATGGGATTTTGATGATGGTAATGGATGGTCAAGTACAGCCATTGATCCTCAGATCTTTTTACCTGCAGGCACCTATGACGTTCAAGTGAATGCCATTTCAAACCTTGCTTGTAGAGATACGGCTACGATTCCTTTGGTAATAAACCCCTTACCAAATATTGTGATTACTCCTGATACGGTAATTTGTGAAGGAGATTCTGTTTCATTAAATGTCAGTGGAGGACAAGACTATTTATGGAATGCATCACCTAGCCTAACTGGCGAAACAACGAACCAACCCACGGTAAATCCTGATTCATTGGCTCAATATGTAGTGCTAGTTACTACGGCAGAGGGCTGTTTTGATGAAGATTCGGTAGAAGTAGCGGTAGCGTATACCGAAGCAAATTTCCAAGCATTGGACACCTGCCTAAATATTGCCTCCCAGTTTCTAGATGGTTCAACTAACACAGAGGGCATTTTATCTGAATGGTCTTGGGATTTTGGGGACTTGAGTGTATTGTCAGATACGTCGAATGCCACAAATGCCAGCTACTCTTATCCTCAACCGGGTTTTTATCAGGTAAGCCTTGCCGTTGAGTCCTCTTTAGGGTGCACAGACAGTGCGCTTCAAACCATCGAAGTCCTTCCCATACCGAATGCAGATTTTGTATTTGGTGATCGATGTGAAGGTTCACCAGTCTTTTTTGTTGATTCTTCCTCGCTTGACTCAGGTACACTAATTGCCTACAATTGGTCCTTTGGAAGTCAGGGCTCTTCCTTGGTTCAAAATCCGAGCTTCACCTTTGATTCGGCAGGCATATACAATGTATCGCTCATTGTCACGTCATCATTGTTTTGTAGAGATACATTTTCTGTTCCCATGACGGTTAACTCGCTGCCCATAGTGAGCCTGACAGCCGACACATTTATATGCGGCAGTACATCGCTTCAATTAAGTGCTTCTGGCGGGGTGGGTTACGAGTGGAGTCCTGTGTCTAGCCTCAGTAACCCAACGATTGCAAGCCCTATAGCAAGCCCTATTTCTGCCACAACCTATATAGTCGAGGTAACCGATGGAAACAACTGCCTTCAATTGGATTCTATGAATCTTGGGGTATATCCAGCACCCAATATTGATGCGGGCTTAGATACCTCTGTTTGCCTCAATATCAACTTGCCCCTTGTCTTTAATGATGAGGTGCAATTACAAGCAACTGGGGCCATAACCTATACTTGGACTCCTTTAGATGGCCTTAACGATGGTCTGGTTAGTAATCCTATTGCTTCACCAGATAGTAATACGCTCTATATTGTTGAGGGAATTGATTCCAATAATTGTCTTGGTCGTGATTCTGTTTTAGTTACGGTGTTAAATCCAGCATTGGATCTTATTAGCCTCTCGGTAGATTCCACATGTTTTGGAGATACCGCACAAGTCAATGTTGCCGATCAAGGGTTGGTTAGTGAATATGTATGGACGCCTTCGGCTGGACTAAGCGATTCTAGTATACGTCTCCCAATATTTACACCTCAGGTAACGACGACGTATACCCTGCAGGTGACCAATTATTGTTATGGAGATTTGGATAGCATTCGTATAGAGGTCCTTCCTCTACCGCTTATCACAATCCCTGATCTCGATTCTGTATGCATTGATGCCTTGCCTTACGAGCTTTCTGCACCTCCTGGTTATGATAGCTACTCCTGGATAACGAGTGATCCATCTATTCTTGACCCGACAGCAGATACAACATTTGTTAGCCCATCTTTTGATGAGACCTATGTTTTGGAAATTGCAGATGATATTGGCAGTTTACAGTGTCTAAATCGCGACACCTTACAGCTTGAGGTTAATTATCTTCCAGATGTAACCATTCTTCCAATAGGTCCTTTTGTGTGTGAAGGTGTCCCCTATGTGTTAGATGCATTTTCAGATGAAGCAGTTTCCTATCAGTGGCTTCTAGACCCTGCGCTAGATTCAAGTCAAGGAAATCAAGCCTTTATTACCCCGATTGGTACGAATTGGTATACGGTGATTGCATCCAATATTCATGGTTGCGAGAACTCGGATAGTATTTTTCTTCCCGTTCAATTTCCTGTGTCTGTAGATGTAGTGAGTGATACGGCGTTGTGTATTGGAAGCGAACTTATACTTGACGCAATAGGTGCGGAGACCTATCAATGGACGGAGGCGAGTCTTGATCTTTCGCAAGACGCTACACTAGTTTACCCTGTGACCGGGAGTACGTCCATAACGGTAGTCGGTTCGAATGCGTGCTTTGATGATACGGTGGTTATTAGTGTAACGGGTTTGGATTTACCCCTTGTCAATGCAGGGAACGACACGACGATATTCCGGAACACTCAGGCTGAACTTTTTGGAGATGGAGAGGGCGTACTTGCTTGGATAGACAATTCGAGCATTCTTAATCCAGGAAGTCTTTCCATCGACGTTGAACCCCTTGAGAATACAACCTATATCCTTTCCTCACTTGGTGGAAACGGTTGTGAAAATTTTGATTCTGTTACCGTCTTTGTTGAGGGGAAAAATGCTCTCTATCTGCCTACTGCATTTTCTCCAAATGGAGATGGCGTCAATGACTTTTTTCATATAATCGCCACCCTAAACCTCACACAGATACTAGACTTTAGCATTTGGAATCGCAGTGGAGGATTGATGTTCAGTACTTCTGACATCAATGATATAGGTTGGGATGGACGCTTTAAGGGTAAGGAACAACCCCTAGGGGTTTACGTTTGGTCTATCCAAGCGTTGTCGTATGATGGAGAGATTGTTTCCTACAAGGGTAACGTAACGCTTACGCGCTAATGAAGAAAAGAAGTGCTTGGTTAACGCTTTTTTGCATTGCATGGGTTATTATTTCGTGCGACGGTGTGGTGGGAAAAAGAAAAGCTCTTTCTAAGGGTCAACGTATTTATCTTGAACATTGCCAACGTTGCCATGGTGCACATGGTAACGCTCAACTCAATGGGGCAAAAAATCTTCAGTATTCCACGCTCAATATGGAGGAACGCGTTTATGTTATATCCAACGGAAAAGGAGTTATGCCAGCTTTTTCTGGAAATCTTGATGCAGAGGAAATCACTCATGTCGCATCTTATTTGGATTCTTTACCTGTGGCCCCTTAACCTATGAAAAAGGCATCATCAAAGTGGTCGGTTTTGGGTTTAATGTCCGGCAGTTCCTTGGATGGTTTAGATGTTTGTCATGCTGAGTTCTTGATCATAAACGGTGAATGGTCTTTTGCTATACACTCACTAAAAACCTATGCTTATCCAAAGGAACTGGCTAATGGTTTATCTGTGGCAGCTAAGGCATCTGCCAAAGAACTCTTTACCCTGGATGCAGCATTAGGACATTTTTTTGCTCAATCTGTAGAAAGCCATTTACGTGAAGAGGGCATTGGTAACCTAGACCTTATTGCAAGCCATGGCCATACGGTTTTTCACGAACCAAACATTGGAAGCTCTCTCCAAATTGGCAAGCCGAATGCTATGGCATCTGCGGCTCAATGTCCTGTAGTCTATGATTTTCGATCTTCTGACCTCAATTATGGTGGCCAGGGCTCTCCCATATTGCCTTTTTCTGAAGAGGTGCTGTTCCCTGCCTATGATGGCTACCTTAATCTTGGAGGCATTGCCAATCTCAATATGCCAAAGTTGGGATTAGCCTTTGATATTGCTCCTTGTAATCAAGTTCTAAACCATTTAGCCCAGCAACTCGGTCACGAATATGATCGCAACGGAGAACTCTCACAAGGTGGACAGATAATTGAGGATTTGCTTAAACAACTTAGGGCATTGAGTTATGTTACCCTTGAACCGCCCAAATCCTTGGATAATTCGTACACAAAGGACGTACTACAACATTTTGAAAAATATTCATTAGAGGCTCTAAATGACACCTTGTTTACCTATATCCATTTTCTAGCAACGGAGATCGCTCGTTGGATAGAATTCGGTAACCTTCAACGCATCATGGTTACTGGCGGAGGGACGTTCAATTCCACCCTATTCAATAGCATTTGTCAGGCCAGTCAATGTGAGGTTATCAAGCCGGAGCATCTTGTCGTCGAGGGCAAAGAGGCCCTATGCATCGCTTGGATGGGTCTAAGGCGTTATCTTGAGACGGTAAACGCTAAAGCGAAATACACAGGAGCAAGAAAGGATACAATCAATGGAGCCATTATTTTACCCTAAAGGGGATAGTATTTTTGTTACGGGTGCCACAGGTCTGTTAGGGGCCCAATTTATACGTAAACTGTTGGGTCAAGGCTACCGAGTGGTGGCATTGCGCAGAAAAGAAGTTCTAGATCCATGGCTTAAAGAAGTCGATGATCAAATCGAATGGCGTTTAGGAGATATCAATGATATTCAGTCCTTGCTTGAGGGTATGAAGGGATGTCAGCATGTGATTCATGCGGCAGCAATGATTTCTTTTTTACCCAAAAGACGACGGCAAATGATGGAGACCAATATCCAGGGCACAGCCAATATGGTCAATGCTGCGCTTGAATTGAATATGGCATCTTTTGTTCACGTAAGCTCGGTTTCTGCTCTTGGCCGTTATCAAATGGACGGCATTATTGATGAATCCAAAAAGTGGATGGACCACAAGCACAATACGGGATATTCCATTAGCAAGTACAAGGCAGAGTTAGAAGCATATAGAGGGTTTCATGAGGGACTAAACGTCCTTATTGTAAATCCTGCGACTGTTATTGGTCACAGTGATTGGAATAGAGGCTCTTCACGTATGTTTCAATTGGCGTTTAAGGGTAATCGATTTGCCCCCAAAGGGCGAATGGGCTTTATTATGGTTGAAGATGTAATTGATTTAACGCTCAAATTGCTTGAGCGTAAGTGCTTTGGTGAGCGATACATTCTTACAGCAGAGCAACACAGTTTTTCGGATATTCTAAAAATGGTAGCCAAAGGCTTTAACAAACGTCCGCCAACCTTAACCGTTAGCCCGTTCCTAGCTGGGGTGGCATGGCGAATGCACGCGGTGCAATCCTGGTTTACAGGCTTAGAGCCCGGTATATCCAAAGAAACAGCACGTTATACCCAATTTAATTACCACTACAGCAATGCCAAAGTTATGCATGCCGTTGATCATAAGTTGCGTGACATTGAATCGGGGATTCAAGAGGTTTGTGCAAAGTATCTGAACCAAAAATAAACTGCCATGCGCCTAGTTCATTCCATTGCCTCGTGGATTATGAAAAAACGCTTGCACTCAATTGAGCTTTTCATGCAGTATCCCGAGGAGGTTCAAGGCGATGTGCTTGAGCAACTGGTGCAACATGCCACGCCAACTTCTTGGGGA
>JAYYPZ010000048.1:0-23796 GCA_036128775.1 Bacteroidota bacterium
GAGCTACGGAGCCGAACTTGATATTTTAGATCAAATCCTTCAAAAAATCATGGCTACGGATGTTGCTCAAGGATTACTATGACTTCCAAGCCAAGTATCTATTTCCATGTGGGTTTGGGAAAAACAGGATCGACCTTTTTACAAGATCGCTTTTTTCCGAGACTAATGGACATCGACTACCTCCCTCGAAACCGGTTTCATCTTGCACATTCATTTATCGCCAATCACCCGTCTTCTAGGATTTTAGTCTCTAGAGAATTTGACCAGCAATTGGAAGTGGAGGCCGGTAAGTTCGCTGCATCATTTCCCGAAGCACATCCCATAATCGTTGTACGAAGACCTGACAGTTACATTGCCTCGCAATACCGCAGAGCGGTGAAAAATGGATTTCGTGGAGATTTTAAGGATTTCTTTGATCTTGATCAAGATAAGGGGCATTTTAAGCAAAGCGATTTACAGTATGACGAGCAAATTGAAATGCTTTCTCAGCTCTTTTCACAACCTGTAACTGTCTTTTTCTATGAAGACATGAAGGCAGACCTAAACGATTATTTAGAAACTTGGCTTAGTCTTCTATCTGCTAGGGTAGATTGGTCAAAAGTCAATCTAAAGACTAAGCATGCTTCCTATGCGGATAGGCAACTTCTTTTTCTTCAACGTATGGCTGCTTGTATTGACTTACGTAAGAGACCCCGTCAGGCATTTAATCCTATTTCCTTTTTAATGAGAATCATTCGAGCAAGTCTGCGCTACAGTCTCTTATTCTTAGGCAAGTTTAGCCGGTCTAATCAACAATTGATTTCTTCTGAAGATCTTCAACGAGTAGAAGAAGCCTATCGGCCGATGTGGACTGCGCTGCGTCGTCGATATGACAACAAAGGTTAACTACTTTCCACAGACATTTCCCAAGGTCTCGCAGGCATAGGCGTCATGCAGCTCACAAGCAATCTCTACATGGCGACAGCCATCTTTTTTTCTTCCTTGGGTAATCAGCAAGATGCCATATAAGTGATGGGCATCGGCAAAATCAGGCTTCATGTTGATTGCCTTACCTGCCGCCTCGATGGCCTTATTTGTTTGATTGGTTTTATAAAAAACCTTTGCCCTGCTTAACTGAGCACGGACATTGTCTGGTCGAATACTCAGGGCATGATCAAAATCAACAAGCGCTTCGGTATACCTTTCCAAGTTGAGATAAGCTACTCCCCGGTTAACATATTGTTCGGCAAGACTTCCGTTGAGTACAATGGATTGATTACAACTCGCTAAGGCCTCTTCGTACATTTTCATATCCAAGTAGGCAATGCAAATATTTAAGTGAAGTTTGTAATCGTTGGGTTTGATTGCAAGCGCTCGCTCATAGTCAAAAAGTGCAGAATCAGGATAGCCCGAAAGTCGATAATAAAGCCCACGATGAAAATTAGCATGGTAGTTATCCGGATCAATACGAAGGGCAAGGTCAAGAGGGTTCCGCGCCTCAGCAAGTCTTTGTTGAAGAATGTATATCAATCCCAGATAGCTATGGGTGATGGCTACATTTTGGTCCATGGCAATGGACTCCTTTAAGTACATCTCCGCCAAATCAAATTGATTGAGGTCAAATGCAGCAATTCCAGCCGTTGCGTAGTACTGTGCTTCATTGGGTTTTAGCTCGATGGCCTTTCGATGGTAAATCAATGATTCCTGGAACTGCCGTAAATCAGATAGGATGGTGGCTTTGTTGTGGACAGCCTCTGCATTTGTTGGATGAATCGTTAAGAAGGTATTGATATCTCCTAATGATTCCTCATACCGTCGAAGCTTTTGAAGTACTACACTGCGATAAAAGTAGTGTTCTTCCCATGTGGGATGGATTGCCAAGGAGGAGTCGAGCAACTTGAGCGCCTCGGAGTACTCCATATCTTCTATGGCCTGCTTGGCTTGATCTAGAATACTAGTTTGAGCAAAGGCTTTATGAATGCCAATGCCAAGGGTTAGTATGATACAAAGTATCAGCGCGCTATGTTTTGTATTCTCTATCATATCGAGAATTCTTTTTGATAGAATGGTATTAACCAATTTCGTACCAAACTCAGCTTAAGTATACGTCATATAGATTTAATCGTAACATATCTAGCACTCTAAAGGCTGATATAGAAGAACACTACGAGACGTTTATGATTTGAATTCTGTGATGGTGAAGCCTCTTTTACGTAGCGATTTGATCAGGCCATCTTTTCCATAGAGATGCATTGCACCCACAACAACAAAAGGCGTAAAGCCCTCTAGGACTAAAGGAAGAATATCATGCTCAATCCATGATTTGTTTCGATCCGCAAGGATCAAGTTGTAATCCGAAGCACTTTGTCTTGATAAGGCTCGAACAGAGCGGTTAAAAAATCTTGAGTTACCGGTCTTCCATGCTGATACAGTTGCTTCGATAGAAGCTTCTATGTTCAGACCTTTTCGCAACGATTTTTTGAGATATTTTTTTGGCCTTTTACTTCCTAATCTTGAAATCATCAGGATTTGCTCCTCTACTGATTCAAGATAGTGCAAGGCGATTTCTCGGTTTTTTGTATTGTAATCCAATACAATCTGTTCCACTCCTAGACTGGTAAACCCATAGTCTTGTAACACCATAACTTCGATAAAAGCATCTAACAAACCGGGCTTAAAATTCAAATAAGGAAAGGCTCTAAGCATGGTCGAATTACAATATTCGGTAATTCTATTGGCTAGTTTTTTCGGTATGACATCTAATAAACTAGAATCACTGGGATAGATCCCCTTGCTTAAAATAGAGTAACTCATTTCAAGGCTAGAGACATCGGTTTCAATAACTAATCGGTCGGATTGGTCTAGAGCCTCATAAAATTCATTTGGTATTGGTTGATCGGAGGGGCGCAATACATGGATGCTGCCAGCAAGGTAAAATGCTTCATCATTTGACGAATGGGTCACCTTATACACTTGGCCATATGTAGAGAAAGTAAGTAGGCCTATAAATCCATAGGTTACGCCAACAAAGGCCCTTTGGAATGCTCTGCTCATGATGATTTTGGACTAAGTGTAAGGGGTATTGTGAGGATAAAACAAGCCCCTTCTCCCTCCTTACCATCAGCCTGAATAAATGCGTTAAGGATATCCGCAATTTTTAGTGCCGAAGCAAGTCCAACCCCGGTTCCTTCAAAGTTTCCTCGTTTTTCTCGATAGAACATATTGAATAACTTTTCCTTCGATCCTGGGGCAAAGCCAATGCCGTTATCCCGAATTGTGATTTCAAGAAACTTCCCGATTTTTTTCGTTTCAATGGTGACCTTTGGGCTGGCTTCCTCCGCACTATATTTCAAGGCATTGGATAGTAGGTTTTGAACCATTAGGGAGAACATACTATTATCGGATAATATGGAGTAGCTAACTTCTTCATGAATCCAAACAATTTGATGCTTTGAGTAACTAGTGTCACCTTGGATAAGCAAGTGTGCAATGGATTTCATGGTTTCTAAGACATCAAACTCGAGCAACTCAATTTTGTCTTGATTAATCCCAGTAAACTTCTGAAGCCCAGTCATCATGGCTTCCAAGCGAGCAGAGGATTCAAAGAGATGGTTGGTTATCTGCTCTATTCTTGGGTTAGAATGCGGTTCTTCCTTAAGGTATCGCTTGAGCAGCGAGGACATGGTACTTACTTGTCGAGCTGGTGATTTAAGGTCATGCCCAAAGAGGAGGGACAACTGATTCTGTTCTTTTCCTGTTTCCTTTAAGTTATTCGAGATGAGCGTGAGTTGGTTGGCCAAGGTGTCATTAAGCGCGTTCACCTCATCGGTCATGGTTTGCAGTTTGTCTCGCTCTATTTCAAGTTTACGCTCTGTTTCCACGCGTTCTGTGACATCTCTTCCATAAAAGTTTACATAGCGCTCACTTTGGATAGCGACAGCTGAAAAGGAAAAGATTTGATTCCCAATAGAAATATCTTCTATGGCAAACCCTTTTTCAATGCACTGATCGATTATAGGACCAAACGGGCAATGGTCGCCCGATCTACCTTCTTGCTCAAGATGGTTGACAAGACGCTCACCGGCGTCATTGCAAAACAACATTTTGTTTTTAAATGATAGGCGCAGCACGGGATTGGGGTTTTCCATAGGAAAACGCGCTAAGTTCTGAATGCGCTTTTCAGTCAACACTTGCGTGGTAATATTTTTCACGACAAACTCGATGGCTTTATCATCTTCAGTCGCATAGGTAACGCCAATACCTTCTAAAAAAATGGATTCTCCAAACTTAGAATTCAAGGTTAAGTTGATTTCATGCCTCGAGAAATCTGCACGATCCATCATGCTTCCCAATAAATCAATGATGGATTGATACTCGGAGTCTTTGACTAAAATCTCTTGAAGGTTCATCGCATCGATTTCCTCTTGGCTATATCGCATCGTATCCATCCATGCGGCATTACAAAAAAGCAGTTTAAACGAGTTGTCAACCACCATGACGAGGTCGTAGCTTTCATCCACTAAATGACGGTAACTGCTTTCTCTAGTCATCAATACATGTTTGTGCATTTGATGGCGAAAGGCCGTTCCAAAAATGATACCGAGTTTAGAGAAAAAATCAATGAATTCTTGACCAAAGGCATTGACTTCACTCGATGCAGCGCCAACTGATCCAAAACATTGACCTTGGTCTAGCAGTGGAATCCAAAGCCTCGACTTTACCTCGGTCTTTCTTCCAAGCTCTGACGAGGATAGTCCTTGATATTTTTGGGTGTCGGGTATATGTAGGATTTCCTTGTTTCGCATGACAAAACCAGGATGTCTATCTTCTGCAGATTGGTTGGCTGAGCGCGCCTCTTCTATTTCAAAGCCGTAGGCAAAAGGCATGTAGAGCCGGTCTTCCTCAATTTCATCTTTCAGGTAGAGCCCGGCATATTTAACCTGAGGGAAATGATCGAAGACGGAATTGAGTAAACGAATAATTTCAAACTCATTTTCTGCCTGCACAAGCCGCATAAGAATGGTGGTTAAGTATTCCTCGAGATTGGAAAACTTGGATGTATTCTTCGTCATCGACATAGTGCAAAAGTAACTATTGCAGTGACTAGATTGATGACAGGGAAGAGAAGCTTTTAATTATTTAGCGGAGAACCATTTAAGTTTCATAAATGACAGAGAAAATATGGATGTGTGATTGGACGTCGTACCTTTATGTGGTAATCATAATATCATGGGTGCAAAACGAACAGATTATTATTGGACTGAAGAGCCAGAACCACATATTGGTAGACGCCGAGCTATTCTAAAGGATCATCCGGAAATTAAGAAGCTCTACGGGATCAACCCTTGGATGAAGTATTCCGTCTTGATTTTAGTTAGCATTCAGGTTGGTGTAGCAATCTTTCTTGGCCAGTACAATGTGCCTTGGTACGTCTTCCTTGGCTTGACGTATTTAGTTGGTGCTACAATTTCTCATGCGCTCTTTTTGGCAATCCATGAGATTACACACAACCTCGCTTTTAAAAAGCCTGAGTTAAACAACTACTTGGCCTATATTGCCAACATTCCAATTGTCGTTCCTTATGCCATGGGATTTAAGTTTTACCACCATGAGCATCATTGGGAGCAGGGTAAAGATGGCGTGGATAGCGACATCCCCTTACCAAGTGAGGCAAACTTTTTTAGAGGCTTTATCGGAAAGGTGTTATGGTTTATGCATCAGATATTCTTTTACGCATTAAGGCCAATGTTCGTTAAGAAAGTACCATTTGATAAGTGGGTAATTATGAACATCGTCTTTCAGGTTATCGTGATGATTCCGATCATTTACTTTGCTGGCCTGCCAGGTTTAGGCTATCTCTTACTTTCACTTGTTCTAGCAGGGAGTTTACACCCAACTTCTGGGCACTTTATCTCAGAGCACTATGTGTTTCATGAGGGACAGGAGACCTACTCTTATTATGGTCCACTCAACTTGGTAACCTATAACGTCGGGTATCACAATGAGCATCATGATTTTCCTAATATTCCTGGAAGTCGCCTTCCGATGTTGCGTAAAATTGCGCCAGAATACTACGATAATCTTCACAGCTACAAAAGTTGGACGGGAGTAATTCTCAAGTTCTTATTCTCGCCAGATATAACTCTGTACAATCGCACGAAGCGTCGCTAGATTTAGTTTTCATGCAGAAGGCCTAGGTAAGGACATTCTAAGTTCTCTGAAGCACCTCTGTTTATGCTACTCACTGTAGGTTCGCGAGGACTCCCTCTCCGATGGGCTGAGCATCCAGCTCAATCCAGTAGAAAAGAAGTTCAGGGTATGATTCAATCCAGTGCCAACAGAAAAGTCCCATTGTAGATGATTTTTCATGCGATACAGAAATCCTGCGTTAAGACTAACTTCTGCGTTGGAAAACTCTTGCCAGTCCCCATAGGGCTCTATAAAAACCATAAACTTGTCATTGACTTGATGAGCTAGGGCAAGGGTGTAGATAAGGTCTCCACTCCCTGTTCCATAGTTGTTATATCCTATGTTATAACTAATGCTCTGTTTAGCACCAATAGGATGAGCAAACAACAGTCGATTCAGGCTCCCAATTTGATTATTGGAAAAGCGTGCACTACCCGTTGGAAAGATAAGGTGGGTAGAAAAAGCCATTTGGGCTTTGGGTGAAGAGAATAGTTGAATTTTGCTTCCAACTTGCCAGTCAGTAATGCCTGCTCTTTCTCGGTCATTACTTGGGCGATATTGTTGAAGGTGGTTTGTGATTAAACGCAACTCAACACCTTTGAATAAGTTCAATCGCATGAGGATGTTGGGCATAGAGATTTCGCGTATTCTTTGGTTGGTTTCACCGCTGTAGCTTAAACCAAGACCTGATTCAATTTGAAAAATGTTCTTAGGTAAAACAACTGCACTTTCAGATTGCGTCGGTCTATCGGTATCTATGGGAGATTGTCCAAAGACTTGTACGCTGAATAAAAGTCCAAGGATTGCCCAAAGTGAACGATTCTTGGCTAGGCTTTTTCTATAAATACTCATAACTAATCTTTTCTGTAAAGAATAGTAAGATATGTAAAACAAAGAGGAACTAGATTTTCGAGCAGAAAGGTCGCTCCTTGCGATTTAAGAGGACATTGCACAAGGGATGACTCGTGCCGAACAACGGCCTGTGATTTCTCATTAGCATGTACTTTCCTATATCGATTTATTGTCGCCCAAAACATTTCTTACTGAGACAAGTAGACTTGTGATAGAAATTGTCGATGAATTGTGATAAGAAAACAATTTCGTTTCTCGTTGAATTTGTAGTTTCGAACTATGGCTAAAAAGCGAACGTATTTAGATTTTGAAGAATCCTTACGCAAACTCGATAATCAACGCGAAGAATTGATAGATCGTCAAAACGAAGGAAAAGATGTTGACAAAGAGCTTGCCCAATTAGACAAGCAGATTGATCAAATGCAGAAAGCCATCTTTGATCATTTGTCTCCATGGCAGCGTGTTCAGTTATCCCGCCATCCAGATCGTCCCAAAACACTGGAGTATGCTAAGAATCTGTTTCAGGATTTTTGCGAGCTTCATGGGGACCGACAGTTCGGTGACGACAAAGCGATGGTGGGCGGTTTTGCTCTTTTAGACGGAGATCCTGTAATGGTTATCGGCCAGGAAAAAGGCTCGAACACCAAGGAACGCCAATTTCACAATTTCGGCATGGCGAAGCCCGAAGGATATCGAAAGGCTCTCCGATTGATGAAACTTGCAGAGAAATTTAATCGACCGATTATAACCTTGATTGATACGCCAGGTGCTTATCCAGGTATTGGAGCGGAAGAGAGAGGCCAGGCGGAATCTATCGCTAAGAATTTACAGGAAATGCTGAACCTCAGTGTGCCTATTATCTCGATAGTTATTGGTGAAGGGGCATCAGGTGGCGCCATCGGTATTGGAGTAGGCGATCGAATTATGATGTTGGAAAACACTTGGTTTACGGTGATTAGCCCAGAGAGTTGCTCCACCATTTTATGGCGATCCGCTGAGCATAAGGAAAAGGCCGCTGAGGCGCTAAAGCTTACCGCCCATGACATGCAACGCTTGAAGATTGTAGACACAATTGTCAAAGAGGGACCAAGCGGAGCGCACCGAAATCGCGAGGCAACCTTTAAAAATGTAAAGCGACAAATCAAACGCTGTTTAAATCAGTTGAGAGAAATGACGCCGGAAGAACGAAAGACGCATCGCTATGCTAAATATGAAGCGATAGGCAGTTTTATCGAAGTAGAAAACACAGGCTCTGTAGAAGCCAACGCTTGAAAAAAATCACTATGGAACAATGTACGAGTAATGACTTAAGAGGAGTGGGCGTGGCCTTAGTCACCCCATTTACAAAGGATGGACTCGTTGATTATTCCGCGCTTGATCAGTTGGTGAATCATTGCATTACAGGAGGTTGTTCTTACTTAGTCGCACTCGGCACAACCGGTGAAACCGCTACCTTATCCATGGATGAGCAGCAGGTTGTGCTTAATAAAGTAATTGGTTCCGCCAGTGGTCGTATTCCTGTAATTGCTGGTTTGGGTGGCAATAATACACAAGAAGTAATCCAACGAATTCCCTTATTAAATCAGGAGGGCGTTGCTGGTTTTCTATCAAGTAGTCCGCATTATAACAAGCCCACACAGGAAGGAATTTTTCGCCATTACATGGCAATCGCAGAAGCGAGTCCTAAGCCAATCATTTTATATAATGTTCCTTCTCGTACAGGACAATCTATGGATTCCTCGACAGTGATTCGCCTTGCAGAGGCATCAAAAAAATTCATTGGCATCAAAGAAGCATCTGGTGATTTGTCTCAAGCGATGCGAATTATAGCGCAAGCCCCAGATGATTTTGCACTTGTATCTGGGGATGATTTTCTCACCTTACCCCTCATTGCTTTGGGGGCCACAGGGGTTATATCCGTTGCAGCAAACGCTTTTCCTAAGTCCTTTACGCATTTAGTCCGTGCCGCGCTCAACTATGATCTTAATGAAGCGCAAAAGCTGCAAGTCGTGCTCAATCCATTTTTTGAGGCGTTATTTGAGGAAAACAATCCTGGTGGAATTAAGTGTGCGCTGGAATCAATGGGCCTTATTCAAGGTCATCTGCGTCTTCCTCTTATTCCTGTGAGTGAGAAGAATCAAATTGAGATTCAAAACGCTCTCCGTATTATTGCCGAGTGGGAACTGTAAGTATTATGTCATATCGCCCTTTGTTAACGCACGTTACCTTGATATTCTTCGTGCTTCTTACGTTAACTTCCTCCTGCGCGTTGTCTAAAAAGTCATTGGAGAGTAAAACCCCAGAGGATAAGCTAGCACTGGCTATGACTTACTATGGAAAGGGTCAATACTTTAAGGCAATTCCCTTGTTTGAGGAACTTTTACCCGTCTATCGAGGCACGGATAAGCGCGCTGAAATCTACTTCTATTATGCCAAGGCTCAATATGAAATGGATAATGCCATTATGGCTGGCTTTCATTTCAAAAGGTTGTATGATCAACACAGTTTAAGTGAGTTTGCTGAAGAAAGTCTCTTCATGCATGCGGAGTCTTACTATGCGCAAAGTCCTAAGTGGTCCTTAGATCAAACGCCGACCTATGAGGCCTTGCAAGCTTATCAGAACTTTATCAATATCTATCCTACAAGTGAGCGTGTAGAGCTATGTAACAATAGAATTGATCTTCTACGGGATAAATTGGAACGCAAGGCCTTAGAGGCAGCTAATTTGTATTACAGAACAAGAGATTATAGAGCGGCTGCCATTGCCTATGAAAACCTATTCTTGGAGTTTCCTGATATTGAAAATCCATCGAATTTGTACTTTTTAGCGGCGATGTCCTATTACAAATATGCCGAGCGCAGTTTTATTGATAAGCAGGGCGAGCGCTACAAGATTGCCATTGATAAGTTGAAGCTCGTTCAGGCGCTCTATCCAGAGCATCCAGAGTTTAGTACGTGCGATGAATTTATCTATCGATCCAAGCTCGGTGCTCTGTCAGCCTCAGTGAATATGATTTACACAAGACCACTTGATGAGCGGGTGCCTGCTGTTAATGAAGCAATTCAGTCCTTGGAAAAAGCGGTTTGGATGGATGGTAATGAGTCCTATGAATCTCAGCGTCAGGAATTGTTGGAAAGAGCTGCCTATATCAACGTGCAAACGCATTATGAGTTGGCCCTTTCAAGTGAAGAAAATCAACAGTATCGATGGCATACAGACTTGGTGAATATCAGTAATTCTTACTTGGATTCCTTTGGTTCCAGTAAAAATGCACGTGAAGTCCAGAAAATTCGAGATTATTCTCGTACCTTCATCGACCGTTTCTAGACGAAACATAACATCATAGCATGGAAAAAATTCGCAAGTTTAAAGGCTTAGAGGCGCCAGAAAGCTCTCAACCCCAAGATTTGAACAAGCTTCAAATGCAATCGGGTAATCTATATCGTTCCTTGGCAGTTATCGCAAATCGGTCGAATCAAATTTCGATTGACCTCAAACAAGAACTAAATAGTAAGCTTGAGGAGTTTGCTGTTACCTCTGAAGTGCTTGAGGAAATTGTAGAAAATCGAGAGCAAATTGAGATTTCTAAGTATTACGAAAAGCTTTCTCATCCTACAATTCTGGCCTTAGAGGAATTCAAGCGCGACGAGCTTTTCTACCGTGAACGCGAGGAAAGCAGCGAGGCGAGTCATGACGAACAAGGCGAGCAATAAAAAAATTCTCTTTGGTGTAACAGGGAGCATAGCTGCTTACAAGGCACCAAGCATAGTACGTGGTTTTAAGCAAAAAAACTATGACGTTCAAGTGGTGCTAACCTCAGGGGGTTCCCGATTTACAACCCCATTGACCCTGTCCACTGTTTCTGGAAACACCGTTCTTCAAAGTATGTGGGACGACCAAGGCACTTGGCATAATCATGTTCGCTTAGCCAAGGAGTCCGATTTGTTAATCATTGCACCAGCTTCTGCTAATTGCTTAGCCAAATTGGCCAATGGTCTATGTGATGAGATGCTTTATGCCCTTTACTTATCCGCAACGTGTCCGGTGATCGTAGCGCCTGCTATGGATTTAGATATGTGGAAGCATTCTTCGGTTCAACGCAATATTTCCCAACTAGTGCAAGATGGAGTGCATGTTTTAGAACCTGCCACGGGATTCTTGGCGAGTGGTTTAGAGGGGCAAGGCCGATTACCTGATGTCGAAGTCATCACAGCATTCGCTGAGGATGTGCTCAGCCAATCCGCACAATCTTCCTAAACGTGGCACGCATCCTTGTTACAGCAGGTCCTACCTATGAGCGCATCGATGCCGTTCGGTTCATTGGTAATAGAAGTTCGGGTAAAATGGGCTATGCTATTGCTGCTGAACTTGTATCACGTGGCCACGAGGTCACTCTTGTTTCGGGTCCATCTTCGTTACCCATTCCAAAAAATCTACACTTTTATCGTATAGAGTCCGCCCAGGAGATGTATGATACCGTCATGCAACTTTGGCCCAAGGTTGATGGCGCAATCAAGGCGGCGGCTGTTGCAGATTATACGCCAAAAATTACAGCGGACCATAAAATCAAAAAACAAGAAGCCAAGTTGACGATTGAATTGATGCCTACCATGGATATCCTTGCTGCTATGGGCCAAGAAAAAAGGGAGAATCAATGGTTGGTTGGATTTGCCTTGGAAACCGATAATGCCTTGGCCTATGCTAAGGATAAACTAAGGCGCAAAAATCTTGATTTTATCGTGTTGAATTCGCTTGCGGATGCCGGAGCAGGGTTTAATGTGGATACCAATAAAATAACTGTGATTGATCGCGATCAGAATGTTACTACCTTCGGAGTAAAGCCCAAAAGTGAAGTTGCTCAGGATATTTGTGAAATCATTCAACCTTTCTTGCGTTAATTGCTATATGACGAGGATACTAGGCATAGCGGCGTTTTGCATTTTTCTTTTCGGTGTTTTATCACCTGCTGCCTTGAACGCACAGGAGTTACGTGCTTCTGTTGAGATTAATGCGCAAGCCGCAACCAGTGTGGATCCTCAGGTCTTTCAAGAGTTACAACAAGCGGTTGCATCCTTTCTTAATGAAAGGAAGTGGTCCAGTGACAACTTTGAAGATTTCGAAAAAATTGAGTGTAGTTTTTTTATCAATATTCTCGAAGAAAAAGGAAACAACTCATACGGTGCTTCGTTGACAGTTATCGCGAACCGACCGGTCTACAATACGAGCTATAACTCAACTCTCATTAATCGGTTTGATAAGGACTTGGTCTTTACTTACAAGCAGTTTGATCCATTGGATTTCAATGAGAATCAGTTTATCAATAACCTTACGCACACCCTTGCTTTCTATGTATACTTCATCTTGGGAATGGATTATGATTCCTATGAGCAAAATGGAGGCGACGTTTATTTTCAGAAGGCACAAGAATTGGTTAACAATGTTCCTTCGACTTCTGGATTCTCGGGTTGGCGATCTTTCGATAATAATAACCAAAACCGCTATTGGCTTATCAATAACGTGTTAAATAGTCGTTATGCCCCTTTTCGGGAAGGCAATTATACCTATCATCGCTTAGGATTAGATCGGATGATAGAGTCAAAGGATACCGCGATGCTTTCCGTATTAAATGGCATGGCTAGCTTTTCAAAGGTGGGCGAGGATGCTCCTAATTTGCCCATCATGCAGTTATTGTCTGATACAAAAAAGTTGGAATGGTTAAATCTTTTTTCTGAAGAAAAAACTGACATCAAGTCTGCAGCCCTTAACGCACTTGTGACCATTGATCCCAATAATATTGAGGAGTACAGAAGTCGTTTCAAATAAATTAGTCTTTGCATGTTAAAGACTTTATCAATTGACCAATTTAGATTAATAAACTCTGCGAAGCTTGAGTTTCATCCAGGCATGAATGTCATCACAGGGGAGACGGGCTCAGGTAAGTCCATTATGTTACGAGCTTTAGCGCTAGTAACAGGGGCTCGGGCAGATAAAGAGGATGTGCGGAAGGGTAGTAATAAATGTGTTATAGAACTTGAGCTCACCTTGCCAACTTCTTTTGAATCATGGTTTACCTCTAGAGATTTAGATTATTATCCAGAAACCATCTTGCGGAGGGAGGTAACATCAAATGGTCGGTCAAGGAGTTTTATCAATGATACACCGGTCGGTCTTAAAGAATTACAGAACCTGGGTAAGGCCTTTGTTCATGTCCACGGTCAGCATGAAACCTTAGCCCTTTTTGATCCTAAACTGCAACGAGAGATGGTGGACCTTGGGTTTGCTCATGAATCTAAGGTGCAAGAATATCACGTGCAGTACACCAAATATGTTGAACTTAAAAAGACTTTAAAGGACTTGCTTGATAAGCGAGATTCTCTGGAAGCGCTCCTAGAAAGCCGGCAACGTGATCTTGAGTCCATTCATGAAAGTGGGATTCTTGAAGAAAACTTAGCGGAACTGGAATCGAGGTTCACCGTCCTTTCTAATGCCGAGGTATTGCATAGTGTTACGGAAGAGGCGCGGAACTTACTCGAAGGCGCTGATGCTTCGATAATACAGCATTTGGTTCAAGTGATTCAGCAGCTTGATTCCGTGGCGAAACATGATGAAGAACTTTTATCCCTTGTGGAGAGGCTTCGTTCATCTCAGATTGAAATTCAAGACTGCTCATCTAGCTTGGAAGACCTTTCTGAATCATATCAGTTTAGTCCAGAGGAATATGAAAAAGTATCGCAAGCTCTTGATACTAGCCATCGTTTCCTTAAGAAATATCAGTGCTCGGATATTGAAGAATTAAAGGCACTTGTTACTTCGTGGGAAGAGGAATTACACAATCAAGGACTCTTCGAGATAAACATTACAAAGTATTCAAGTCAAATCGATGACCTAGGTATATCCATGAATGCCCTGGCACAGACAATTCACAAGGGACGTGTAAAGGCATCTGCTGAGCGCTCAGAGGCTTTGGTATCCAGGTTGAAGACCTTATCGATGCCTAAGGCTAGGGTAGTCTTTGGATTAGAAGAAAGGGAGGATTTCGGACCTTTTGGGAAGGATGCCTTCACCTGGCTTTTCTCTGCCAATCCAGGATTTGAAGTCAAACCTATTGAACAGGTTGCTTCAGGAGGGGAGCGGTCTAGATTTATGCTTGCAGTGCGCTCTATATTAGGTCAAGCACTTGGATTAAGTACCTTGATTTTTGATGAAATTGATACCGGCGTCTCAGGAAAGGTAGCGGATCAAATTGGGCTAGAGCTGCTTGCCATTGCACAACACCAACAAGTGATTACGATTACGCACTTACCCGTAATCGCAGCCAGGGCCAATAAGCATTACCTCGTAGAGAAGGCCATGGATGACCACAGTACTTGGACTACTATCGAGGAAGTAGAAGGAAAGGCTCGCACTTCAGCTGTAGCATCACTCATTGGGGATCATCGAGACGCCAAAGTTTTAGAAGTAGCCGAATCGCTGCTTTCTGAAGGATTAAAACAATAGGCCTATGACAATGCAATCTTCGTATTGGGAAACCAATCGCGTGCTGTCAACAGTGAATCTACTCATTGTTGGTGGAGGCTTTACAGGACTTAGTGCCGCTCATTTCGCCTATATTAAAAATCCTTCACTGCGTATAGCGGTGGTTGATCAGCAATCTTATGGCCAGAGTATGGCAAGCACTCGAAATGCAGGGTTTGCTTGTTTTGGAAGTCCAACAGAGATTTTTGCCGATATTGAGAACGAGGGAATTGAGCAAGCGTTGGCACGTGTCAAACTCCGTTATGAAGGAATTCAATTATGGCTTGGAATGTTTTCAGCAAAAGATTTTGATTATGCTCCCGATGGAGGGTTAGAAGTCTTTCATAGTACAGAGAGCTCGATCTATGAGAAGACATTGGACAAGCTCACTTTGTTGAACAGCGAATTAGAGCGTCACATTGGGCGTAAGGAAGTTTTCTCTCCTTCTCATGGAATTAATGATTCTTTATGTCACGGGATTGGCATCGCAGGAGAAGCTGGTTTGCACCCAGGAAAGTTGCACGCCTGTTTGCTTACGAGCCTGCAAAGCAAGCCTATAGCTTTTCTAAACGGAATAGGTATTCCCCCTCTTGAGCATTGGATTAAAAAGAAGGGTGTATGGCATATTCCAACCGCTTCTGGCTGGATTGTGTCAGAATTTGTCTTGTTGGCAAACAATGCTGGCTTGAGTCAGTTAAGCGAGAATACTGTCCCTGGAAGAGGTCAGGTGATCTTAACCGAACCTTTTGATCATGGATTAGCTGCTGGGACCTATCATGCTCGGGAGGGATACATGTATTTCAGAACACTTGGTGATCGCATTCTTTTGGGAGGGGGACGAGATGCTTTCCGCCAGCAAGAAGAAACGCTAAATGCCAATGGTACAAAAGAAGTCAAGCGCTATTTGGAAGATTACCTTACTACGCACATTTGCCCCGGTCAGCAAGTCTCCATTGCACAGCACTGGGCTGGAATAATGGCTTTTACAAAGAATCAGCGAAAGGAGTTGCTGAGTAAGTTCCTAGAGGATAAGGTCCTAACGGTTGGCCGTATGGGGGGGATGGGGGTTGCCATCGCTCCAAGAGCTGCTCAAGATGCCGTGCATCAGTTATTGAGCTAAATTGCCTACCTTCGATATAACAAAATTCAAACAACAATGGCCGGTTTACTCGAAGGAAAAAAAGGAATCATTTTTGGAGCATTGGACGATCAAAGTATCGCTTGGAAAGTAGCACTGAAAGCGAAAGCTGAAGGAGCTGATTTTCTATTGACCAATGTCCCTGTTGCCTTACGAATGGGTAAGATTCAAGACTTAGCAGAGCAATGTAATACGGAGGTAGTACCTGCAGATGCTACGAACCTAGAAGACTTAAATGGCCTTTTTGATAAGGCTGCCGAGCGTTATGGTAAAGTAGATTTTATCCTACACAGTATTGGTATGTCACCCAACGTGCGTAAAGGAAAAGCCTATACTGATTTGAATTATGACTGGATGCAAAAGTCGCTCGATATTTCTGCCATCAGTTTTCACAAGGTGATGCAGGTGGCCTATCAAAGAGATATGGTAAACTCAATGGGATCGATTTTAGGGCTTTCTTACATTGCTGCCCAGCGATCATTCCCTGGCTACGGTGATATGGCTCAAGCTAAGGCGATGCTCGAGTCTATTGCGCGTTCCTTTGGGTATTACTGGGGAGCTAAAAATGGCGTCCGAGTGAATACAATTTCTCAAAGTCCAACGATGACCACTGCAGGAAGCGGTGTAAGTGGTTTTGATGCATTCTTTGATTTTGCGGACAAATTAAGTCCTTTAGGCAATGCCGATGCTGAGAGCTGTGCAGATTTCTGCCTAGCTATGTTCTCCGATTACACTCGGAAAATCACGATGCAAAATCTATTTCATGATGGTGGATTCTCTTCTGTAGGAATGACAGAATCCTTTATCGAAAGTTTAGGCGAAAGCTCAGAGAGCTAGAGTTCAACGAGATTACGCTTTACTCTTTGTTGTCTTTTTCTTCTTTCTTGTAGTGGATTTAGCTCTGCTTTTCTTCACTACAGCATTTGGTCCTTCAATGAATTTCCCATTTTTAACAAGGCCGAGATAAGCAACTTCTTTCGTGCGCTTGTATTCTTCCATTGCGCTGTCGATTTGCTCTTTAGATTCTCTGCGGATTTTAATTCCTCGTTCTCCGCCGTTGTTTCTTACTTCCATATAATATCCGTCCTTAAGACGCTTTTCACGTGTGCTAGGTCTTGCCATGCTGAATTATGATGATTTGGTTAGAAGCGCAGAATAAAAGAATGCGCTAAAAGAAAAAAATAAGTCGATATGTGTTCAGAACGCTGATACATTCGGTGTCGGAATATACAAAAAACATGCCGAATTGTCAAATTCCTTTCCCGAGGATTACGGTTCGAATGGTGAAGAGAAGAATCTGAAGATCAAAAAATATGCTTTGATTATCGAGATAAATCATGTCATATCGCATACGTTCCATGATTTCTTCAAGATTACGTGCATAGCCAAACTTCACCATTCCAAGTGATGTTAATCCTGGCTTGGTAATGTAGATTCGGGCATGCAGTGCTTCCTTTTCCTGTATTTGTTGCACATAAAAGGCACGCTCAGGCCTAGGGCCAACAAGGGACATGTCTCCTTTCAATATATTCCATAACTGGGGAAGTTCGTCAAGTCGCCATTTACGCATGCTGTGTCCCCATGAAGTAATTCGATGATCCTTTTCACTCGACAATTGTGGGCCATCCTTCTCCGCATTGACAATCATTGATCGAAATTTATAGATGCGAAATGGCTTCTTATGTAAGCCAATGCGTTCTTGTGTATAGAGTATGGGCCCCTTAGAAGTAGATTTTATTCCAAGAATACAAAGTATGAACAACGGAATGCCAAGGAGCAGTCCCAAAAGACTCAGGCTTATATCCATAGCCCGTTTACTAGCTTTCTGCCATCCACTAAGGTGCGGTGTGAGCGGGGCGCAGTAATATCTTCCTAGGGCATAGTCCATCGATTGTCGAAAAGGATAGTTTTCACTCGATCTGTGATATAGCCGAAGCTCTACTTGATTCTTTACGAGGGCATTGATTTGTTCAGTGTTGAGGGCCTTTAAGTCCATGGGCTCGAAAACTCGCCATACTTCGTTTGCCTCATGATCAGTGTTTTCCCATTCTGTGGTATCAAAAATTTCTGTTGTTGCATTACGATATAGAATTCCTCGTTCCTTCCTTGAATTGATTTCCTCCTGCATTCCTCCAATATCACACACAATTGTGTGGTATTTATCTTGGGAATACTGTATGGTTAGTAACATCCTAAATACTCCATTTGATAAACTAACAAGCGTTAACTGAAGGCAGGCATAGGCCAAGAGGATATGGTAGTAATCGCGAGGAGCCGATATTCCATCGTCGATAAACAAAATGAAGTAGAGCACCAAGCTGGATAATAGTGTAGCCGCCAATAGATTGACAAGTTTAGCAAGCCGACCTTCGACAAAAACTTTATCATAACGCCCTGTTATGAAGCTGACTAGAATCCAAAGGATTCCATTGGCAAGAATGCCCAGGTAAAGGTTTCTATCTTGAAAGGAGGATAGTCCCTCTTGGAAGGCTAGACCATCGATGGTCAATTTTCTGTAGAAAAAAAACAAAATCCATGACGCACTGACTGAGAAAGCCTCTAGGAATACTTTTACTAAGCGCCACGTTCTATGTCGTAATTGATTTTCTTGCATCAAAAGTGCACTAGTTTGACATTATCGATCGCAATGAAACTGCTATCTAAATCGGGATATAGTGAGGTTTGTATATAGAAGCGGTAAGATTCTGCATCGATTTGACCAATATCATTACTAACGTCTAAGTAGAGTTTTTCCCATCGCCCTTCTTGTGTCGGAGGAGCATAGTAGATAAAGGCATCAGCTAGCACAGTGCCATTCTCCTCTCCTCGTAATCCAATCGCAAAGTCGTTGGTGCTGCTGTAATGCATTTCTAGAAAAATACGCTGACCACTTGGAAGACCTAATGCACTTAACATAGCACATTCAGCATTGGTTAAGGAGGAGTTTAAATGAATAACGCCGGCTTTACCAGATAATGGTATAGGAGGACTTTCCGCATTAAGGTTGCTGAAGTTGTTTGAAACTTCGAAGGTCTCTCGCAGGCTGAATTGGATACCTTGTGCATACGTAAAGGCTGGATTGAGGACGAGGGTGTCGTACAGAGTAAGTGCGGTGTCGATTTGAACAATATCATAGAAGGGATATACTTCTCGTTGAAGGAAATCACCATTTTTATAGATACCGGGCTCTAACAAGATGAGCTTTTCTCCTTCGCTAAGGACGGCAATGGTATTTGGCCATCCAATAGCCCCTCGATCATCCCCTTCGACTTGCACCCATACATCGTATATCCCGTTTAATGTGTCAATAACTCCGTCTTCATTAAAAAAGCTGACTTGATTTATCTTGATGTAGGAGGGTAGTCCATCATTGGGAACTTCCTGGCAGGAGGTAAAACCGAGGGTCAGGCCAAGGAAATATAGAGTAATAAGAAAAAATGACTGCCTCATATTGTTCTAAAGGTACTTTATTGATAATGCTTTTGGTATTCTTGAATGCATTCATCAATTTGAAGTGCTAGGTCGAGGCAACGAATGCCATCCTCAATTGGGACGCGCACCGAGGCACCGGTAATCATCGCATCTATGAAATTGGCTTGTTCTTCCATGATTGCGTTATTGTTCGAGGGTTCGGATTTTTCATATTCCAGATATTTTTTGGATTGGTGGCCCTCGATTTCAATCGGCGTACTTTTGGAGTTAACAGGGCTCGTATCATGTAACTGAATCCTCTCTGTAGACTTTTCTATAAAATCCATACTTAGGTAGTTTTGGTTTTGAAAAACCCGCATTTTCCTCATGGCCTTCATAGAGACCCGACTTGCTGTGCAATTAACAACACAACCGTTTGAAAAGGTGAGTCGGACATTGGCAATATCCGGAGCAGCACTCACAATAGAGATTCCCGTTGCATCGATCTTCTCAACCTTCGAATTCACCAAGGACAGAATGAGGTCAAGATCATGAATCATTAAATCCATGACGACAGAGACATCGGTTCCTCTCGGATTGAAAGGGGCGAGTCGATGACATTCAATAAACATCGGATCAATGGGCTGTGCTTGAGCTGCCTGGAACGCAGGATTAAAACGCTCAACATGACCGATTTGTACGATGCATTTATTGATATCGCTTAGCTTCTTTAATTCTAACGCTTCTTCAAGATTGGAACACAAAGGTTTCTCAATAAATACATGCTTTGAATGCAATAAACATTGTTTTGCCAGGGAGTAATGGGATGGGGTAGGCGTTACTAATATGATGGCATCCGAAGCCTTAATCAGATCTTCTTCACTATCAAATACATGCACATTAAATCGATCCCGAATAGCCTCACAACGAGCATGGTTGGTGTCAAATACCCCTGAACAAATAGCATGGCTTTGCTCAAGTAAAAGTTTGAGGTGAATCTTTCCTAAATGACCGAGTCCAAGAACGCCTATTTTGGGTTTATTCATAGTAGATTATCAAAAAAAAAGCCCCCCAAATGGAGGGCTTTTCACTTAGTTTGTGCTTAACGGATAAGGCTTAACGTTCCCGTTATGTTTTCAATTTCGCCATTCGCATAACGAATTTGTAGATAGTACATGTAGGTGCCAGGCTGCTGGTCTTGATTATTCCAGCGACCGTCCCAACCGTTGCCATCATAGCTGTATACTTGCTCTCCCCATCGATTGAAGATGTCCAAACTTACAATGTCTAAGCTTGGGTTGGAAGGTGCAAAAATATCATTGAGACCATCGCCATTTGGTGTAAAGGCATCCGGTAACAACAATTGAATGATATCACGAACGACGATATCTGCACTGCGTGTTTGTTCGACACATACCACAGTATCTCCTGTAGGAGTGATTGTAGAACTTGTTACATCATAAAACACGGTGTAGGTTCCAGGAACATCTGATGTTAATCCTGTGATAAAACCATCTGAATTGGTAAGCATGGCATTGAAATCATCGACTGTCCAATTCGACTCATAGCTCGTAGTTAAAGCACTTGGATCTGTAGTTACAGTGGCTTGAATGCTATCGCTGAGTTCGGTGATAAACACCGAATCCATGGCAACAGTTAAGTCAACATCATTACAAATACGTGTTACCGTGAATGTGTCAGAAACCGAAGCGCAACCAAAGGCATCAAATAAAGTAAGCACATAGTCACCATCGTTGTCTACTGTGGTGGTTGATGCATCTTCACCATTTGACCATAGATAAACTCCTACGGAGTTGGGAGCAACTTCAGTAATCGTAGGCTCAAGAATCAATTCGCCATCACAGCAGAGATAGGCTAGTTGGTTGCTGAAGTCAATAGTAGGTGTTGTGAGTCTGAAGACCAAGGTAGAGTCTTCACCGGTACATATGGCAGAGGATATACGAACGGTATATATACCAGTCGCGGTGAGTCCGTTCCAAACATTACTAGCTGGCCCTCCATCAAGCCATTGGTAAGTGAATTGCTCACCGTTCGGGTTGAGTGGTGCAACTAGGTTAAACGTACTTGCTTCCTCACAGATATAGGTTGTATCAGGAAGAAGATCCTGTTCAGAGTTAATCTGCTGAATCACAATGGTATCCGTTGGCCAGTCACATCCGTCGAGCGTCGTAACCGTTCCGAAGTAAGGGCCACCAGCATTGATGGTAATAGAATCGGCGTCAACACCAGATTCACCTGTATTCCATGAATAGAAGGTGTAGCCACTTGGTGCAGAGATAACAGCTGATGAGCTATTACAAATGATGGGATTGTCCGTAGCAATCGGCACAACCTGTTGCTCAATCACATCAACAAAAACATCAAACTGTTCGGCACATATTCCGCCAGGTCCACCGATTTCTACATTTAATGTGATATCAAAGGCAGGGCTTACGACTTCAGTGGATGTCATTCCCATACCCGGAGAAGCATTGAAGAGATTGGCAGGTGTCCAAACATATTCATATGGTCCTGCGAGTTCAGTGAAAGAAAGTTCCACTGGACTTGCAAAACATGTTTGAGTATCTGAAGGCTCTACCACCTGAATATCAACTACAGTTATGGTTGTACTCAAGTCAATACCACCAGGAGGACAGTTTAATGAATCTACATTGACAGTATAGGTTGTAGTCGTTGTAGGATAGACATCAATATAGTTCTGTCCTGTAATTCCAACTGGTGCATTGGATTCAGGTGCGTTAGTCCAATTATAGAGTAAGCCACCCGTTGCCGTTAAGGTTAAGGAGTCACCAAGACAAATTGCTGTATCAGGCGTTAAGCTCTGGGATGAAGGCCCATAGTAGATAAAGATGCTATCACTATTTGAACACGTCGTTCCGCTCGCGGTAACAGTAGCTATATACCAATCTCCCGCGGCTGGCCCGTTGGGTGCTGTAGGATTTACCTGATTGCCTGGCGATACAAAGGTTGTGTCACCAAGAATTGGGAAAAAACTGAAGGGCTGCGTTTGTGCAGACCATGCAACATCAAAGTTTCCACAACCAGCTCCCGAGCAACCCGTTTCAATAGAAACATTATCTATTCCCCAATCATCATTGATGCCCGTAGAGTGTGCTGGTTGGAACCATCTAATGATAGTATTTGGCGTTTGAGCACCTGCGGGAATTGAATAGGTGAAAAATTGGGTGAAGTTTGTCGCTCCTGTAGCCAATGAATAGTTATCGATTTCTATCCAAGTAAGACCACCATCGATAGAATATTGAAGTACCGGAACTTCCGTGCTTTCATATGCATTTTGGTATCCAGCATAAAAATCAAACTCTATACTACCCCCATTAGACAAATCTAATGGCACAGTTTCTATGAAACGCCCCGTACCTGAAGCTCCTTGTGTAGCATGAAGGGCATTGCTAACTCCATTAAACCCATCGATGACAACATTGAGTGTATTTCCCCAAATCGCGGGATCAATTGATCCAGACTCCCAATCTTCAAGAAATCCAAAGGTGTCAATCACTTGAGTCGTTAAAAGAAGTGGAGCACCACCACAATACACTGTTGAGTTTGTTCCTGTGAAGAAACTTATACTTGGTGGAGCAGCCCCATTAACTACAACGGCAGCCGTATCATAGTTTCGACAACCATTGGCTGACGTTATCTCTAAGGTGTAGATGTAAGTTGAGTCGCTTACACTTGGAGTAGAGCTTGGATTCGCAATAGAATCAGCATCTAACTCGCCTGTTCCACCCCATGCAAAAGTATAAGGACCTGCTGCGATGTCTGCCACGACATTGAATTGAACTGTATTGTTTAGACAAATCGTGTCTTCAGACTGACTTAACGTGTAATTGAAATCAGCACCCACATTTACAAAAAGATCTTCTTGTGAAGAACATGTAGTTCCGATAGGTGTAACGGTTACAGTATACGTAGTAGGAGTTGTTGCACTCACAATTGGGTTGGCAATCGTTGGGTCACTTAATCCTGCAGCGGGTGACCAACTATACTCAAACACTCCGCAAGCTGGTCCGCAGCATCCTGCAGAGATGGTAACATCATCAATGGCCCACTCATCGCAATTGGTACAAGCGCTGAATTGAATCTGTGCAAATCTGAATTGAGTAGATGATGTTTGTGCTGCAGCTGGGATAGGCTCAGAGAAAAATTGGAAAGTTGGGTTAGTCTCCCAAAGGGCTTCGTCATAGACTGCGATATCTATCCATGTTAACCCTCCGTCAATTGAATATTGTAGGGCAACATTTTCTCCAGCATCGGCATTTTCACACCCTGATCCTGAAGTAGACGAGCTACCAATAATCAGCCAGAAGTCAATGCTTCCACCTGAGGATGCGTCAATAGGAAGTGTTTCAGCTACCCGATCTGTTCCAACGCTTGTTCCACCATCAAAGTGTAATGCATCGCCCGAAACAGATCCGCAATCGCCATTTAAATCATAGGAGGTTACGTTCGCCCATATACTTGGGTCAAACCCGCCATCGAAATTGTCAGATAACGTCACACCAACACACGGTGTTGCTGTAATTTCCACGCTATCACCTTGGCAAATGAATGGGTAACCGTCAAACTCTATTCGTGATGGAGCCTCTCCTGCTACAAAGACCTCAAAGCTATCTTGGATGGCACAGCTGTTGGCCGCTGTGATGATGACATTGTACGTGTTTGAACCATT
>JAYYPZ010000049.1:0-36191 GCA_036128775.1 Bacteroidota bacterium
GGAAGAGGCGTTGAATAAGAGACATTTCAGACGCTACAAAAAAGACCGAAAAAAAGATTTGTATAGACGCTTTGAAAAGGAACTTAAGGCCTTGCGTATCAGCGAAGGCAAACTGCTTGTCAAACTCATAAGTAGGCAAACCGGGGTGTCTATGGCGGAATTACTCAAGCATTACAATCCTAACATTAAGGTTTGGGGCTTTAATCTTGTCGCCAAGCGGTACGGATACGACTTGAAGGAAATCTATGATATCACGCATGAAGACAACTACTACATCGAACTTGCTTTAGAGTCTATAGCTCCTTCAGTGCATCGTCGATCGCTTGAACGATGATTTCCGGCTTAATGGTCATCATGCAATTAAAATGTTTTTTTGGACAAGATGGTCTTCCCGCAGTGTGGCAAGGTTGACATGACAGTTTTTTTGGCGCAGCAATGAGTTTCGCCTTTTTACTTAATGGTGTGAATCCCAATTCAGGTGTGGTACTTCCCCAAAAACTAATCAGCGGTTTTCCAGTGCCTGAGGCGACATGCATCATGACGGAATCATTCGCCAAGGTTAGTCGCGCTTGTTTGATTAATTCTACAGATTCTAAAAAAGAAGTTTTTCCGGTAAGATCTGTAACATGATGGTCTTTAGGTAAATGAGCGAGAATGCTCTGCGCATTTTCGCGATCTGTTGAATCGCCAATAAGAATGACGTGGTGATGAATAGATTGTAGTGTTTTTGCGATGATCGACACTGGTAATCGCTTGGTAAAATGCTTGGCTCCGATGGCCCAGACGATAAAATCCTGAGCGAGTATTTCGGGGCTTAGTGGGTGAGTGAGTTTCGTTGAATCCGTATCAGGAAGCTCAATTCTCTCCTGTAGTGGTGCTGGGCAAAAATCAGATATACACGAATAATAACGTCTTATTACGTGTCTTTCCCGCAAAATATTCCATCCTAAACCAACTAAAACCCTGCGTCGAATTCCTTCTTTGTTTACGCGGTGAATTTTGCCGGACAATTTGCGTGATAGGCGTCTTGAACGCCAGTTGTTTTGCAAGTCGACGATGTGGTCATACTGCAGACTATCTATTTGATTGAGCATTTCTTCGAGCCCATTATCCGATGAGCAATTCCATGGGTAAACCCTGTATATGCCACGGTGGTCTTCTATGACTTGGCGCATGGTATCTTTGGTATAATAGTCAATAGTTGCCTCTGGATAGCTTGTATGCAGTGCTAAAACTATGGGGCTAGTTAATAGGATGTCCCCCATGGAGCTTAATCGAATAATGGCAATTCGCATCCTGTAAATATAAGGGCATAAAAAAGCCTCCCGAAGGAGGCCTTTATAAAAACGTAAAAGAAGGTTGATATTACATCATACCGCCCATTCCTCCCATGCCGTCCATACCGCCTGGCATAGCTGGTGCCTCTTTTTCAGGCTTATCGGCTATAACCGCTTCGGTAGTGAGCAACATGGATGCGATCGATGCAGCATTTTCCAAGGCAACTCGAGCTACTTTAGTAGGATCGATTACACCAATCGCCTTTAGATTATCGAACTTGTTCTCTCGAGCATTGTAACCGAAGTCACCTTTGCCTTCAGATACCTTGTTAACAATGACAGATCCTTCAACACCTGCATTGAATGCTATTTGACGCAAAGGCTCTTCGATGGCGCGCTTAATCACTTCGATACCCACGGACTCATCCTCGTTTACACCTTGCACACTTGATAGGGAATCAAGGGCTCGGATATACGCGACACCTCCTCCGGGCACGATACCTTCTTCTACTGCGGCTCTAGTCGCATGCAGCGCATCGTCAACTCGATCTTTCTTTTCCTTCATTTCAACTTCAGTAGCTGCACCAACATAGAGTACAGCAACCCCTCCAGCAAGTTTAGCTAGACGCTCTTGAAGTTTTTCGCGATCGTAGTCTGACGTAGTTGTTTCAATTTGCGCTTTGATTTGGTTGACACGTGCTTTGATGGCCGCATCGTCTCCAGCACCATTGATCACGGTGGTATTGTCTTTATCCATTACTACTTTTTCAGCAGTACCAAGTTGCTCAACAGTCGTTCCTTCTAAGGATAGGCCACTTTCCTCAGAGATAACTTCTCCTCCAGTTAGGGTAGCAATGTCTTGAAGCATAGCTTTTCTGCGGTCTCCAAAGCCTGGAGCTTTAACCGCAGCCACCTTAAGTGTACCGCGTAGTTTGTTAACTACAAGCGTAGTTAAGGCTTCTCCTTCAAGGTCTTCTGCAATGATTAACAAAGGACGTCCGCTTTGAGCAACTTTCTCAAGAACTGGAAGAAGATCCTTCATAGCAGAAATCTTCTTGTCGTGAATAAGGATAAATGGATTGTCTAACTCTGTTTCCATTTTCTCCGAATTGGTAACGAAGTATGGAGAGAGATATCCTCGGTCAAACTGCATACCCTCAACAACATCGACATAAGTCTCTGTTCCTTTGGCTTCCTCTACAGTGATTACGCCTTCTTTTCCAACTTTCTCCATAGCGTCAGCAATAAGACCTCCAATGAAGTCATCGTTATTGGCTGAGATCGAAGCAACTTGTTTGATTTTTTCGGATGAATCACCTACTTCTTCAGAGTTGGCTTTGAGTTGATCAACAATAGCAGCAACTGCTTTGTCAATTCCTCGCTTGATATCCATTGGATTACTTCCAGCTGCAAGGCTCTTTAAACCTGGGTTAATGATAGCTTGTGCGAGAACGGTAGCAGTAGTCGTTCCATCTCCTGCAACATCATTGGTTTTGGAGGCTACCTCCTTTACCATTTGCGCTCCCATGTTTTCGATGGGATCCTCTAGCTCAATTTCTTTAGCTACAGAGACACCGTCTTTAGTGATAGCGGGTGCACCAAACTTCTTTTCAATAACAACGTTTCGTCCTTTAGGGCCGAGCGTTACTTTTACAGCATTAGCGAGTTGATCAACACCTGACTTGAGTTGACCGCGTGCTTCTGCATTAAATTCTATGATTTTAGCCATTTTGCTTAGTATTTATATTAGTTAACAATTGCGAGAATATCAGATTCGCGCATGATCATGTAAGTTTCACCATCGAGATTCACTTCAGTACCTGCGTACTTGCCATAAAGAACAGTATCACCATTTTTGACAACAGGTGCTACGCCTTTATCATCCTTTTCACTCACTGCCATTACATGGCCCTTTTGAGGTTTTTCTTTTGCAGAATCAGGAATAATGATTCCGCCAGCTGATTTTTCTTCAGCATCTGCAGGCTTAACGACCACACGGTTGTTGCTACCTGCTAGTGGATTTATATTAATTGAACTCATAGTATGTCTAAATTTTGAATCTTGCTAAGCGAATAGCATACCAATTGTATACGGTGCATTTTTTGCTGAAAAATTGGCAGAAAGTATGGCAAAGTGTCTTTAAAGAAAGACTAAAAGACCTTGTTTATGATGCAGGACTGTCGTGTTGACCTTTAGCTTGCTGGAGGTGCTGGAACCTCTTCTTGTGGAGCTACAAGTTGTAATTCGTTGTTATTCTGCTCTACTTGGTTTACTTCAGGACTTGAAACAGAAGCAGTCATAGCAATGGATAACGCAACTAAAGCACCGGCCAGATACCATGTTAGCTTCTCAATAAAGTTCGTTGCACGGCTTGCTCCAAGAATTTGATTACTCACTGTGCCTAAACTTGCTTGGATTCCTCCACCTTTTGGATTTTGGACAAGTACGGCGATACCGAGTAAACAGCTAACGAGAATGGTGATTATCAAAAGGATAGTGAACATTGTACGATCTTATTTTTTCTGAAGTTCATCAATTTGGTCTGCAAAGAAACGCTTTTTTTTGGGATTCTCGAGCATCAGCTGTTTATACACTTCGATAGCTTGCTCGTAGCGTCCTTGGCTCCGAAGAATGGTAGCATAGGTTTCGGAAACGAATCCTTTTGGTGTATGCTCTGTTTTCTTGATTTTAGAGCGATGAATGATGGCTTGAATATCCTCAGAGCGTAAGACGGCTTCTAGATCACCGTCCATTGCCGAGGCTGGGCGAGGCTGGATAGGAAGCTCAGCAGTGAGCGAGGCTAAAAAGTCACCCAATGAAGTAATCTCTGTGTCAGACGATGACAGCGTTTCCTGTAAATCAAAGGTTGGAATAGAAGGTTTACTGGACTCCTTTTCTTCTTTGTATATGACCGTTGAGTTATCAGCAGGGAGTCCTTCTCCTTTAACCAAGGCGAAAAGTTGCCTGCGATCGGCCATGAAAAAAGCAAGTCGATTTAGTTGGCTTTCATTATAGTTCAGCTGACTATCTAGTCGTTCATTCCATAAGCGAATCAGGCTGGGGCTAAGGTGGTAGGGATGTTGTTCGGCCCAATGTTCCAGTTCGGTTAGGGTTTTTTCTGGTAATGGATTTCCCTGAAAAAGTTGCTGAAGACAATCGACTACCATTTCACAAAACTTTTGTTGAAGACATCTTCTACTAGAAGAGTATTCAGCGCGTTAATCAGTTGTTCTTCCACTACATTGAGGTCTTCATTGGCTGGAAAGTCAATGAATCGCGTGAAGGTTTTTGTCCAGTTTTCCTCTGGATTTATGCGATTCTCGCTCGTAATACTGATGGACATGGTGATTCTCTTTTGCTCAGAAGTTTGACCAGCAGCTGGTGCTTGAATTGAATATCGATAGGAGATAATCTCTCCTTTGAAATGCAAGTCTCCATTCCCATCTTGGAGTGGAATATTTGTCGTGAGCATTTTTTGCTTGAGGGCTTCTGTCAACAGGTCCCCAACAGTTGCTGGGGCACCTTCTGCATCATTGGATATGTAGGCAACAGATATTGATTTAATGTTCGGATCAAAATTCGCCCCGGTAAAAGAGTAAATCTTGCACCCAGAGAGCACAAGACCTACGCAGAGAACAAGGGTGGATATGACTAGATTCCTCTTCATTAGATATCGTATTCTCTAATTTTTCGATAGAGCGTTCGTTCGGAAATTCCAAGTTCTTCGGCGGCATTTTTTCTACGCCCCTGATGTTTGTCCAGCGCCTTTTTTATCATTTGCTTCTCCATATCCATGAGGGACAGAGAATCCTCAATCTCCTCAGCATTTGGGATATCTTCCTTAGAGTGCACAACGAGACTCTTACTATCGTCTTTTGGAGGCTCCCATTGCATTTCTTTATTCGGGACAAAGGTGTGATTGTCCAGGGGTAAATCCTCTCGGTAAACCGAAGCATCGGTATGACCAATAACCTTTTTCAATGCGTTAATATCCTGCTTTAACTCGATAAACATCTTGACGAGTAGGGTGGTGTCCTCCTTGGTGCTGGACGCTCTGGTATCACTAGATTGCTCTTGACGTAATGCCGGTAGTCGGTTGTCGTTTATATCGGGGATTAGTTGAACAATGTCATGAGCACCTATAATGTCCTCAATGGCTAACACGGATAGCTGATCTGCCATATTTCTTAGCTGGCGCACATTGCCCGGCCAAGGATAACGCTGAAGTAACGACTGCGCATCTTCACTTAGTTGAATAGGTCTTCTTCTATGGCGTTCGGCGAAGTCTGTAGCAAATTTTCGAAACAACAATAAAATATCATCTCCACGGTCACGAAGGGCCGGGATTTTAATAGGAACAGTGCTTAATCGGTAATACAAGTCCTCCCTAAACTTGCCTTGCTCAGCTGCTTTTAGCAAATTTCGGTTGGTCGCAGCAACGATTCTGACGTTTGTTTTCTGGACTTCGGATGAACCCACCTTGATAAACTCACCTGACTCGAGTACGCGTAGAAGCCGTGCTTGGGTTCCTACGGGCATCTCGCCGATCTCATCAAGGAAGATTGTGCCACCATTGACCGTTTCAAAATATCCCTTACGCTTGTCTTGGGCTCCTGTAAAGGCTCCTTTTTCGTGCCCAAAAAGCTCTGAGTCAATCGTCCCTTCAGGAATGGCTCCACAGTTTACCGCAATAAATTTTTCGTGCTTCCTCGGAGAAAGCTGATGAAGAATTTTTGAAAAAGCTTCTTTTCCTACACCACTTTCTCCATTGATTAAAACCGATAAATCGGTAGGTGCTACGCGCATGGCAATCTGGATGGCATGATTAAGTGCCTGGGAGTTTCCAATGATGCCGAATCGTTGCTTGACGCCTTGTAGGGTAGGATTCATTAGGCTACGATTTCTCCTTTAAGAATGGCTTGGCTGTAATCGGTAACCTTAACCTGAATATATTCTCCTATGCGTGCATTGCCTTTGGGAAAGACTATCATTTTATTCTGACTGTTTCGCCCACATAAGTCATCCTCGGAGCGCTTGGAAGGCTTCTCGACCAAGACTTCAAATGTTTTACCCAAATCGGACTTGTTGCGCTCGATGGAGTGTTCTCGTTGGAGATCGATAATCTCGGTTAAGCGACGCTTCTTTACATCTTCTGGAATATCATCTTCATATCGCTTGGCGGCAAGCGTTCCGGGTCGCTCAGAGTAAAAGAACATATAGGCCATCTCGTATTTTACCTCCTCCATGATGGACAATGTCTCTTTATGTTGTTCTTCGGTTTCCCCGCAAAATCCAGCAATGATGTCCGTGGAAATCGCGGCGTTGGGAAGAATTCTTCGAATCGCCTCAATTCTATTCATGTACCACGCTCTGTCATAGGTGCGGTTCATTCGCTCTAAAACTTCCGAATTACCGCTTTGCACGGGCAGATGGATGTATTCGCAAATGTTGTCGTATTTTGCCATCACGTGTAAGACATCATCGAGCATGTCTTTTGGATGTGACGTAGAAAAACGCACGCGTAGCAGCGGCGAAACTTGCGCTACGGCTTCGAGAAGATTGGCAAAGTTGAAGACATCGTCAGTGTCCTTTAACTCAATAAGTTTTTTCCCGCGCACTGTAGGGTCTTCCGACCAACGATAGGAGTCTACGTTTTGACCGAGCAGGGTAACCTCTCGATACCCTTTGTCAAACAAATCTTGTGCTTCGGCGACAATGGATTTTGGGTCTCGGCTTCTTTCTCTCCCTCGAGTAAAGGGCACTACGCAGAAAGAGCACATGTTGTCGCATCCACGCATTATCGAGATAAAGGCAGATACCCCGTTGCTTGAGAGGCGCACCGGGCTGATATCTGCATAGGTTTCTTCTCTAGACAGCAATACGTTCACCGCCTTTTGCCCACTTTCTGCTTCTGAAATTAACTTCGGCAAGTGTCTGTAGGCGTCAGGTCCTACCACAATATCTACAAGTTGTTCTTCCTCAAGAAACTTTTCTTTGAGTCGCTCGGCCATACAACCTAACACACCGATTAATGCGTTGGGATTGCGTCGCTTAACCACATGAAAATTTTTGAGGCGATTGCGCACGCGTTGTTCCGCGTTTTCGCGAATTGAACAGGTATTGACTAAAACAAGATCAGCCTCGTTATAGTCGGGCGTGGAGACATAGCCATTTTCACATAGGATAGAGGCCACGATCTCACTATCCGAGAAGTTCATTTGACATCCGTAGCTTTCAATGTAGAAGCGTTTGCCATTGGGTTGGATACCGCGTAAACCTTCTTTAACGATCACTTCGCCCTGGCGATCTTCTGAAAGGAGGCTATGACTATGTCCTTGATTATTTTCTTTTAACTCTTGCATTCTAACGAATCTTAAGGACTAACAAAGGTAAGACCGATTCCGTTTATGACAAAATGTCAGTTTTATTAAAGATGGTCAAACCCCGTAAGGTGAATTGGGAGAAGAGATTGGATAGTTCAGTTATGAACTTATTGTCGAAGCGAAAGAGGTAAAACCTGGAGCTTAGGTCAAAAGATCGTGAGAAATGAATTAACTTATGTCTTTAGCTTACAAACTGCATGATTGATCTTAGCTTTACAGTGCCGAGGTTGGGCTGGGTTGGGCTGGGCCAAAAATTCTTTGTGCGAAAACAAAACAGAGAAAGGAGTAATGCTTTTTAATTCAATCGATTTTGCGATTTTCTTACCAATAGTCTTTTCTCTCTATTGGTTTGTGACCAATAAAAGCCTTACGCTTCAAAACATCCTTATTGTAGTCGCTAGCTATTTCTTTTATGGCTGGTGGGATTCGAGGTTTCTTTCTTTAATTGTATTCAGTACTGTGGTGGATTACACCGTTGGTCAACAGCTGTGTCGTTCAGATAATCAGCGTAAACGTAAACTACTCTTGTGGACGAGCATTGCCGTTAATCTTGGGTTTTTAGGATTCTTCAAATACTATAATTTCTTTTTAGAGAATTTTATCCGTGGCTTCTCCCTATTCGGGCAAGATATTCAGGCAAACACCTTACATATCATTTTACCTGTTGGTATTAGCTTTTATACATTTCAAACGATGAGCTATACCATTGATGTGTACAGACGAAAGCTAGAACCCACCAATGATTTCATTGCCTTTTCAGCCTTTGTGAGCTTCTTTCCTCAATTGGTTGCAGGTCCCATTGAACGAGCTACTCATCTTCTGCCACAGTTCTACAAGAAGCGCTCCTTTGACTATTCTAAGGCGGTTGACGGCATGCGTCAGATCCTTTGGGGTTTGTTTAAGAAAGTGGTGATCGCCGACAACTGTGCAGTGATTGCTAATCAAATATTCAATAACTCGGCAGACATGAATGGCAGTACCCTTGCTCTAGGTGCGTTATTTTTTACCTTTCAAATCTATGGCGACTTTTCAGGCTATTCCGACATTGCTATAGGAACGTCTAGGCTCTTTGGATTTGACTTGATGCAAAACTTCAATTTTCCTTACTTCTCAAGGGACATCGCAGAATTTTGGCGACGTTGGCATATCTCTCTTTCTACGTGGTTTAGAGACTACCTCTACATCCCATTAGGTGGAAGTCGTGGTGGTACTTGGATGAAAGTCAGAAACACCTTTATCATTTTTATCGTAAGCGGATTTTGGCACGGTGCGAATTGGACTTTTATAGTCTGGGGTGCATTAAATGCGCTCTATTTCTTACCTCTATTGTTGACCAACAATAATCGAAAGAACTTAGAAACGGTTGCTCAAGGTAGATTGCTTCCAAGCGGTAGGGAGACATTCTCTATACTTTTGACCTTTGGATTAACAGTAGTTGCCTGGATATTTTTCCGAGCAGAAAATATAAATCACGCGCTTAGCTATATCGGTGAAATGTGTTCGCCATCATTCTTTTCAATGCCGGATTTCACCGCGTTGTCTGGGGCCTTAACTACGATAGTGCTTCTTGCAGTTTTTGTATTCATTGAATGGATAGGAAGGGAAGGGCAATATGCCATTGCTCAATTAGGTCTTCAGTGGAAACGTCCGCTTCGGTATGCTATGTATTATGCGATGTTGATTGCTATTCTATGGTTTAGTGGGCAGGAGCAAGAGTTCATTTACTTCCAATTTTAGCCCATGAAGCGATTTATATACAGATTCTGTTTATTTATTTTGATTCCATTCCTGTTTTTTGGCCTGAACATGGGAGTCAATTATTTCATGTATACAGGCCAAAGTAAGGCCATCCCAAAAAGTAACATGCTCATTGTAGGTGATTCACATCCTCAGCATAGTTTGAATCCCAAGTATCTCCATGATGCGCAAAACATTTCACAATCAGCGGAACCCTATGTGCTAACCTATTGGAAGCTCAAAAAGATCGTTCAATTAAGCATGCCTGATACGTTGATTGTCGGTCTAGCTCCTCACAATATCTCTCAGTTTAACGACTTGAAATTTTCCAATCAACGGTGGGCGGGCGAGATGTTTAGTCGAAGTTATCCGATAGAGGAATTCAGTGATATCTCAGATAAAATTGATGTAGACTTTACTACTTTTTACAAGGTATTATGGAAGCAAACCGCATTCTATCCCAAAAGCAATCATATTCCTTATGTCGGCAGATATGAAAATGTGGAGAAAAGCCATATTACGGATATAGAGGATGCCGTAAAACGTCATTATTATCAAAAAGGGGAGTCATTGGGAGTATCTGATTTAGCCCTTGAATACTTAGATTCAATTGTTTCATTGGCTAAGGCAAATGACATTACGTTAATCATGGTAAGTAATCCTGTGCATGAACAATACCTCAATAAAATTCCTGATCCAATCATGCAAAAGTTTGATGAGTTGATTGAGGTATATAGCGATGAATATCTTGTTTTTGATAAAACAAGATCATACTATCCAGACTCTCTTTACCTCAATGCGGACCATTTGAATGAGTCGGGTGCAAAGCGGTTTACACTGGAATTCATCGACTACCTGAAAACAATACGGGAAAGGGAGTGAGCGCTCGCCCCTTCATGCCCTTATCATCTAGCTTAGCGTCCGCCCTTTGACTTTACTTGGAACCCCTGATTTTCGAGATAAGCCAATGTTTTTTTACGCTGATCTCCCTGGATAAGGATTAATCCATCTTTGACCGCTCCTCCGACTCCACAGTGTTGCTTTAGGGTTTTGCCGAGGTCAGCGAGTTCGAGATCACTGCCTTGGAACCCTTCCACGAGCGTGACGGATTTGCCACCGCGCTGCTTGCGATCTATGCTTACGTAGAGCTTTTGGAATTGGGGTGGAAGTGAAGGTTGGTCGTCGCTGTCTTCAGAAAGTTCACGATCGTATTCTTCAGGGTTGGTGCTGTAGACCATCCCATCACTGCGCTGCCATTTCTTACTTTTCTTGCCCATGTATATTATTCGATTAAAAAGTTGGTATCATTCACTCCTTTATCAATGGAATGGTATGGCTTTTCCCGTCGACAGTCAACTGAAGATAATACTGCCCGTGGTCGAGGTGGGATAGATCCATAGCTATGGAATTGCTGGATATATTATCCAAATGCATTAATAATTTGCCATCCAAGGTATAGAGGTCCAATGTTGTGGTGCCCGAAGCGCTAGGAAACTCTAGCCATGCAGCACTTTGCACGGGATTGGGTGTGATTTGAATGGGATTGTCTGAAGCCAGGATTGAAAGATTGGTTGGTGGTCCAGGACAAGTGAGGACGACGTCCAATAGGGTAACAGAATCCAAAGCAAGCTCGACATTTGGGACAATCTTCGACGTACACCCCTTGCCTGAAAATCGTATCGCGTAGGTACCTGCCTGATCGAGGCCATTGCTGTAATCACCTGACGGCCTGCTGCGCTTTATGGCGTCTGTGCCAAGAATTTCTATTTGAACATTGGCCAACGGAAACCCTGTATTTTCTTCGGTTATGTTTCCCTCTAGATAGGCTGCTGATGGAAATTGAGGTTGCATAAGATATAGACCCTCTTCGATGTCTGAGGCAGCAATCATTCCATTGCTGAAAAAGGGATATACTCCCCAGCAACCGTAAAATTCAGGGGCAGAGGGAAAAGGCGAAGTATCAAAGTTTCCTACTTCAACAAGATTGCTTTTGCGTGTAGCATTAATCAGTACGACGCCATCAGTGTAATGAGAGGCTACAATGTAATCTCCAATCCAAAAAGCGTTGTGCGGAATAACGCCACTTCCTTCGCTTCGCTGGTATCGATCGGTTTCCTTAATATCTAGAAAGTCACTCACATCATAGACATCAATATTGGCGCCCTCAACCTCATCGACGGTAACCAAGTATTGACCGCTTGAATCAAGCCAGCACTGGTGGGTAAAGTTTGAGGAGGTGGGGAAGCGGGCTAGGGTTGTAGGGCTTTCAGGGTTGCTATTGTCGACAATGGCTTGCGTTCCATTGAGTATTTCAGAAAGATACATCGTATCTCCTCTGACGTAGCCGTCATGAACATATTGCTCCGTATAGCTGCCAAGATAGGTAGGCTGATAGCGATTCGTGGTGTTTACATCAAATACGTCCACTCCGCCAACATAGAGATTACTTCCAAAAATGTAGGCATATCCTTGTTCATCGATAAAAATATTGTGGGCGGTTTGCAGATCAAGGGTGTCTGCAGTAAATCGCTCAAAATGGATGGAGTCGGGGAGGTATCGTAAATCAATGATATCAAGACCACCACCTTCTTCATTCGTAACATAGGCAAAGCCGTCCCACGTTTTGATGTCCCGCCAAATACTTCGATCACCGGGTACGCTGTGCAAGGGTATTATATTGTTTGGATCGGTCACGTCTAGAATCAGCGTTTGGGAGTTTTGTCCGAGCAACACGTATTGGTTTCCCAAAGAGTCTTCATAGCCCCATATGTCATTGTTTTCTTCGTCGCTCGGATAAAATCCTAGGAAATCGACTTGTCCAAAAACAGATGGAGTAAAGAGGAAAAAAATAGAAGCAGTAAGTGCAGATAAGAGGTGTAGTCGCATAGTGTTTAGTCGAGATATGGTACGGCCTCTATTCCCACGAGTTTCATCCATTGGATACCATAGGATTGCCAATATGCCGGCTGATCAACTAGCCATTCAGGATAACTGTAGAAAAATGGAACCTGCTCGAAGATGATATTGTTTGCCGAAGTATCACATGGAGTGATGGTGAGGCTGTCTTCTTCCATCGATAGAAATGCTCTTCCCCCTTGTCGGATTCCTTGATCAATAGTAGTCATAATTTCATAACCCAGCTTGAAGCTCTCACTTGGATTGAGATTGGTCGCCTGCCGAATCTGATAAGTGATTTCTTGTGGTAGGCATGTAATCTCCTTGCGTTTATAACTTGGAATAATAAGGTTGGTGTTTAACACTTTATGATATTCCAATTGTTTCGTATCCAACCACTCTTCCAATCCTACTGCCGTAGCGCTTGAAGTGTTTTTGATTATTGGTGAGAAAAGTTCATAGAACCGAACAATAAGTCGATCGCTTTTTGTAGGATAATGAATAAATGATTTTCGTCCTGAAACCAGGCATTTTGACTTTAGGGAGGATAGGCTTTCACCTTTGAGGAGGCCGTAAGTGACCGGCGTAAATGCTGTATTGAAGCGCTCATTAAATGCGTACACCGCGGCTTCCATATCTGCTAATAACTTGTTGTATTGGGGATTGGTGTCCGGTTGAAAAACGATGATGTAGGCTGAGCTATCCTTTCGGGCGGCCACCTCTAAACTCGAGTAGAAGGTTTCGAGATAACTGGGTTGATATCCGATGTAGTTGCCGTTAAGCATCGAGGTGTCGAGTTTTGTGCATCCTGGATCGAATACTGCCGCGCCATTTTCATTGGCAAATGATAAGGTAGACCGAAGCATGGAATTGGATTTGCCTCCAAAACCGGGACCAATGATAAAATCAGGTGGATTTTGCTCCATTAGACGCAAAATGGCTTGATTGCTATCGACTGAGTTTTGGTTGTCCCATATACTGAGATTAAGTTGAATTGAGGTGTCCAATCGGTAGCTGAGATAAGACATAATGCCGTCATACAAATCATAGTTTTGAGACAGTGATTTAGGGATGGTAAGTTTGGCCGCATTAGGCATGACCTTCGTGATTTCGAGTTTCCACTGCCCTAAGGCACTTGGCATGACATCGCTTCGAAAGGGAAGAATTACCGCAATATCATATGCATCCTTCCAAACGATTTGGTTTTCGAGGATGCGTATTTTTTGATCAATTCGTCGAATTAATTCATCGATATAGGCTAAGATATCCTCACGCATTGAGGAGTCTGAAGGATTACTTTCTTGTTTAAGTAGCAATAAAAAAGCACGTTCCTCGCCAAGCATGAGGACACTATCTTTTCTTAAGCTGTCCTGAAATATTTCAGCTTCTTTGGCGGAAAGTGTGCGAATCGTGTCTTCTTCCATCGCATTGGTGGAAGAATCCATCATAGGCTCAAATACTTGCGCATAGGTTGAAGTGCCCAGACTCAGGAATAGGTAAAAGACAAACTGCCGAAAGGTCTTTGATGTCAAGAATAATCTTTGCATTTCTAGCGTATTAAAATACTTCTTTATTCCCATTCTATGGTAGCGGGAGGTTTTGAACTAATGTCATAGACTACTCGATTAATTCCTTTCACTTGATTGATAATTTGATTGGAAACATCAGCTAAAAAAGTAGAAGGCAGGGGATACCAATCGGCGGTCATTCCATCCACTGAAGTTACCGCACGAAGGGCTAAAACAGATTCATAGGTCCTCTCATCTCCCATGACGCCAACGCTTCGCGTATCTAACAAGATGGCCCCCGCTTGCCAAATCTTCTCATAAAGTCCCCCTTCTTTTAAGGCATTGATGAAAATCGAATCCGCTTCTTGTAGCATATTAACTCGCTCTTCTGTAATAGGGCCAAGGATTCGAATAGCAAGTCCAGGGCCAGGGAAGGGGTGCCTGCCAATGATTTCTTCGGGCATATTCATTTGTCGACCAACTCGTCGAACTTCATCTTTGAACAACATACGAAGGGGCTCTACAAGTTTCAGGCCAAGAGTTTCAGGGAGACCTCCAACATTATGATGCGACTTAATCGTAACGGAAGGTCCATGCACAGATACGGATTCAATAACGTCTGGGTAAATGGTTCCTTGGCCTAGCCATTGGGTATTGTCAATTGCTTTGGCTTCTTGTTCAAAGACATCGATAAAGCGCTTTCCAATTCGTTTCCGCTTTTGCTCTGGATCCGCTATGTCTTGCAAATCTTGTAGAAACTCAGCTGATGCATCGACTCCTTTTACATTAAGCCCCAGTCCTTTGTAGGAGGTAAGCACTTCATCGAACTCATTTTTGCGTAGTAAACCGTTATTTACAAAGATGCAATGTAGATGATCTCCGATCGCACGGTGCAATAAAAGTGCGGCAACCGATGAGTCTACTCCGCCAGAAAGACCTAGTACAACGGACTCATCACCGAGCTCTTCTTTGAGTCTGCTTACTGTGTTTTCAACAAATTGGGCTGGGGACCAGTCTTTTTTGAGCTTAGCGATATCAAAAATGAAGTTTTCTATAATCTTCTTGCCATCTTCGGAGTGCGTTACTTCAGGATGAAACTGCAAACCATATAGAGGGGGCAGGTCCTGAGTATTTCTTTTAAAAGCCGCTACCGGGATGCTTTCCGTTTTTGCGATGACTGAAAATCCAGAAGGAAGTTCTGTGATCGAATCACCATGCGACATCCAAACGGTCTCCCTGTCAACACCTTTCCAAAGGGAATCTTCATTGGATAAAACGAGTTTGCTTCGACCGTACTCACGGTGCTGGCTGCGCTCGACTCGTCCACCCATATGATGTGCAATGCTTTGAGCACCATAGCAAATTGCTAAGCAGGGGAGGTGGTTGGAAAGCGCTTCCCACGCGACATGTGGGGCATGATCTTCTAAACATGAAAAAGGGCTTCCTGAAAGAATGACCGCCTTGGCCTTCAGGGCTTCTTCGTGTTTTGTGTAGGGTAGGATCTCGCAATACACTCCACATTCACGAATACGGCGCGCAATAAGCTGAGTATACTGAGAGCCGAAGTCGAGAATGATCAATTGAGTTTCCATAGTATACTGTGTTGTTGCAAAAATAAGAGGCGGCTTTAAACCTTTTGTACTAGTTGCTATCTATTCATAAACATCTGCTCGTTATACGGTGGGTATATTGCATTTAATGTTTAACTTGCCGTTAACCAAAAAAATCAATATGAAATCTTTACAACAAATCGCAATCGTCTTAGTGGCTAGTATTACGCTTTCCTCATGCAGTAGCAATGGTGCTGAACGAGCAAATGACCTATGTGATTGTGCCATGGATGGCAACATGATCAGTATGGAAGCCATGATAGGCATAAGTGATGAAGCAACAGATAAACTTGAAAAATGTGTACGCGGAGTCTTGAAAGATGTAAAGAGTGATGTAGAAGATATGGATAAGGAGGACCAGGTAGAATATCTCAGAGAAATGATGCAAGGTGTCTTTGATACAGAGTGTTATGAGACGACAGCAATGCTTGGATTGAGTTTTATGAGTCTAGAAGATATAGTTGATTTAGCTCTTTCAGAAGATGGATTGGACGAACTCTTTGGCGTAGGATCGTATGAAGAATATGAGTATGAATATGACGATTACGAAAATGATGTTGAATACAGCGATGATTATGACTTGTAGTCTATCTAGTCCTGCAAAGCAAAAGTATAGGCATGGTGAACACCATGCCTTTTTTATGGGTTACCTACAATAACAAAACAATTCATTATGCCCATTTGGAAAAAACCTACTGACAGAAACTACCTAGAGAACACACTTAACAAGAATACTTTAGGTGAAACACTGGGAATTGAGATTACTGAAGTCGGAGAAGATTACCTTGAAGGGAGAATGCCGGTTGATCATCGCACAATGCAACCTTTCGGCCTACTGCACGGGGGAGCTTCCGTGGCCTTGGCGGAAACACTTGCTAGTGTTGCAGGCTTTCTCAGTTTGTCAGAAGGTAAAAACTTAGTTGGCGTAGAGATTAATGCAAATCACTTACGTGCCGCTAGAGAAGGATTTGTGGTGGGAAGAGCAACTCCCATTCGGCTTGGAAGGACTATGCAGGTTTGGGAAGTCAAGATTGTTGATGAGAAAGATCGACTCGTATGTGTGTCTCGAATGACGGGCGCTGTAGTAGGGGAGTAAGCGATACCTAGTCTATCTACTGTAGAATATCTTTACGATAGCACCTTTCATGTAAATATCGATTTTAGCCGTTTTATCTACTGCGTTAAAACGCCACTCTAGGCAGAAAGGACTCGTTTCATTATTACCACAAAGCGGAAACCCTTTAGCCCATTCAAGCATGGTGCCAGAGTATTGAAGTATTTCGATGTCTTCGGGTTGATAGTTTGGGAAATCAGGATCTAGACAAATGTTTACCCCATCTTGATGACTTGTGATAGGCTTTCCTTGGTACATCTCTTCGAAAATGGCTACACTTTTGACAAGCCACCGCAATAATCCTTTGGGCTCGATAACGAGTTTGTTTGACCGAAACCATTGGTTTTCTTCAAGGGTTAAGCTTTCCGCCGTATCACTAAACGCGGTATCGTAATAATCGGTGTATTTGATTAAACCATTACCTTGCTCTGTACTCTGTGAATAGTACAGCCGCTGAAAATCGTTGCAAAGCAAGCGGACAGAATCCAAGTGATAGACTCCAAACAGGGAGTCCGGAATCTTTTCGAAACGGGCAATGTCTGAAGTGACCTGGCTTGAATCAGCAACCTGCGTGGAATCGTCGCTTTCTACAATAACAGAGCTATCCAAGGGACTCGAAAAATTAAGGCTGTCAAATGCAGATAATGTACTATCTACAGTCGATGAATCTGCCTCGTTAATGGCGAGAAACAGACTCAGTTTGTGCTTGTAAACGCTATCCATAAGCGCTAAATTGTAAGCCATTTTTTCCTCCCATACAGTATGGATACTATCAATCTCTACCTCATGCTCATAAGCTAAGTCTTCGAGTTCAATCTTTAGGCGTTGAACAAGTGCATCCTCAGTAAGGGTTAAGTTGGTGGAGATTTCACGCGCTAATCTTAAGTCCTTTTTTAGCTTAGATATCTCTTGGTTTTGTTTTTTAATCAGCGTGTTTAGCTCATCAATTTGAAAAGCTTGTTCCGCGAGTTTTAGGCTATCACTAACGCGTTTGGATTCCAAAAAATTGATTAGAGAGGCCATCTCTTTTTTATTCATTCTTTTCTGACCAACAACAGTAAAGCTCATGGAGATACACAGAAGAAATAGAAGAATTCGGGTTGGCATATTAGATGTTATATCGTGATGGAAAATTACTCAAATTCAGGTATATCCAAGATGCTTTTTGTCGGTTCAAAAGAAAGTGAAACTGAGTTTACACAATAACGCTGCCCTGTCTTGTTCCGTGGGCCATCGTTGAAAATATGCCCTAGATGCCCTCCGCATTGTCCACAAAGTATTTCCGTGCGTATCATGCCATGGGAGTTGTCGGTTTTGGTGGTCACAGCGCCTTCCGCGATTTGGTCATAAAAACTAGGCCATCCGCTACCTGAATCGTATTTGGTGTCCGAGTCAAAAAGAGGGTGATTGCATGCTGCGCAATGATATACCCCCTCATCCTTATTGTATAAATAGGCTCCTGTGAATGGAGCTTCCGTGGCGCCTCCGCACATAACCTCTCGCTGAAAGGACGACAGGCTTGATCTAATAGAATCGCTATCAATCATTCTTTGGGTATCGGATCCTTCCAAACCTACTTCACCTTGACCCTTGGTGCAGGACGTAATCAGCATTGCAATGAGTAGACAAACTGCGAGTTGATGGTTAACCATGTAATTTAAACGACGGGATTCAAGATATTGTTATCGACAACTTCCTTTATTCCTTAATAAACTCAGGCCAAAGGTTAGCTCCTCGACTATCCAATGAAGTATCCTTTAAAAAGTCGAAGGCCACAAAGAAAAAAGACATGGCATAACTAACCCAAAAATACCCAATGACGTAAGGAGAGCTTACGGGAAGGGTAAAGCTAAGGGTGAACCAACCATCCCAAGTTGCCATGATAAAGAGACCAAGAATCAATCTTAGAGATTCCCAGAAGACACTTGATATTCTTCGATCCATGAGGCTTGTATACGAGAATATGCTTAGAAAAATAAAGAAGCCATACAAGAGAGTGGGTTGTATCATGGCTAGTCCTAGGTGTGTTCCCGCTTCATGGATTGCTACCAAATGATTGAAAAGAAACATGGCGCTAATAACACTGATGGTCATTTGTATCGCCGCCCAAGCTTTCAAGGCCATTGAAGATTTAGGATTATATTTTTTTTGGTCCTTTGGATCGTCAATTACGGCTACTGGATAACGCTTGGCGACATCCTCCGGGCGCCATCCTGTTGGCATAAACCACAACCGAATTTTGTCAATGAAACGCTTGGTGCGAATTGTATCAAAAAGCAGTAATGCGTTGTGCTGAAAGTTGATCAGGAAGGGGTTCCATGTATGAGAAGGCCGCTTAATGCCGTAAACGGGTGTCTCTTCCGCTAATTCGTCTTGATACGTTCCAAATAGTTTATCCCAAACGATGAAAATCTGAGAATAATTCTTATCGAGATAAATTGGGTTGATTGCATGATGCACCCTGTGGTGGCTCGGCGTTACAATAATTTTTTCTAAAATACCCATAGTACCAATGTGTTGGGTATGATACCAGAATTGAGCGAAGAGGTGAATTGGCGCGATGAGGGCAAAAACTTCTGTAGGTATTCCCACCAGTGCCAAGGGTAGATAGAAAATTGCGATAAAGGAAAAGATTTCACTTACAGACTGTCGCAGCGCACAAGCCAGATTAAATTCTTCACTACTATGGTGTATGAGATGTCGATTCCACAAAACGTTAATTTCATGTTCCCAACGATGCACCCAATACCCAGCAAAATCTTTAACAATAAATACTACAACATACATCCACCAAGTAGCTCGTAGAGGTTGCGAGGGGCCTAAATGCCTCAATAGAAAATCGTAGCCAATGAGCATTATGACTATACCTAGTATCGACTTAGTAATATTCGTTATACCCGAGCTAAGACTTGCTACCGTGTCCATCCATCGCATGGTTTGGTTCTTAACTACGCTACCATAGATAAACTCTACACAAATCAAGATTGAAAAAAAAGGTATGCCATAGTTTAAGGCATCAGCAAAACTTCCCATTAGTTTGAAGATATGGATTAAAGCCCATTAATTATGAGTAAAAAATGTCACAGAAGGAATCGAGTTAATCTGCTTTGAGGAGACTAAGCGAGTTAACACAATACCGCAAACCAGTGGCCGTAGGTCCGTCGGGAAATACATGTCCAAGATGTGCTTCGCAACGATGGCACTGAATCTCCACTCGAACCATGCCATAGGATACATCTTTGATATATCGTATGCTATTGATTTCAAGGGGTTTGTCAAAACTCGGCCATCCACTTCCTGACTCAAATTTTGTCGTTGAGTCAAAAAGCGGGCTTTTGCAGCAAGAACAATTATAAACACCAGGCTCAAATCGACTACAATGGCTTCCTGATCCAGCTGCTTCGGTTCCTCCTTCCCTCGTTATTCTATAGGTCTGCTCGTCCAAAACATCTTTCCAGTCTTCCTTTGTCTTCACTACGGGGTCAGGATGGGGAACTTGGCCGCATTCGACGAGATGAATAATGTCTTTCCAATGTCGCATAATCACATTTTTTTATATGTAAATATCAGAGGAATCTCTTGTATTTTTTGGTCACAATTGAGACAAACTGCGCGTATTAGGTGAAGAAATTAGTAGTCGTGTGATTAGCGTTTGTTGAAAAAACAACGCAATATTATGTGCGTAAATGACACATGCTACTTCAATTAATGATATTTTGTGTAAAAATTTGACAATGAATCATTCTCTTCGTCAGGCTTTTTATGCCCTTTGTACAGTCTTGTTGACTCAGTATACTTTCGCTCAAACAGACTTACTTCCCACTGCTATAACTTCGCCAACCAATGGCTGTCTATTGTCAGCCTCTGAAAATGTCGAGGTTCGTGTCGCACGTGGTGACAATTCTACTGCAGGTCCTGTTGGATTCTCAGTAACGGTAACTACAACAGTCAACGGAACGACTTACCCAACAGAAACTTCAAGTGTTAGTCTTGTTCCTTATCAGGCGGCATTGATTTCGGGTAGCTCTGCTCCTATTGATTTCTCAGCGCCAGGTATATACGATATTCAATGTATAATTAGTTATGGCGGTACAATAGCAGCCAATGATACGATTACTACTTCAGTGATTAGTTCTGTTTTGCCAGGTGCGCTTTCTCCGGATGAGACGGTTTGCGAAGGGGATAATGGGCAGATTACATTATCTGGAAATTCCGGCGAAATCGTTCAATGGGAAGAGAGCGTTGATGGAGGAATCAATTGGTCTGCGTTAGGAAATACTACGAATTCGCTTAACTATACCAATATTGCTCAGACCACTTCTTATCGAGTGCTATCTCAAGGGGAGTTTGATACATTGATTCAAGCTGGTGGAGATATACTAGGATTCGAAGCTGGCCAGCAAAGCGGTTGGGCTGTGGCACTTGATAATAGTGGTACACGTGTTGCCATAGGGGAGTTTGAAACGAATGGTGGAGAGGGTAGTGTTCGCGTCTTCGATTATAATGGAGCAACTTGGACTCAAGTGGGAGATACTCTGCGTGGGTCAGCAGTCAATCGCCAGTTTGGCTTTAACGTGGCCTTGTCGGATGATGGAAATACACTTGCTGTTGGAATTCAGCGAAGCGATTCAATCGGTACAGATGTCGGAGCAGCTGCAATTTATTCTTGGGATGGTAGCAATTGGTCTGAGATAAATATGGTGTTTGGTTCTATTCAAGACTCGCTATTTGGGCGCTACATGGACTTGTCAGATAATGGACAATTTTTAGTGGTTGGTTCACCACATAATGAAGTAAATGGCACCAATGCAGGTGCTGTGTATAGTTATTCTTATCAAACAGATGTTCCGGTTTGGAATCAGTTAGGATTAGATATTGATGGTGAGGCTGCTAATGACTACTCAGGACGGTCTGTTAGCCTTTCCTCTGATGGAAACCGAATGGTGATAGGAGCATTTGGCAATGATGGCAATGGATTAAATGCGGGTCATGTTCGTATATATGAGTGGGACGGTTTTCAATGGGTTCAGCTAGGATTGGATATTGATGGTGAGGATGCTAATGATGGATCAGGATTCTCTGTTAGCTTTTCCTCTGATGGAGAACGAATAGCGATAGGCGCAACTACTAATGATGGCAATGGATCAAATGCGGGTCATGTTAGAGTATATGAATGGGATGGTATAGGATGGGTACAGTTAGGATTAGATATTGATGGTGAGGATAGTAATGATAATTCAGGAAATTCTGTAAGCCTTTCCTCTGATGGAAGTCGAATAGCGATAGGTGCAACTAATAATGAAGGCAATGGATCAGTTGCGGGTCATGTTCGTGTATATCAATGGGATGGTATAGGCTGGGTTCAGTTAGGATTAGATATTGATGGTGAGGCTGTTGTTGATCGATCAGGACACTCTGTTAGCCTCTCTTCTGATGGAAGCCGAATAGCGATAGGGGCAATGAGTAATGATGGCAATGGTAATGCTTCGGGTCATGTTAGAGTATATGAATGGGATGGTATAGGCTGGGTACAGTTAGGATTAGATATTGATGGTGAGGCTGCTGGTGATCAGTCAGGATCTTCTGTAAGTCTTTCCTCTGATGGAAGCCGAATGGCGATAGGAGCAGTAAATAATGATGGCAATGGATCAAATACGGGTCATGTTAGAGTATATGAATGGGATAGTATAGACTGGGTTCAGTTAGGATTAGATATTGATGGTGAGGCTGCTGGTGATCAGTCAGGATTTTCTGTAAGTCTTTCCTCTGATGGAAGCCGAATGGTGATAGGAGCAACTGGAAATGATGGCAGTGGATTAAGTGCGGGTCATGTTAGAGTATATGAATGGGATGGTATAGACTGGGTTCAGTTAGGATTAGATATTGATGGTGAGGCTGCTGGTGACCGCTCAGGATGGTCTGTAAGCCTTTCCTCTGATGGAAGCCGAATAGCGATAGGAGCTATTAATAATGATGGTAACGGATCAGATGCTGGTCATGTTCGTGTGTATCAGCTCGATTCATTTACTGGCTTTTTAACACTCAACGATACGTTGTATGGAAATCCGGGAGATCATTTCGGCGGATCTGTGGCGATTGATGCGGACGGAAATCGCTTAGCGGTTGGATCTCCCAAGTGGTCTGACGGAGTGCAGGATTCTGTCGGGCGAGTAGATTATTTCCGACGATCAGTCGATGTGTGGAATTCTTTGGGGTCTGGGGTGACTTCAGGAAGAGGATTGTCAGAGTTTGGTTCTGATATATCACTCAATGCACAAGGTGATCGCCTTGTAGTAGGATCATATCTTGATGACTTAGGAGGAGTCAATACAGGGGCAACGATGGTTTATCAAAGAGTAGGTGCCGGAAATTGGTCTCAAATAGGTTCTGATCTTCGTGGTGAAGACTTCGGAGATGGCGCAGGAATTGCTGTTGGAATGGATAATGCGGGTGATCGAATTGTAGTAGGTGCTCCATTTAATCCAGGTGGAGGAAACTTCTCTGGCCAAATGCGCATGTACGAATTACTTGGCAGTAATTGGGTTCAAGTAACTCCTGACTTAGATGGTGATGCACCAAATGACTTCTTTGGTTTTGGTGTAGCGATTTCAGGAAATGGAAGTTTTGTGACTTCTGGTTCTGGAAGCAATGATAATGCTGGACCTGATGCAGGGCTGACAAGGGTATACGAAGTGAATACGCTTCCTTCTGCCTGCGGCTCGGCATACAGCGATACAACAACCATAACCGTGGATGCTGCCGTTATAGCAGGAAATCTATCATCGGATGCTGTAGTATGCGGAGGAAATAATACGGGTAACCTTGCATTAACTGGCGTACAAGGAACAGTGGTAAACTGGGAATTAAGTGTCGACGGTGGACTTTCTTGGTCACCAATTGTTAATGTATCTCAATCCTATGTATACAATAACCTAACGACTACTACTCAGTTTAGAGTAATCGTAACGAATGGAAGTTGTGGCAATGATACTTCGAATACCGTTACAATAACGGTTGATCCACCGGTTATCGGAGGTAACTTGACTGGAAGTGCGACGGTATGTGCTAGTGGCAACAATGGAAGTATAACCTTGGGAGGTGAAGTAGGGACTGTAATAGGTTGGGAGTCAAGTATAGATGCTGGTGGTACATGGACAAGTTTAGCCAATACGACCAACACACAGAATTATACAGACCTTGTTACTACAACGTGGTATCGCGCGGAAGTACAGAGTGGTACATGTGGAAATGCATACAGTGATATTGCAATTGTAACGGTAGACGATCCAGTTATAGCAGGATTACTTTCAAGTGATTCTACAGTTTGTTATCTGAATAATACAGGAACCTTGACGTTATCTGGGACCGTAGGAAGTACAGTTGCCTGGGAATCTAATGATGGCTCGGGTTGGACTATTGTGGCCAATGCCGGAACGACCTACACCTATTCCGGTTTGTTGGATACAACACAATATCGATTTATTGCTAGTAACGGTGCATGTGGTAATGATACCTCAAATGTTGTAACAATTAACGTTGATCCCAATCTACCTCCGGACGCAGGAATTGTTGTCGTGAATAATACATCGAGTTCCGATACCACAGTTTGTGCTGGAGGGAATACGGATACTCTGCGTCTAATTGATATGGTAGGTTCTGTAATTCATTGGGAACAAAGTCAGGATGGGGGAAATACTTGGCTTACGGTCTCAAACACGGATACCTTCCAAGTTTTCCTTGACTTACAGACAACAACATATTATAGAGCGCTTGTTCAAGAAGGAGCCTGCGGAATTAGATACTCAGATACTGCTATTGTTCGTGTAGATGATATCTCGGAGGGTGGATTACTTGAAGAAGATATGGTCGTTTGTGCAGGAAGCAATCAAGACACTCTTGTTCTTTCGAGTTTTGTGGGTGATATTGTTTCTTGGGAAATTGATTCTGGACTAGGTTTTCAGTCACTGGGTGTTGTAAACGACTCACTGATTTTCTTCGATTTGGATACCACTACCGCTTATCGAGTTGAGGTGAAGAATGGCGTTTGTCCTTCAGCGTATTCCAACGATGTAACGGTTACAGTCACGCCAACAACCATAGGAGGAACGTTAATCACTGGGACATCTACAGTATGTGAAGGGGATAACTCGGGTACGATTTTGCTGACAAATTATGTTGGAAATATCACGCGTTGGGAATATTCAGAAGACAATGGTGCCACATGGGTCCCAATGGTAGAGACGGCTGATTCTATTACGTACTTAAATATTTTACGGGAGACCCAATATCGTGTGTTTGTTCAAGCAAGTGGTTGCCCTGACGTCTATTCAAGTACCTTGACCATTTTTGTGGATGAACCCTCTGTGGCGGGCATCTTAGCATCTGACGCTGTAGTTTGTGATTCGGTGCATTCAGGTACATTGACGCTTACCGGTTCATTGGGTAACTCGATTGTTTGGCAGAGCGTCGATACGGGTGCTGTTAATGATTCCATTCAATTGGGAGGAACAACATATGACTATGCTAACCTCACGAATACCACCCGTTTTATTGCTATTGTAACCAATGGTGTTTGTCCTCCAGATAGCTCAAATGTTGTTGGAGTATTAACGAATTTCACGCAGGCTGATTTCGCCTTTGATAATGTATGTATAGGGGACGAGATGTTTTTTGCTGATGAAAGCTTCATTAAAGACGGCTTTGCTGTTCAACGTAACTGGGACTTTGGAAATGGCACAGGATCGACTATAGAAGATCCCGTGGTGCTATTTGAAGAGGTTGGAACGTATGACGTTCAATTATCCATTTTAAGTCAAGGTCTATGTATTGATACAATTATTCAAACGGTTGAAGTTTACCCATTACCTGATTCAACAATAACTAACCTCGGTGATAGTGCTTTCTGCGATGGTGATAGTACGATTCTTCGCGGAGAGGACGGTCTATCTTATCTATGGACAACAGGAGACTCTACGCAGTTCCTAACAGTCACTGTGGAAGACTTCTATGGTTTAACAGTAACGGATTCTAACCTTTGTGTTAACTCTAGCGAGGTCTTTATCGAAGTTTGGCCTTTACCCGAGGCTGAAGCGGGCAATGATACAACAATAAGCCTAGGACAGACTACTATATTAAATGGTAGTGGAGGTGAGGAATATATGTGGGATCCTCCAACCTTCTTAGATGACTTTATGCTACAGAATCCATTGTCTAGCCCTGACTCCTCCATCCAGTATACGGTGCTCGTTACCGACTCTAATGGATGTCAGAATACCGATAGTGTTTTAATCACTGTGTTAATCGATTACCTCTTCACTCCTTCGAACTTAGTCACTCCGAATGGAGATGGATTTAACGATACGTGGTTCGTTGAGAACTTAGTAGATTATCCAGCTTGTGAGGTACTAATTTTTAATGAGTTTGGTGAAATCGTGTTCCAAGAACGTGAATACGACAATGATTGGGCAGGAGACTTCCAAGGAGCTCGCCTTCCCGATGGCACCTATTATTATGTCATTACTTGTCCTGATGCTGCGGCATTGTACAAAGGTCACGTAACGATTCTAAGTCAACAATAAAAACAGGACGATGCGAACATATACACACATCTTACGCGGTTTTGGATTATTTCTTGGTATAGCATGTTTTGCTATATCAGGCTATGGTCAACAGGCTTTGCCCTTCAATCAATATTATGTTGTACCTCAATGGTACAATCCTGCGACGATTGGAAATGGTGAGGCAACGAATATCTTTTTGACTAGCCGATTTGCAATGATGGATATCCCAGGGCGACCGATTACGAATGGAATTTATGCCGATGGACCTTTATCCAATGATCGAATAGGACTCGGTGCTTATGGTTCCTACCATACATCAGGGGTTATGCAACGTGTTCAACTCGGGGGTGCATTTCGTTACAAAGTCCCATTTAACAAATCAAATAATCACAATCTAAGCTTTGGTGTATCGGGTGGTTTTCACCAAGTGAGTATCAATAAAGATGAGGTCGTAGTACGTGATGTCTTTGATCCTTTCCTAATTGGATCTAATATTCAAACCTTCACAGGCGATGTCAATGCGGGATTGATGTACACAATCAAAGATTTCTCCATCGGAGGTGGTGGTAATAACCTAATTGAAAGTCGAGTAAAGTATCAAGGTGAAGGAGGAACTAATGTGTCCTATCTCCTAAAGCGTCATTACTTTGCTCAAATGGCGTACTCTATTCCATTAGCTGATCGGACATGGTTTATTGTACCACAGGTTTTTGCACGTATTGTTCCTGATGCCCCAACACCATATGAGATGAGCCTCTTTGTCAATTGGCAAGATAAGTTATGGTTTGGAGCCGCGTATAAAGGGAACTTGGGTCCATTAAATGCCTTTGGTCCGGACAATACTGCTCCTGTTAGTGTAGCACCCTCAATAGGGGGACGTTTGGGGAATCAGTTCGTCGTTGGTTACACCAATGAAATCTACTTGAGCGATATCGGTTCATACACAGGGTTAACCCATGAGATTATGGTGGGATATAGCTTCGGTAAGCGACAGTCGAAGGTGAATGAAAACTTGATGGAAGAGCTTGAAGAGATGGTCAAACAACTCGAGCAGCAACAAGCACTTCGAGATAGCTTACAAAATGAACTCATGGAGCAAAACACCGCTCGATTGGATTCATTGGAGTCTAATAGTACGGGAGAGCTAACAGCCGAAGATCGTCAAGCACTGAATGATTTGCAGAATCGAATGGACTCTGTAGAAAGTCAAGTTAGCGAAGTTTCTACGGCAGTGGATAGTGTGCGAGAGGATTTGGATGGCTTAGTTGATCAACTGATCGAAGCGGGCGTTATAACCGAATCTCGTGTAGTGGATAACGTTGACCTAGCTACGGGTAATCAAGCATTAAAAGGCTGTTATGTGGTCATAGCCTCGGTTATTGATACACGGTACAATGATGAGGCGATGCACAGAGAATATCTTGATTTCGGGTATAATGTGATTCACGAAACCATTCGAGGTTGGTATCATGTATATACAGTACGTGTTGATACCCTCGAAGAAGCGCTAGAGCTCTTACCAAAAACAAGGGCAGAGGGGCACCCAGATGCTTGGATACGTGTCTTAAAGTAAAAGTTTTTGAAGGATTACAGGGTTGCGTTGCAATTAAGTACCTTCACATTCCTAACGGATAACAAGTATTATGGCTGAAGGAAGATTATTTGTAAATACGAAGGATGAATCTCCAAGACTATTTGACAACAATTTTCTTGATTTCTTCTCGCGCATTCCCTTTTGGGTTCCGATTGTAATATATGTACCTGCTGTGGTATTTTTTTCTTGGTTGTCTTTTGAAGCGGGAATTCAGTGGTATATCTATTTGGGCTTAATCGTTAGCGGTGCTGTTTTATGGACACTTGCGGAATATCTAATCCACCGTTTTCTCTTTCATTTTCACCCTAAGGGTAAGCTATTGAAACGGATTCACTTCATTTTTCATGGAGTCCATCACGATTATCCGCAAGATAGTTTGCGTTTGGTGATGCCACCGATTGTCAGTATTCCCCTAGCTACTGCATTCTATTATCTCTTTGTCCTATGCTTTAATGCTGCAGGACATGGTGCAATGGCGAATGCTTTTTTTGCTGGTTTTATAGGAACCTACTTGTTCTATGATTTGATGCATTATGCAACCCATCACTTGAATTGGAAGAACGCTTACTTTCAAGCGATTAAGGAGCATCATATGAAACACCACTACAAAAACCCAGATGTAGGATTTGGGTTTACTTCAAAAACGTGGGATATCATCTTCAGAACAGACTTCGAGAAAGAAGGGTAAGTAGCTCTTTGTTAAAGGCTTGAGAAAAGACCTGAATTTTTTGGCAGCTGCTTAAATCCAGATTCACTCAACGGCAAAAAGATTGGAGTTGATTTGATATCGGCCTTGGTTGTATTCCACATAAACACCAACTGTTCATCGGCCAGAGAATCTATAGCATCGATACTCTGGGTAGAATACACTCCATGACTTAACTGCGATAAGACTAGATTTCGATTGAGCAACTGGATCCCATTTGCTTCTTCTATAGCTCGAATGGCGCTTATGTTTTGATCTATTCCACATCCACTTAAGGATTGACTCGTCGGACTTGCAATGACTATGGCATGGCTTCCAATCCATCCAAAGGTTCCATGAATTGTATCACCGTGAGAGGTCCAATCGCTGACAAATGCTGAGAGAATACTATTGGCACGGTTGACTTGATCGTTACTGAGTGGTTTACTTGCAATATAGGTCCAAAGGCGAACCTCGTTTTCAATTGGGTGGGTGTGCCATGACACGTGGTTCTCAAGGCTATGGGTTACCATGACTGCGGATTTTCTTCATTTTTTGCCTCTATCGCACGATTTAAATCGTTGGATAACTCAACCCGGTTAGTCTCCTCTTCTGTTACTCCGTCTTCGATGGCATGCTGTACTTCGTTGATATCCTGGACATCCAATTCATTTAGATCGGTATGGATATGTTCTAGACCCTCTTTTAAAGCATGGATAAACTTATGGAAGTCTTCTTTGTAGATGAATACTTTATGATTCTCAAAGCCTGAATCATTGTGTTTTTTCTTCGACTCCGTTATCGTCATAAAGAAGTCCCCATTGCGGGTGGCACGAACATCGAAAAAGTAGGTTCTTTTTCCCGCTCGCACCTTTCTTGAATAATATCCACGCTGATTCATGAAGTTAATTTATGAAAAATTATTGAGGTCGCTGTTTGTCGTAGATTTCACGATAGAAACCTTCCTGCTTATACAACTCTTCATGGTTCCCTCTTTGAATAACACTTCCTTGGTCGAGTACAATGATCTTGTCAAAGTCTAGAAGGCTAAAGATTCGATGAGTTATAATGATTGCTGTAGTCTCTTTATCAAGACTATCAAGATATCCTATGATTTTCGCTTCAGTTTCTGCATCAACAGCAGAAAGGCTATCATCCAGTAATAAGATAGAGGGTGAGTTAACAAGAGCTCTAGCTAGACTAATTCGTTGCTTTTGGCCTCCTGAAAGGGTGACGCCACGCTCACCAACCAGGGTCTCATATCCGTCATGGAAGGAGGTTATCTCTTCATGAATCGATGCGTGTTGAGCGGCGATTTGCGGAGCCATCTTGCCTTCGTTTTGTTTATCCCCAGGGCTAAACTGGATGTTGTCTTCAATCGTTTCAGAGAAAAGAAAGACGTCTTGAGGAACGTAGCCTATCGTCTGACGCCAAGCATGTAAATCATGGTCTCTTAGATCGACCCCATTATAGGTGATTTGTCCTTCTTTAGGATCATACATACGCATCATTAATTCGGCTAGCGATGATTTTCCTGAACCGGTTCTACCTATAACTGCGATCCGTTCTCCAGGATTGATGGTGAGATTTACCTTGTTTAGAGCTTGTATGCCAGTTTCTGGGTAGACAAAACTGACATCCTTAAACTCAATGAGTCCTGTCTTTGAGGGGTTTTGTCCCTCTAGAGGTGTGCTTACCTGAGGCTCTGCACTGAGGAATTCATTAATTCTCTTTTGGGATGCTGCCGCTCGTTGTATAATTGATGCCACCCATCCTATGGAGGTGACAGGCCAAGTTAGAAGATTCACATAGATGATGAACTCCGCCATGTTGCCCGGGGTGATGGCCCCATCGATAATCCGTAATCCTCCAATGTAGATTACAAGCAGGGTGCTTAATCCAATCATCAAGACCATTAATGGCAAAAAAATGGATTCAATTTTCGCGAGATGAATCGAACGTTGCTTATACTCTTCGCTATCACGGGCATATTGGTCAATTGCCATTTCTTCTTGCGCGTAGGATTTGATTACCCGAATACCAGAGAAGAATTCTTGAGCAGAGGTGGTTAAGAAGGAAAGCTGACGCTGGATAGCCTCACTGCCGCGGTTTATCTTGTCATTTACATAATAAATAGACAATGAAAGAAAGGGTAGGGGAATGAGTACCCATGCCGTTAACACAGGGTCTATCTGTACCATGGACAAGAGCACAAAGGTGATGAGAAAGAAGAGGTTAATCCCGTACATAAGGGCTGGCCCTAAATACATTCGCACTCGAGATACGTCTTCAGTCGCTCGAGACATTAAATCCCCCGTATTGTTTTTTTTGTAAAACGCTTGATCAAGACGTTGGTATTGAGCATAGATATCGTTTTTTAAATCGTACTCAATTCTTCGTGAGGCTACAATAATGGTCTGTCGCATAATGAAGGTAAACAGTCCAGAAATCAAGGCAAGGCCAATAAAGGTGCATGCGAGAATAATCAGGCCTGTGTTAGGAGCTACGTTAAGTTGGATTCCAAGAGGTCCTTCAACGGAGTTCATGCCCTCTGCATTAAAGGTAGCATAGACAATATCTACAGCCCATCCTACAATTTTAGGATTGAAAACCTTAAGCATGTTGGCCATCGCAACAAAAATCGTCCCCGTAAGCAGCATGTATCGATGGCGCCATAGGTATTGATTTAACTTGCGTAATTCTTTCATGATATTGATCCCATTTTGGGGATAAAACTTGAAGGTACAAGTTCAAAATACATTTTGATATGCGTACCTTGCTAACTCTTTGATTCAAGTGAATAAGGAAAACATCTTTACAATAATAGTTGGTTATGGAACATCTCTTTGACCCCATGGTAAAAATGAAGGATTTTGGCCATGAAAATGTCTACTTCTTCAATGATAAAGCGACCCACCTTCAAGGGATAATTGCCATCCATAATACCGTTCTAGGTCCTGCACTTGGAGGAACACGCTTATGGACCTATGCCAATTCTTTTGAAGCATTACATGATGTCCTGCGGTTGTCACGAGGCATGACTTATAAGTCGTCTGCTGCGGGTATCAATCTAGGGGGAGGGAAGGCCGTAATTATACGCCATCCTGAAGCGAAATATGACAAAGCGTACTGGACGCGCTACGGTGAATTTGTCGAGCGGCTAGGAGGAAACTACATTACCGCGGCGGATGTGGGAACAAAAACTGAATTCATGCGCCACATTGCCTCGTCGACTTCATCGGTAGCGGGTAAGCCAGATGACTTAGGTGGAGGTGGTGATCCTTCACCGGTAACTGCCTATGGAGTCTATCTCGGCATGAAGGCTTCGGCTAAGAAACGCTATGGCAATGATGGGCTTGAGGGAAAGCGAGTCATGGTTCAAGGAGTGGGCCAAGTAGGTCGTTATCTTGTAGGACATTTGTTAAAAGATGGCGCAGACGTTCTTATTGCGGACATCAACGAAGACAATATAAAGAAAACACTTGCCCTAGGGTCCTGTCAAGTTGTTGCGCCGGATACAGTCTATGATCAGGCAATGGATATCTATGCTCCCTGCGCATTAGGTGCAACCCTTAATGAAGAAACGATTCCCAGATTGCAATGCTCAATTGTTGCTGGAGGAGCGAATAATCAGTTGAAAGATGAAATAGAGGATGTTAAGCGACTTGACGCTCGAGATATTCTCTATGCTCCTGATTTTTTGATTAATTCAGGGGGAGTGATTAACTGTTACATCGAGGTGATTGGAGAATATAATCGAGATAAGGCATTTGAAGGATGTGAGCGAATCTACAGTCGAACGGAAGAGACGTTGCAATATGCCTCAAAACATGGTATGTCTACACATGACGCGGCCCTGGCCTTAGCTCAGGAGCGCATCGATCAGGCAAAAAAGTTAACCGAATAATAAGACTACGTATGGTATCAAGGCGATTGGTTAGGGTTAAGATCATGCAACTGATGTATGCACAGAATCGGGGAGTAGATTTTGATCCAAAGTCTATGCAGGTTCAGTTAGAAAGCAGCCTTAAAAAAACGATTCAGCTTCAGTGGGTCTTTTTAAATTACCTCGTGCGTATTAGCGAATATGACTTGATACACCATGCCAAGCAAGCGGGCAAGGAAACAGCTGAGAGTACAGGACTTCTTGCCAATCATCAGTTGTTACTCATGCTTCAACAACATCCTATGTACAAGCGACGAATGGAAGATTATCAAGTAGAATCCTTTGTGGATACTGCACTCGTCCGTAAACTATATATGGAATTAATTAGTAGAGAGCGATTTGATGACTTCGCGAAGGGTGGGAATTCAGCGGATCCAACGATTCTATCCTATATGCTCAAGAAATTGATAGCTTCCTCGGATCCTTTAGAGGATCAATTGTCTAACCACTTCATCAATTACCTCGATGATCAATTTAGTATCATTCAGGGTTTGGCTAAGTCATTTAAGGCGATCGATGTAAACGATATTGCTTCGTATGATAGCTTTTATGCAGAACACGAAGAAGAAAAGGCCTTTGGTCGGGAGTTAGTGTTGGCGCTCCAAAAGAATCTGACGGATGTTCGTGAGATTATGCTCGCTCAAGTCAAAAACTGGGATGAAGATCGACTAGCTCCTTTAGATACTGTCCTAATTATGATGGCTATTGCCGAATTTTTATACTGTCCTCATGTTCCCGTCAAGGTAACCATAAATGAATACATTGATATTTCTAAAGATTACAGCAGTCCGAAGAGTAAGGACTTTATCAATGGTGTTATAGATAAGGCGATGTGGGCCTTGAAAGATGCAGGCCGCATCGAAAAACTAGGTCGCGGGCTTCAGAATAGTTAACTCATAGGTTTTTAGAAGGATAGAAAACAGCACCCTCAACGATATTGATACTTACCGACCTATATAGTTTCCTTTAGGTCCAAAATGGTCAAGCATCGGTAGGAGTTGCTCCACTTTTTGATAACCTGGCATCGGAGCAACTAAGGCAAGATCTCCAAGAATAATCATGTTTTGTCGTGCAACCTCTGTGGATACGCCGTTTTGAGCAGCAATGGCCCGTTCTACGCGATCCACGGCGTCTAAAAAGACGACGGTAGGATAGCTCAGTTGTCCATTGAGCAAAGTAGCTGCTAATTCATGGTAGCCTCTACGCCCCTGTCCGACATAGGAGTATGTCTTGCTTCCTACTTTTATATCCTCGCGTTGCTCCGCGTCAAACTTAACGGAGTAAAAGTCTCGGTTGAGCACTTCATACACCTCAGATTTTGCAAAGGTTTCTCTATCCATCACTTTACACCAACCGCACCAGTCCGTGTAAACATCAATAAAAACTGGACGAGCTTCTTTCTTTTGAGCTTTAATCATCTCATCCCATGACATCCACTGAACTTGACCTGATGCGTTAAACGCTATAAAGAAGATTAAAATTCCTAAGCAATGTTTAATTGATGATGTGATATTCATATTCTTTTTGACAAGGTGATTTCAAATACTAGGCCAAAATAAAAAAAGCTTTCCTTAGTTATGGCTTTTTAGAGCTAAGAGCAATTCCCCTTTATTGAGATAACCTGTGTGAAACCACAGAAGATCGCCTTCGGATGATAAAATTACCGCTGTGGGATATCCTCTAAACTGATTCTGAGTAGCATAATAAATAAAGGTATTTACCCCAAGTCCATCATCGAATGCAAAGGTTTCTCCAAAGGCCTCAACTTGGTGAATCTGCTCGGGGTTAAACTTTATTGCATGATAATTGCTCCCTAGGTAATCACCAATTTCTTGTTGACTATATACTTCACGATCCATGACCTTACAAGGTCGACACCAATCGGTATAAAAGTCTATGAATATGGGTTTCCCATCACGCTGAGCGGATTGCCAAGCTTGATGAAGGTCGGAGTTTGTTATGCTGCTTTTTGGCGATTCACATGCTATGAAAATCCAACAAAGGATTATGAGATATTGGAGAGGTCTCAATGGTTTACGTTTGTAGAGCTCCTGTAGAATATTGGTCATCCATTCTTCCATTATTGGCCATGGCGATACCTAAGGACAGTGTTTCTCTGGTCTGAGCGGGATCGATGATTTCATCTACCCATAAGCGAGCAGCAGCATACCAAGGAGTGGTTTGCTTATCATATTTGGCCTGAATCTCTTGCAAGAGTTTTTGTTCTTGAGCCTCTGATACGGTCTCGCCTTTCTTTTTCTTAGCCGAGACTTGGATTTGTAAAAGCACCTTTGCGGCTTGCGCGCCTCCCATTACGGCCATTTTAGCACTTGGCCAGGCAACAATTAATCGAGGGTCGTAAGCCTTGCCACACATGGCATAGTTCCCAGCGCCGAAGCTATTTCCCACAACAACAGTGAATTTGGGCACAATCGAGTTACTCATAGCATTGACAAGTTTAGCTCCATCCTTTATAATTCCTCCATGCTCTGAGCGGGAGCCTACCATAAATCCGGTAACGTCCTGGACAAAAACAAGGGGAATTCGCTTTTGATTGCATACCATTACAAAACGAGCTGCCTTATCCGCAGAGTCGGAATAGATCACACCACCAAATTGCATCTCTCCGGACTTGTTCTTAATGAGTTCTCTATTATTGGCCACAATACCTACACTCCAGCCATCAATTCGAGCGTATCCTGTGATGATGGTCCTTCCATAGCCTGCTTTGTACTCGGTAAAGGAGTCAGCATCGATAAAAGTCTCCAAGAGATCAATCATCTTATAGGGTTTGGCCCCGTTTTCCGTGTAGACTTCGTAAGCCTTTTTCGGGGAGACCTTCGGTTTTACCGGTTTTTCTCGATTAAATCCTAGGGTCGGACGAGGGCCTAGTTTTCCCACTAGATCTCTAATGGTTTTTAGGCATTCTTCATCATCTTTCATTTTGTAGTCTGTCACTCCAGATATTTCGCTGTGTGTGGCAGCTCCTCCTAAGGTTTCGTTATCGATGTCTTCTCCAATTGCTGCCTTTACAAGGTAAGATCCTGCAAGAAAGATCGATCCGGTTTTCTCTACGATAAGGGCCTCATCACTCATGATAGGCAGGTAGGCTCCACCGGCTACACAACTGCCCATAACGGCTGCAATTTGGGGAATACCTCTTGCCGATAACACCGCATTGTTTCTGAAAATTCTCCCAAAGTGCTCTTTGTCAGGAAAAATCTCATCCTGCATCGGGAGAAAGACGCCTGCTGAATCAACGAGGTAAATGATGGGGAGGTGATTCTCCATGGCAATCTCCTGTGCACGCAGATTCTTTTTACCTGTAATAGGGAACCAAGCGCCTGCTTTAACCGTAGCATCGTTTGCTACAATTACACAGAGCGTATTTTGTACGAGGCCAATTTTAACCACAACACCGCCCGAAGGACAGCCGCCATATTCAGGGTACATGTCTTTTCCAGCTAGGGTTCCGATTTCAAGCGCTGTCTTTGGGTCATCAAGCAAAGCATCAATGCGTTCTCTTGCTGTCATTTTACCCTTGGCTTTGTGACGTTTAAGGCTTTTTTCACCACCGCCTAGCCGGGCTTCTTTTTGATGTGCCTGAAGATCGCTGAGAAGCATCTTCATCGCATCTTTATTCTTATCGGACTCGTTTATTGGCATAGATCCTTTATTAACGGGTTAAGCAGCTAACAAAATACTAAGAACTCCCTAATTGCATGTAAGGTTTCAGTCATTGACTATGGACATTTACGAGGTATGTCGTAATATTGCAGTCGGGCAAGTCTTACACGACCAGCTCCTGATGAATCCCCCAGGTCTTGACGGAAGCAAGGGTAGTCGGTTGTAGCGGTGCGATGTAAGTAACTTGCCCTTTTT
>JAYYPZ010000050.1:0-18399 GCA_036128775.1 Bacteroidota bacterium
AAGAAATTGTCACAAACAGAGAAACTCTAATTAACGTATGCCTAAAACTTAGTTTTTATAATCCAAAGAGGATTACATCCATTCAATCTTGGATGTTGCAGGATCTCTAAGGCTCGTATCCCTTTTAAGCGGCATCGAGGCGTCATACTTGCCGAGATAGAAAAACCCTAAGCACCGTTCATCACTTTTGAGGCCTAGGAAGCTATGAAGATCTTCGCTGTATTTAGGGGAGCTCCAATAGCCACCAAGACTAGAATCCACACATGAAATCCAGAGGTTTTGCACGGCCATAGCTGTTGCTGCAATCTCCTCCCATTCTGGCACCTTGTCCTCATGCCGCTTCATCACAATACATAGGATGTGGCTTGACTTGTCGAATTTATACTGAAGCCTCTCTTTCTTGATGTCATCGTAGGCTGGATTTAGGCGAAAGATTTCCTCTATAAGCCCTTGCTTACTTGCTCCACCAAATACCTTAAAAAGCCAAGGTTGAGTCAATCTGTGGGTTGGGGCAGTATTGGCATTTTGGATGAGTTCTTCAACGACTTCCTTATCGATTACTTCTCCGGTAAACAGGGTAGGATAGACCGACATACGGGACTGGATGATTCGGGATACTTCGGGGTTTAGCATAGTGAAAGCGAATATAGGAGCAAGAAGTTTATCGCGAGGAATTCCTACCTATACTTCAAAGTCCTCTTCGATAATTTCTAAAGAAACTTGACTCAGTCGACAAGCTTCTTCTATACTCTTGAGATAGGGTGAAATGTTAGGGTCAATGCGAACAGGCCTCGTGAAAAACGTCACTTGTTGAATTCCTAGGGTACTCAGTTGTTGAGATAGTAGTTGAACATGCTCATTCAGCGCATCACTTGTAAGCAGATAATCATAATAGGCGATCTCTTCTTCAGCTTTGATTAAGCCATACTTACCACTTACAATGAAAAAGGCCTCTCCATGCCTTTGGGCGCGTTTGTTTACCCATTGAATACGACGGCTTGTATAGCGTTCGATGGCTGGAATTTCTCCTGGCGCACTTGATTTTTCCGCAGAGCAATAGGTAGCGTGAATCTTCATGGAATCCGCAAAATAAATAAACCGATACATTTGATATCAGGAAAAGAATCAATATATCAACTCAAATCTATGGCTATAATTAAGTGGCAGACCGGGCAATATCATCCTGTAGTTCATCTCCCAGAGGACTACGAGATAAGAGACTTTACCACAGGTAACTATGGTCCTTCAGAATATGAATTCGATATAGGCAGGTATGATGAGTTGCGTCCTGGAATGTATGCTACGGATATTTTTTCCGATGGCCGATTTTTGCATATTGGTATTGACATTGGCGCTCCTGTAGAAACACCTTGTATGGCATTTGATGATGGGGAGATTTCCCATTTTGGATACAATCCTGCGGATGGAGACTACGGCTATGTAATCATCACAAAACATCTTGTCGGAGGACATACTATTTGGGCGCTCTATGGACACTTAAGCGCTGATTCAATCAAGGGAAAACAAGTAGGTCAGAAAATCACTCGAGGCGAAGTCATTGGCTGGATTGGGGATAAGCATGAGAATGGAGGCTGGGAGCCCCACCTACATTTTCAACTATCTGTGGACGAACCTGAAACGCATGATATGCCTGGCGTGGTGAGTCCTGAAGATCGAGACTGGGCCTTGCAAAAATATCCTGATCCGAGAGTGGTTCTTGGGCCTATTTATTGAGTCTGGAGGGTGGTAGGTCGGCATTACCTTTCCCCATCAATCAATATCCAAAGATCTCTTCAAGGCTTAACTCTTGGAATTCGCCCATACTACGGAGAACGTCTAAATCAATGTTTTCCTTTTTTCCAATCACGCAGATGTGGTAGCTCTTTCCTTTGACATGTGCGTCAAAAAATGCTTTCAAGTCATCTAAAGTTATGTTTTTGATTTCATCATAAATCCGTCGGTTCACGTCATAGTCTAAACCTAAATCGCGGACACTTTCATACTCCCAATAAACACTACTCCCTGTTACCCAAGTACTTTCCAGTTTTTTTATAACGGCTTCCTTTGCCGCATTAAACTGCATTTCGGCTTCAGGCATATTGTTCATCAACTCAAACATCGCCGCGGTTGCATCCGATAGTTTATCGGCTTGTGTGCCAATGTATGCATTCAAATAATGACTTTTGTCTTTGTTGCTCGGTGTAGCCATATAGCTATATGCAGAATAGGCTAAAGCTTTCTTTTCCCGAATTTCTTGGAATACAATGGAAGAGAGTCCAAAACCGAAGTACTCATTAAACACGCGACTAGCTGCTAAGAGCTCAGGATTGAACACTTCGTCTTTGGAGAGAAAAAGTAGTTCTACTTGTTGCATATCATAAGGAGCATAGAATACTTTATTCTCGGAAGTAGCTAACTCTACATACGCTCGCTTTTGGGGTAATGGAGCTAAGTCAATTGAGTTAGTGTGGTGCCTTGCGATTATCACTTTGGCGTCCTCTGCAGGCATTTGACCGTAGTAAAAAATTCTGTGCTCCGATGTACTCAATGCTTTGATTTTCTCTACGAGTCGATCTACATCCATGCTTTTCAGCTCTTCGGTGCTTAAACGATCCGTAAATGGGTTCTCAGCCCCGTACTTTGCATATGCACCCAAGCCTTTGCCAAGGATAGTGCCCTTGTCCAACTTTGCATTTAATCTTGATTTCAGAATGTCGTTCACTAACTCGCGATATACGAGTGAATCGGCTTCGGCATTTGCCAAAACATGCTCAAAGAGTTCTATGCCTTTGTCCAAGTTATCTTCTAGGCCTGTTAAATAGACAAAAACTTGGTCACTCCCGGCATTGACACCGAATTCCAATCCATACCGATAAAACTCTTTCTGCAAGTCTTCTGCTGAATATCTATTGGTGCCTAAATAGGGCAAATATTGGATGGCTAATGCTAATTCTTTATCCGTGTTACTTCCGATATCGAATATGTAGTATAGTTCGAAAATCTGATTGTTCTCATTTTGGACATAACTGAACTCAATATCATGCAAGGAAGAAACACTAATGGAAGATTCATAGTCTACAAATTTTGGAGTTAATCTTGCGGAGCTCACGGTATCGAAGGCAGCGTAAAAAGCTGACTGACTCTCTCGATCTACTTCAACAGCGGTAATCTGGGGTTTAGGTACGCTGTGTCGATCAGACTCACCCATACGTTTGTACGACACTACATAGTTATCGGTGTAATGCTGATTGGCGAAATCAATAATATCTTCTTTGGTTATGACTGCCATGCTATCCAATTCAAAAACTACGTCAGCAAAATCTAGTTCATTTATGAAGGCATCAACCATTGCAAAGGCTCTATTTCGATTACTCTCCAATCCCTGAATTCGGCTAAGTTTTAAGTCATTTATGACAGCTTCTAAAAGCCAATCATCAAAATCACCCGCTTTGATCTTTTCAATTTCAGCGAGTAACAAGTCCTTTACCTCTTCCAAAGTTTGTCCTTCTTTGGGAATGCCATATAAGAAGTGTATGCTGTGATCTTTCATTACAGAAGGGTATGAACCTGCACCAAGCACTTTCTGCTTAAGGTTTAAGTCGATATCTATTAATCCAGCTTGACTGTTGGCAAGAAGCATATCGATAAGGCTCATCATTTGAGATTCTTTTGTTCCGGCTCCGTCAAACTTAAATCCCATGTATACCATTTCTTGTTGTGGTCCGAAGGTTTCTTTAACTATAGGCTCATTCAAGTCTTTATCGATAGGCATTTGAAATTCTGGAACATCTTGCGCTTGCCAATCTCCGAAGTATTGTTCAATCCAATCAATCGTAGCATCTGGATCTAAGTCCCCTGATAGACAAATGGCTATATTATTCGGGACGTAGTACGTGTTAAAATATTCATGGATGTTATACATGGATGGATTCTTCAGATGTTCTCCCACGCCAATCGTAGTTTGTGTCCCGTAAGGGTGGTTGGGTAACAATCCTTCCAATACACCCTGATATACCCATCGTCGATCAGAGTCCTGCGAACGATTAAACTCTTCGTACACCGTTTCTAACTCTGTATGAAATAGTCGAAGAACTAAGGTTTGAAAACGTTCACCTTCAACCATTAACCATTTTTTCAGTTCGTTTGAGGGGATGTTATTAATATAAACTGTTTCGTCATTGGACGTATAGGCATTTGTGCCTGTCGCACCCAAGCTGGAAATCATTTTGTCGTATTCATTGGCTATAGAAAACTTAGAGGCTTCTAATGACAAGCTATCTATGCGTGCATAGAGGGCCACTTTTTTTGCTGAATCCGTTTCTTCCTTATGTGCTTCAAATGTTGCCGCGATCTCATCGAGCAGAACTTTTTCAGCTTCCCAGTCTTTAGTTCCCATTCTATGCGTGCCTTTAAACATCATGTGTTCAAGGTAATGAGCTAGCCCTGTTGTCTCACTTGGGTCAAACTTTGAACCTGCTTTAACCGCTATCAAGGTTTGAATACGGGGTTCCGCTTCATTAACTGAAAGGTATACTCTTAGGCCGTTATCTAAGGTGTGTATCAGCGTATTACTCGGATCACCTTCTACCTGATCAAAACGATGCTTGTATTGTTGAGTGACTTGTTTGTTGGTTGTGCATGATGCGATACATGCAACCGAAATGAGTATTAAAAGTTTATTTTTCATCGTTATGAATCTGTATTCTTAATATAACTATTAGACTAATCTTTTGTGCAGGTTACTTTCCTATACAAAACTTCGAAAAGATATAGCCAAGCACCTCATCGTTAGTGACTTCACCGGTAATGTTACCTAGGGCATTGAGGCTCTGTTGGATATCAGAAGAAAGAAGGTCTCCCGTTAACCCAACTTGAAGGGCCTGTTCAACTTTTTCCATAGAGGCAAGGGCTTCTTGCAGCGAGTAGACGTGTCGGCTATTGGTAAGAATAACATCACTATGAATGTCGCCAAGACCTTCTAAAACTGTTGTGATTTTATCCTGAATCAAAGATATGCCCTCTTCGGTGTCTTGGGTAAGCGAAACAAGCGTAATCTCTGGAAAAGCATCTTGCCAAATCTGCTTGTCACCGCATTCATCCATTTTATTTCCGATGAGTATCACCGCGCTGTCATGGTGTAGACTTTCTACATGTTTGCGAACCGAATGCGGACTTTCTTGCCCTGCGTCAAAGACATAGAGCATAAGTTGTGCCTTGGCCAATTCTTCCTTGGCTTTTGCCACGCCAACTTGCTCAATAACATCATCGCTTTCCCGCAGCCCTGCGGTATCGATAAGCCTCAGGCGAAAACCTTCAAATTGAATGACTTCCTCAATGGTATCGCGTGTCGTACCTGCGATGTTCGAGACAATCGCACGATTGTCTCTAAGGAGGGTATTGAGTAGGGTAGACTTTCCCGCATTGGGCTTACCGGCAATTACGGTAAGGAGCCCTTCTTTGATGACATTCCCCAGGGTAAAGGATTCGGCTAAGGGTTTAATGACGGATCGAATCTGTGCGATTAAGTCGAGCAAGTCTTGGCGTTCCGCAAACTCCACGTCTTCTTCTCCAAAGTCAAGCTCGAGTTCGACAAGGGCTTTGAATTTGACTAATTCACTGCGTAGATTTTTGAGTTGATTCCGAAAGCCTCCTCGCATTTGATTTAGGGCTATTGTCCGATCATGCTCGCTTTTCGAAGCAATCAAATCGGCTACGGCTTCTGCTTGGGTAAGATCAATGCGTCCATGAAGGAAGGCGCGTAGGGTAAATTCACCGGCTTCTGCGGGAACAGCTCCCGTCTGAATAAGGATATTTATGATTTTCTGCGCAATGACCATAGACCCGTGGCATGAAATCTCAACACAGTCCTCAGTAGTAAATGACCTTGGGCTGCGGAAGACGGTTATAAGCACTTCGTCAATGCGTTGGATGGCCTTTGCATTTGAGCGATCTACAAAGTATCCATAGTGTGCGCTGTGGCTCGGGGCATCTAAAAGCGATTTACCCTGAAAACATTGATTGGCAATGGCAATGGCCTCCTCTCCACTCATGCGAATCACATGGATGGCTCCCATTCCTTCGGGGCTTGCGAGTGCAACAATGGTCTCTTGCCGTAACATAAGGCCACAAAGGTAGCCAATAACCCTGTAGAGCAAGGTTTCACTGAAAAACTTAGGGATTGAACGGTTTACTCAATGAGGCGTGGACTATGCTCATTGGGGTTAAATCATTGGTTGGTGCGACGTATTTTGCCCTTGGATGGGGCCGAACGGGGTGTCTAGGCTTCTCGAAAGCCAGAGCCTACCTTGTGCTAATCGAACTCAATAAAGTCTCCCGAAACCCAACCTGTCTCCCCTTCTTCTGTTTCAACCTTGTACCAAGTTTGACCATAATAGGAAGTGAAATATGAACGAGGTATTCCAATATAAGTTACCTTTTTTCCTTTCTCAGTAGTTTCTAGATTGAGAATATCTATATAGTCGCTGCCATAGTAGCCTGATTCATCATATCCTTTATACTCACCTACAATCCTAACCGCTTGGTTTTTACGGAGTTTACCAACTGGCTCATCAGAACCATCATATATTATTGTATAACTCCTGTTCATTACGCCCACATCAGGATCATTTCCTGTGATATCATCGAGTACGACAACCGCTTGATTTTTGTCTAAACTCCCTACGACATTATCGATGATTTCTGGAGAGGAGCGCACATTTACATTGCCGCCTGTGCAATAGGCATTTGGATTAAACGATGGCTCCTCAATCATGTCCTCGCATGGTTCTCTTTCGTCGGAACCATCTTCACAATCGCAATATCCATCATTGATGTATCGCACGGCGATTTCTTTGCCACCATCACAAGTAAAGCCATCACTTGACGTTTCGACGGGAGCTTCCTGGTCTTCATTTGAGTTTTCTTGGCCCCCACATTGTATCAATAAAATGGAGAGGCTGTAGAGTGCAAAATGATAAGATAGTTTAGGTAGGTTAATCATTGCAAAAGACTTTAATAACTAGAAAAATAAAATTATTTTGATTTACTAGTTTATTGAACTTGTGAAAAGCTACAAACATGCGTTACTATTTATGGGCATTGTGATGGCTTTACTTGTTGTGTATACTCAACTTTTTATACCCAACAAAAAAGCATTTGAAAAAGCGAGATATACTCATGCAAAGGTTGGCCAGCAAAAATCCCTTGCTAAAGATAGCCTTTCGCTAGAACAGGCAAATCTAGATTCATTAACGGCCGTTCGGGAAACCAAAACACAAAGAGTTGAAGAATTTATAACGGATACAGGGCTGTATTGGTTGATTCAGGAAATTGATAAATACAATCGTCTTGCTCTGCGCGCAAAAGATCTACAATTACAATGAGCTTCTTTAAACGATATGGATTACTCTCAGTTTCAGGCTTGCTTCTTATGGGCATAATCACCATGGTCGTATTATCTCTACAGTGGAAGAATAATGTTAAGCATCTAAACACCAAAGTATCCTCCGTAAGTAAGGAACAAACTTCCATTGCACATCAAAAAGATTCAATAGAAAATATAATTGTTGCGTTGACAGATTCTGTAGGGGTTTTAGATAGTGTGATAGACTACTATGAATCATTGGATTTCCAACTGGAAACTGCTCGTAGTCAATATGGGAAGGCCATTTACGCCTTAGAAGAGGAGATTTTAGCTGGGGATAATCCGACTAAAATCATGTACTTGACCTTAGATGACGGCCCATATGACCGAACCCATGATTTTCTTGACATCTTAGACAGTTGTTCAATTGATGCCACCTTTTTTGTTTTAGGAAAGCCAAAGATGAAGGCAGTCTATGAGCGCATTCTGCGCGAAGGCCACCTTTTGGCAAACCATACCTACTCCCATAGAATTCGAACAGGTTTGTATCGAAGTACCTCTTCATTTATTGAAGACGTGGAGAAACTTGATCGTTTTATCTGTGATGAATTCGGACTCCCTACAAATAATGTTGTGCGGTTTCCGGGCGGTTCGTATCAGGCCTTTTCCCTAAGACGCCCCATTATTGACTCCTTGCATGCTATGGGTTATCAATATGTTGACTGGACAGGATCTACGCATGATAGTTCAGATAGTTGTCTAACAGTAGATTCAGCTTTTTTCAATGCCACACTTGATTGCGATCACGATATTGATGTGCTTTTGATGCATGATTTCAGCAAAATAAGTTTGGCCGCATTACCTCGAATAATCACTGATTTTCGTGAGCGTAACTACACCTTCTTTCCCTTGGTTAAGGAGAGCCATGTGATGGGTAGATAGATAGCTTTCTTCTATTGTCTAGCACCTTTTATTACTCGGTAAGTGTAGAGTCTTGGATTGTTTCGACTACTGGGTTGGGAACACTACCTATTCCTAAAATGTAGTGTTGTATCACATTGATTTCTTCAGCGTGTTCGCAGCCTGAAAATTCGGGTATATCTCCATAGGTCATTAAGTACACCATGTCTTGCGTCATCTTTTGTCCCGTTGGGTAAAAGGACCAATGCCACGTTTCTTCTTGGTATCCCGTTCGACTTGTATCCCCATCATAACATTGATAATAACCAAAGCGAAGTGCATTTTCTTTTAGCCATGCATACCGTTTGTTGTCTTCGATGGTTGCCTTGTGGTATCGGTTTCCTAGACCATCGATATCGACCTCTGTACCCCAGTGATGCCTTGAGATACCCGGCATAGCTACAATCTTCATTACGTCTAAACATTTTTCGACGCCCCGCTTATTGGTTTTTTTCCAATCTCGATTCCAGAAATAGCATTGCTGTTGGTAATCACGACTTGCCGACCGGACAAAAAGTTTTATTCCGTCTTTTTTTGCTGCCTTGAACATAGCCTCTAACGAATCACATGCTTCTTGTCGTAAATAGAGCGTTCTACTTCCATAACAATAGTCCCTTGCGATGGCTCTGAAGTTAGTATCCTCGGCAAAGTCTATTTGACCTGTTAACTCTTCTAACGTAAATGTTGGTAGGTAGAGTGAATCCAATGAATCCAGGAGGTAGAGAGCGTGCAGCGAATCATAGGTGTGTTTGTTATGGCCCATGGCATCTCCATGCAATTCTTCTTGAGAAGTAGATGCACTAGAGGACCCTTCCAGTTGGCATCCCATAATCAGCACTCCTATCCCAAGAATCCAATAATGCGTTTTAAAATGATAATACATAGACTTTGACTACCTGCTAATCGTTTTTAAAAATACAATCATTCTTTGTCTAATTCTTGTGATGTACCTTTGAGGTATGGTAGCTATAATAATGGGTAGTAAAAGCGATTTGCCGGTGATGCAAGAAGCTATTGATATACTACATTCTTTTTCTATTGAAACAGAAGTCAAAGTGGTATCCGCGCATCGTACACCTAAGGCCATGGTCGAATATGCCGAATCCGCCCTAGATCGGGGCATAAAGGTTATAATCGCTGGTGCAGGCGGAGCGGCTCATCTACCGGGCATGGTGGCTTCTTTGACTACCTTGCCAGTGATTGGTGTGCCCATCAAATCAAGCAACTCTATTGATGGCTGGGATTCCGTACTGAGTATTCTTCAAATGCCTTCTGGGGTCCCTGTAGCCACTGTAGCTTTAAATGGGGCTAAAAATGCGGGAATTCTTGCGGCTCAAATTATCGCGGTGTCTAATGATGGGGTGCAGCATGCAATGCAATCGTATAAAGCCTCATTAAAGGAAAAGGTAGCGGCGATGAACGCTGAATTAAATCAGTAGCCTTCCTTAGACCAAAAGGAATGTTATTTTTTTCGTTTCGACTTCCTTCCTCCATCTCGTTTTGCTTGCCGTCTAATTTTATGATTGACCAAGCCTGCAGCGCCAAACCACCCGGCGACAAATAACAGCCCTCCAATTGGCCTTACATTTCGTAGAAATCCGAAATCAATACTTGGACTCTCGAGGAGCATTCCAGTTTTCATATAAAAGAATCCGCAAAAAAAGATGATTCCGGCAATCAGAAGATTAACGGGCCATTTTTCTTGTATGTTACATTGCTTAAATACAAGAAGCATAAGAATACCTCCGAGACTATGATAGATCTGGTAATTCACGGTGGTGGTCCAGAGGGATAAAAGCTCTTCATCTTCTGTTATCTCATAGATAAAATGACTTCCTAGAGCAGCCAGTAGAACGGATAATCCAAGAAGAATAAAAAAGAAAACGATATAGTTTTTCATAGTGAGTTATGATTCTAAGGACCAATTAATCGGTCCCTGATTGGTTTTTTGAAGATAGTCATTGCAACGTGAAAAATGCTTGTTTGTCAAAAAACCTCGGTGAGCTGAAAGAGGAGAGGGGTGAACACTTTTAAGGATTAGGTGGTCTCCTTGGATAAGCCCTTCTTTCTGCTGAGCAAAGCGACCCCATAACATAAAGACAATATGATTGTGATGCCTCGATAGCTTTTCAATCACAAAATCGGTGAACTCCTGCCATCCGATATCCTTATGCGATGACGCTTCGTGCGCACGCACAGTGAGCATCGAGTTAAGCAGGAGTACGCCCTGTGCTGCCCATGTGCTCAGGTCACCATGAGTGGGTGCAGGGATACCTAAATCCGTATGGATGGCTTTGAAGATATTGACAAGGGATGGTGGTGGTTTAATGCCTTGCGGTACAGAGAAGCTCAGGCCATGGGCTTGCCCTGGACCATGATAGGGGTCTTGTCCTAGAATGACCACCTTCACATCATTCAATGGGGTCGTGTTAAATGCATTGAATATCTGTGATCCAGGAGGGTAATGAATTGTTCCTTCAGCGCGTTCTTTGAGTAGCTGTTGTTTTAGCTTTTGAAAGGAGTCTTTTTGAAATGCGGGTTCAAGCAGTTCAAGCCAAGAAGAATGAATCTTAATGTTACTCAAAACAATGCGAAGTGTTTATTGCAAGGCACTGCGCAGGTCATCGATAAGATCCTCTACATCTTCTATTCCAACACTCAGTCGAATGAGATTGTCATATAGACCGATAGATTCGCGTACTTCCTTGGGTACAGAGGCATGCGTCATAATAGCTGGATGCTCAATTAGGCTTTCCACCCCACCAAGAGATTCTGCTAAGGCAAACAATTTTACGCGCTCAAGTACTGTTCGAGCCGCCTCAATATCTCCATCAAGGTAGAATGTAATCATGCCGCCAAATCCACTCATTTGTGTTGCAGCAAGCTCATGCTGTGGATGGCTTTCTAGTCCCGGGTAAACGACCTTTTCAATGCGCGGGTGGTTCTCGAGAAATTCAGCAACTTGCTGGGCATTTTCTGCATGACGTTGCATGCGAACTCCTAAGGTTTTTATTCCTCGTAATACCAACCATGAATCAAAAGGACTCGCACATGGTCCGATGGAATTCTGAAGGGTAAAGAGCTTGTTGTAGATCGTCTCGTTATTTGTCATGATCGCTCCTCCGACCACATCGCTGTGACCATTGATAAACTTGGTGAGTGAGTGATAAGCGATATCTGCCCCTAGCACCACAGGGTTTTGAAAATAGGGAGACATAAAGGTATTGTCGACCACACTAAGCGTATTGGTGGCTTTGGCGAGGGAAGCAATGGATGCAATGTCACTGATTTTTAGCGTTGGGTTGGTGGGGCTCTCAAGCCAAATTAAGTCAGCTCCCTCTTGTAATGCTTCTTGGACAGCGCTAAGGTTGGTAGTGTCGATAAAGGTGAAGTCGTGTCGGTCTTGAAACACCGTAGTAAAAAGGCGGTAGGTTCCTCCATATACATCATCACCACTTATGATTTTGCTTCCTGCGGGTAACATGTGCATGATTAAATCAATCATACTTAAACCACTCGCCGAGGTAAGGGCATAAGTTGTTTGCTCAAGCGAGGCAAGATTTTCTTCTAATCGACTTCTTGTGGGATTATGGGATCTTGTATACTCATATCCGTTATGTTCTCCTGGGCTGGATTGCACATAGGTAGACGTTTGATAAATTGGAGGCATTACAGCGCCTGTCTCCTTGTCTGGATGACCCCCTGCATGAATGGCTCTTGTGGAGAATCCTTTATTCGACGAGTTTCCCATTGTCTTGTATGATGTTTAAAATTGCACGGTCCTTTTCATCGCGTTCGCGATTGAGTGAAAAGTTGTTTTCCTCCATCCAGCGATCGTTGTATACTTTTGAGGCATATTTACTTCCTGCATCGTGAAGGATGACCAATATTCTTTTAGGTTCACTTAGCTTTTGAGCATAGCGTATGGCTCCAACAACTGCGGCACCACATGATCCACCGGCATAGATTCCTTCCTGCTGACATAGCGCTCTTGTCATGTGAAAGCTTTCTTCATCTTCAACCATTACAAATTCATCGATTACGTCAAAGTGAACATTTCCAGGAAGAAAGTCCTCTCCAATCCCTTCGAGAAGATAGCCATGGGCTCCACTCATATCTCCCGTCTCGTGATACTTTTTGAGAATACTTCCCTTGCAGTCGACCCCAACTACTTGTAATCCAGGGATATGTTCTTTAAGGTATTTACCTGTTCCACTGACGGTTCCGCCTGTCCCCACGCTTGCCATAAAGACATCGAATTCGCCCTTTGTTTGCCGTAGAATTTCCGGACCGGTCTCCATGTAGTGACATTCGGCATTGTAGATGTTGTCGTATTGGTTGACATGAAAAGAGTTTGGTAACGATTTGAGACTCGCTGCCACGGAGTAATAGCTTCTTGGGTCTTCAGGTTCTACATGGGTAGGGCAAACAACAACTTTAGCTCCAAAAGCCCTAAGTGCATCAATTTTTTCTTGAGATTGTTTGTCAGCCATCACAAAAATGCAATCAAACCCATGGGTATTAGCATAAAGTGCAAGACCAATTCCTGTATTGCCTGAAGTACATTCAATAATGGTTCCTCCCGGTTTTAAGTCTCCATTTTCAACGGCTTTTTGCGCCATGTAGATTCCCATTCGATCCTTAATAGATCCACCTGGATTTAGGTATTCCAGCTTGACATAAATCTCCGACTCAGTGTCTTTTGTCACTCGATTTAATCGAATAATCGGAGTGTTTCCTACCGCATCAATGATGGATGAATGTTTAAATGCGTCCATGATCTATTACATTTCTGTTAAGGTACTACAACAAGGCAGTCTTTATCGCTTCCTCTTGTGCTAACTATTCGAGGGCCTTTTTGATTTCGTCTACTAGAATAGACTTTTCAGTTAAGCCATTACTTCGCCAAACTTCCTTACCCTCGTGGTAAATAGCAAAAACAGGTATGCTGGATACATTGAATGCCTTTCCCAGTTCTGGGTTAGCAGCAACATCCACGCGCTCCACTTGTATGCTCTCCCCATATGTTTTCTCAATATCGTCAATAATAGGAGCCATGGCCTTGCAAGGAGCGCACCAAGGTGCATAAAAGTCAATGAGTACTGCGTTGCTTTCTTGGATTAAAGTCATTACTTCCTCTTTGGTAATCGCCGAACTCCCTAAATCATGGAGCGCCTGGGTAACAGGCAATCCTTCATTTTGCCATCCATAAAGACCACCTTCTAGATTATAGACTTCCATAAAACCCTGCTCAGCGAGAATCGAAGCAGCCTGACTACTTCGGCCTCCTGAAGCACAATAGACCACAATAGGCTTAGATTTCTCCATGAGTTGGATCTTAGCTTCGAAATCATCATCATGGAAATTGATTACAGTTGCCCCCTCAATAATGCCGAGCTGAGTTTCCTCAGGGGTTCTAACGTCAAGAATCAATGCCTTATCCATCAGCTCTTTAGCCAAAACCTCATTGGATATGTTTTCAAGAATGCCACCTTCCTCGGGATGTTGACCTAGGCTATTGCAAGCAAAGAAAAAAGTGGATATACAAAGTAAAACAGCAAGCCGTAAAGGATGAAAAAGCATTATTGTAAGTGTATCTGTTCAATGATGAAATATAAGATAAAGCTACATGGAAGAAGAGAAAAGTAATTGTGCTATTTTGTAAGAAATTATTTCTATGAAACGGATTGCGCTCTTTGGGCTTCTTCTGCCCCTCCTCTCATATGGTCAAATTCTAGTAGATGTTCCACTGTCCGATGGAGTATTGCCTGCTACCTGGCAAAATGTTGATGTCGACGGTTTTGCTGCTGATGTATTTTACACCGATCAAGGGATTTGGGCGGGTTCAACAGCTTGGGAAGAAGTTAATTTCTCTAGTTATGGCCGGGCCTTTTATTCCACCTCCAATTTTGAGACGGCTACGGGAAATGCCAATGATTGGATGATAACGGATGCTATCACAATAACACAAGAAACTCGACTCGATTTTGAATTGGTCTCTTCACAGTTTAATGGGCCGGAAAGTCATACAGTATATGTGACTTCCTCCATTGCCGGTGCCACACCCCAACCGAGTGACTTCGTTGCACCTGGAGAGAATTTCACAACGATTCCTGGCCAATGGTCTTCCAATGAAGTGGATTTGTCAGGATATATCGGCAGCACGATTTACATCGCCTTTGTGAATGATAATCCTTCTTCTGGCAATATTCAGGGTATACGAAACATTATTGTACGTGAGCTTTTATCGAGCGATGTATCGATTGAGGCATTTAACTCGAATGCAGTTAATCAACGTACACCCTTAAATTCTACCACACGCTACTCTGTATTGGATTATTCGAAGACCACTGCCTACCAAGTCTTGCTCACGCTGAGAAATCAAGGGTTAAATGCCTTGGATTCTGTAGTGATTACTATGAATATTGATGATGATGTTACAGGATATACGCTTTCTGAAACCTACCAATTGTCGCCAGCGCTTGCTGCAGGTGATACGACAACAATAGCTTTATCGGCCATTGGATTGGATACGTTATTCCCTGCCTTGCAGTCAAACCAAGAATTAGATGTAGAGATTTTTACGGATTCTTCGAATGGTAATGGGTTAAGTCTTGCAGAGGATACAGTCTTTTCATTTATGATAAATCCTCGTCAGTATTTTACGCCACCGTACACTACCTCCTTTGAATATGTACTAGGTGGCTCGTCTTTTAGTTGGGAGTGGAATGAATGGGGATGGAAGTCCTTTGATGTCAATAATGACAACGATGCAATTCTTGTTGATCAACAAACGAATTACCCAGCGGCGGATGGCGCTTATATGCTTTTTAGTGGGGTGCGATACTCAGGAGCGGTGACCAATGGGGATATTGGTGACTATGTAGAGACTCCAGAAATGCAATTTGATGCTGGGGATTATGTGATTTCCATGTTAGGGGCGGCAATAACTGGAAGTGGATCGACATTGGAAGTTGACCTGGTTAGACCAAATGGCTCTTCGCTTTCATTAGGCCAACTAAGCACAGGGGGAGGCACAACGCACCAAGGGGTTTCTCTTGCCTTTAACGTTCCGACTACGGATTCAGGGTATGTACTTCGGTTTACTGAGCGTACGGGCGATCGAGGGTCATGGGATTTACTATCTATCGAAGAGTTAACGCCACCTGTTGCGGGAGGAAATCTTGCGGCAACCGATGAGATCAGTCCCTTTGTGGAGTATTGTGATAAAAATGTAATCTTGACGAATACTTCGGTGGCAACAGGCGGCACGACAACAGTAGATTGGGGCGATGGAACTGCCGTTCAATCGATGGCACCTGGAGCGAGCCTACAGCATAGTTATTCTTCTAATGGTAGTTACACTATTACGGTTACCGCTACGAATCCTGCAGGAAGTGATCAGTTTACGATTGATCTTGAAGTGACTGACCCACCAGCCTTAAATGCCGATTTTATTGTAATCAATCAAGGCAATGGGAATGTGAGCATTACTCTTGAAGAAACTTTCCCTTGTGGAGGAGTTCAAACGACGATTGACTGGGGTGATGGAACAGTGAACTCCTCGACAAGCCATGTCTATTCTTCCAATGGAACATACACCATTACACTGACAGCACAGACGGCTATAGATATTGATCAAGCCAATAATTCAGTGACAATTGCTGGCTTAGCGACGTCAATAGATGATGACATCTCTGAAGGGATTCGCGTAGGCCCGAATCCAGTGCACGATGAATTGCAAATATCGTGGGAGGCACCAATTGACCGTATTACCATCATGGACGCTCAAGGACGTCTTATAAAGGATTGGATGTCTTCAGGCAACACGTCAAGTGTGAAATTCAATTGCAAAGATTGGCAGGTAGGAAGCTACATTATTCAGGTTCAAGATGGTCAGAACATACAAGCAATTCCGATTCTTGTTGAATAATATTACATCACAAACTGTCTAAATATAAGGGGGGAGCGAGAGCTCCCTTTTTTATTTCTATAAGCTGTGGGAATCAATTCAAAAAGAGTGATTAAGTTCTTGCCCCATTTGATTATTTTGTGCCAAACCAAAACACAATATTTATGAAACCATTTTTTTATTTATTTCTTTCCTCCATTGTATTAATGTCTTGCCAAAGCGAAGAGAAGATCACGAGTGAAGCATTTGAGCAAAATTCAGAAAATTTAAAATCTCTTTTGGAGGCATGGGAGGCCCAAGATATCGACGCATCAATGGCTTTTTTGGCCGACGACTTTGTTGAGATAGGTACAGGGTTTAATGAGCCTAATCGAAACAAAGAAGAACATAAAGCGCAAATGACCAAGATGATGGGCATAATGAAGCCAACGTTGAAAAATGCAGTATTCCTTCCAGGCGTTGATTCCACTACATTAGAAGCGGATGGTTCCGTACGGTATTATGGAATTTGGAATTTTGCGATTGGCGATAAAAATGAAGATCTTATGGTCTATGGAACTGCTGAATTTAATGAGGAAGGGAAGATTACTTCGTTAGCTCATTATGCAGATTTCAATATGACGATGATGCAAATTATGCCCGAAGAGGCGATGGAGCAAATGGCAGAAAGTCCAACGGAATAGTGATCTCAGATCAAATCATACTAAATAAGGGGGAGCGAGAGCTCCCTTTTTTATTGTCCTAAAGTGTGTGTACTCACCTTGCAAAATGTGATAAAGTACATTAGGTAGATATACTCTTCTCCTGTATCTTGGAGGTATACGGGAAAATTATGGTTAAATCATTGAAGCACTATCTAACATCCATAGCATTTGTATTGCTATGTATTCTTTCTTCTTTATCTGCGCAGACCATTCATCAAGATTACGTTGATGGAGAACTATTTGTTAGGACCCATTCGGCGCTAAGCCCCAATGATGTATGGAGCAAACAAAAGACTCGATATACGGATCTTCAGGCTGTTTTGTCAACGCTTGATGTTACATCAGTCGATTATCTCTATCCTGTATTGCGCCATCAAAGTGAGGAATTAGATAATATTCTATGGGTGAAGTTTAGTCATGCATCTGCCATTGATCCCGTACTCAAGTCACTAAACGCAATGGATGAAGTGGATTACGCCGAGCGTGTTCCATTAATGAAAACAACGCTCGTACCTAATGATCCAGGAACAAATCAAGTTTATGCGCTCAACCTAATTGATGCTTTTGATGCCTTTGATATTCACACAGGAGGCAATTCAGTGATTTGTGTAGTGGATAATGCCATTCAAATTTCTCACCCTGATTTAGCGCCTAATGTCTGGGTTAATCCAGGAGAAATTCCAAACAATGGCATAGACGATGACAACAATGGCTACATAGATGATATCAATGGTTGGGATGCTGCGGATAATGACAACGATCCTAATCCACCAAATCAATCATTTAGTCACGGAACGCATTGCTCTGGAACGGCTGCTGCTGCCACAAATAATGGTACTGGTGTGGCGTCCATTGGATACAATTGTAAGTTGATGTCGGCAAAGGCGACGCGCAGTAATAGCAACAACCAGTTCTTAGATAATACCTATGGCGGAACAGAGTATGCCATTGCAGCGGGTGCAGATGTTGTGTCCATGTCTTTTGGTGGAGGTGGATTTAGTAATGCCTATCAATCGCTATTCAATTTTGGGCATGGTCAAGGCATCACCTTTGTGGCTGCTGCCGGGAATGACAACACCTCTCAAGTCTTTTATCCAGCGGGTTATAACTACGTGATTTCCGTTGCTTCTACCACAAGTAATGATAGCAAGTCAAGCTTTTCCAATTATGGATCATGGATTGATATTGCAGCACCAGGAAGTAGCATATATTCTACTATTCCCAATAATACTTACGGCACACAAAGTGGAACTTCAATGGCCTGTCCATTGGTTGCAGGGCTGTGCGGTTTGTTGAAATCCTATAATCCAGCCCTAACACCAGATGAAATTGAAAATTGTCTCGATCAATCCGCAGATAATATTGATGGACAAAATCCATCGTATGTAGGAGCTTTAGGGGCAGGGCGTATCAATGCCTTAGGAGCTTTACAGTGCACCAATCCAACGAATCCACCGGTA
>JAYYPZ010000051.1:0-51925 GCA_036128775.1 Bacteroidota bacterium
GCGCACATTGATCACGGCAAGTCTACTCTTGCTGATCGACTTCTTGATGAGACGAAAGCCGTCAATGATCGAGAGAAACAAAGCCAAATCCTTGATGATATGGATTTGGAACGCGAACGAGGAATTACAATTAAAAGCCATGCCATTCGCATGGAATATGCCCATACCGACGGGAAAACCTACCGATTTAACCTTATTGACACACCGGGCCACGTGGACTTTTCTTACGAAGTTTCGCGGTCAATTGCTTCGTGTGAAGGAGCACTCCTTCTTGTGGATGCTACCCAAGGTATTCAAGCTCAAACCATCTCTAACCTTTACTTGGCTCTGGAGAATGACTTGGAAATCATTCCGGTTATCAATAAGATTGATATGGATGGTGCCATGATTGAAGAAGTATCGGATCAAATCATTGACCTAATCGGCTGCGAAGCGGAAGACATAGTCCATGCTAGTGGAAAAACAGGCGTTGGCGTTCCAGACATTTTATCTGCCGTTGTGGATCGAATTCCAGCACCAAAAGGCGACCCTAACGCCCCACTACAAGCGATGATTTTTGACTCCGTCTTTAACCCATTCCGTGGTGTCATTGCCTACTTCCGGGTGTTAAATGGGACGATGAATAAGGGAGATAAAATTCAATTACTCTCTACAAAAGAAACGTATAATGCAGATGAGATTGGCATTTTGCGACTAAAGCCTGAACCGTGCAATACCCTTTCTGCCGGAGATGTAGGCTACATCATCACAGGCATAAAGCAATCCAAGGAGATTAAAGTGGGAGATACAATCACCCTACAAGAGAACCCCACTACGGAAATGGTCAAGGGTTTCGAAGATGTTAAACCAATGGTCTTCGCGGGGATTTATCCTATGGACTCCGATGATTATGAAGATTTGCGGGATGCATTGGAAAAGCTTCAACTCAACGATGCTTCTTTGGTTTACGAACCGGAAACGTCGATTGCCTTAGGCTTTGGTTTTCGATGCGGTTTTCTGGGACTCCTTCATTTGGAAATCATCCAGGAACGACTGGAACGAGAGTTCGATCAAAGCGTTATCACTACTACACCTCAGGTCACCTATTTGGCCTACACTAAGGCAGGTGACGAGATCGTCATAAACAATCCTGCGGACTTACCCGATCCTTCATTTCTTGATCGTATCGAGGAACCCTATATACGCGCTCAAATCATTACAAAAGAAGAATATGTCGGATCGATGATGGGGCTTTGCATTGAAAACCGAGGCTTTCTCAAAAATCAAGTCTATCTCTCTATAGATCGTGTTGAATTGACTTTTGAAATGCCAATGTCCGAAATCGTTTTTGAATTTTATGACAAGCTAAAGTCCATTTCAAAAGGCTACGCCTCCTTTGACTATCATATCATAGGTTACCAACCTGGCGATCTCGTTAAACTCGACATCAAACTTAATGGTGATAATGTAGATGCCTTTACTGCGATGATTCACCGCGACAAGGCTTACTATTTTGGAAGAAGGTTATGCGAGAAACTCAAAGAACTCATTCCAAGACAACAGTTTATGATTGCCATTCAAGCAGCAATCGGTCAAAAGGTTATTGCACGAGAAACGCTTTCTGCACTGCGAAAAGACGTTACCGCAAAATGCTACGGTGGTGATATTACCCGAAAGCGTAAGCTTCTTGAAAAACAGAAAAAGGGTAAGAAAAAAATGCGCCAATTTGGTAAAGTAGAGGTCCCACAGCAAGCCTTCCTTGCTGTACTTAAACTCAACAATTAATGCCGGCTCTGCCGTTAAACTATAAAGTCTTAGGCTCCGGAGAACCCTTGATTATCTTGCACGGTCTCTTCGGTTCATTGGACAATTGGCAGACCTTAGGCAGAAAATGGAGTATTGATCGACAGGTAATTCTCGTTGACCAAAGAAATCATGGACGGTCTCCTCACGCTGAGGATTTTGGCTACGAAGAAATGGCCGAAGACGTGCTACAATTGATGGATGATTTGTCTTTTGAAACTATAGATCTTATGGGGCATTCCATGGGTGGGAAAACAGCAATGCACCTAGCATTAACAAGGCCAGAACGAATTCGCAACTTAATCATTGCTGATGTAGCGCCTGTAACCTATGAAGGTGGACATGCTAAAATTTTTAATGCCCTTCAATCCATTGACTTCAGTTTGATCAATCGCCGCGAAGAAATCGATGAACAATTATCTCACGCCATACCGGATACCTCAGTGCGACAATTTTTAATGAAAGGCGTCACGCGAGACGAAACCAAGGAATTGACCTGGAAGTTTAATGTCGATGCCTTGTGGGAACATTACAATAAAATTTTAACCTTTCCCGAAGCACTAAAGCCCTATAGACAAAGTGCCACCTTTATACGAGGAGGCAAGTCGAATTACATCACAGAAGATCATTGGAAAAGCACTAAATTGATATTCCCAAAGGCCAAACTACGCACCATAGACTCGGCAGGTCACTGGCTACATGCTGAACAACCTAAAGACTTTTTTGATATCGTGACTGCGGCCTTAGCCTAGAAACTACAAGTCATCAGAAAACAACGAGGCCTCCCCTAGGGGAGGCCTCATCAGAACTGCAAATCTTCGAGAATGACTCTATTGAATCTGAATTCTGCTATGCATGAGTTGACCTGATTCGAACCACTGAATCATATACATGCCCGGAGCAATGTGGGATAAATCAGTAGTGAAAGAATTCACCTCATTATTCATTGACCACACCCGACGACCAGACATATCGGTTAACACAAAATTGGATACGAGATTAGAAGATTCCACGTGAATTAGTCCAGAAGTTGGATTCGGATAGATTACAAGATTGCTTACCAAACCGCTAACGGAAGTCACTTCATTTTTAATCAAGTTCTCCACCGTATTGGTCGTAATAGCTGGATTGAAATCAAAGAAGATATCCGCTGTATTGGAAATGATCGTATTCTCTGGCACATCATCAACTTGCGAAAGCGTAAAGGATACAAATCCTTGACTGAGCTCCTCACTAACTGACTGAGGCACAAGATTGATATTATCAAAAATAAAGGCCAACTCACCCGGTACTTCTTGGGAAATAACAAAGTCGTGACTTGCCGATACATTGCGCAAGGTTTGAAGATCAAGATTCGCATCAATCACGTCTCTAATCACCACTCTGTAGGCGGGTCCATTCCCTTCGTTTTGGAATCGAATGGTGTAATGATGATCTTTTTCATCTGTTGACATCTGACCTGCAGGATAAACTGCCTTATCGTTAGGATCCCAAGAAGAAGTAATTGAATCGTTAAGCGATGCGATATTGTTACTTGGTGTAGCATCCCCTGCTACAGGAGTAATGTTAACATTCTGTACCACTGGCATACCTGGCATTAACCCCATGTTTATTGGCGTATTGAAGTCCACATAGATTGTACGACACTGATAGGGCGCCAGATTTACAAAATCCCAGGTCAACAATTGACTTGCAGTATTCGATGAAGTGGGCAATGGATAGGTATTGAAAAAATATCCTGCCGCAGTGTTACCCGATGGAGCCCATTCCAATTGGCTATCATAGGTAAGTTCTACAGTACCTGACATGGGTAGTAATCCGTCATTACAATATTGGATGTAATTGTAATAAGGGAAGCCCGGAGTCGCCGTTGAAAACGCCGTGATACTAACCGATAGATCTTGAACCGTAGAAGAATCTATTTGATAGCCAAAGTCGAGCTGTGATGCACCGGAAACTGCAGATAATGAGATGTTGGATAAAAAGTAAGCACCACATGTTGGACTGTAGTAACTATTGTACTGCCAAGTCGATTCCACATCATAGTTATCCTCTGGTACTCGGATGCTGTACGAACCTGAAGCGTCGGTGTAGGCCCAATACGTGTTACCACTTGTTGTGGATGTGAGCAGAATCGGTATGTTGGCCAAACCTGCATCATTGCCATCTTGAAGACAATTGGCGTTATCATCAAGAAAGACCGATCCAAATAATTCTACACAGTCGTTGGAATCAGGAACAATGGTAGAATAAGAAGCAGAACATCCAAGTGCATCAGTTACGGTAACCGATACCAATCCAGGCGTAGGACCCCATACATATGACGTCGTATCCCCTGTACTCCATTGATACGTGAAGGGCGGAATGCCTGAAGACTGCAAAAAGATTCCATTTAGTGAATCATTACCGCAGGCATCAAAATACTCTGAAGCATAAATGATTACTGAATCCGCTGCGGAAACCGTAAAGTCCACAATGACATTACATCCACTGGCATCCATCACCTCGGCGCTGTAGGTGCCTGCTGGCAGGCTATCAATCACAAAGTAACTACTGCTCACTCCCATCGCTGGGCCTCCATTGAGACTGTAACTATAAGGAGGCGTTCCGCCATAGACATTAATGCCTGCCCCTCCATCAGCCCCATTGCCGGCACATGACACATCGAACGTTGTTTCTAAGAAAGCGTATAAGAAAGTGCCTAAGGAGTCTAAAAGGAGCGTTTCATAAGCATATGATGAACATCCTGAAGGATCGGATACCTCATAATAGATGTACAACACATTTGCTGTATTCACTCCATTAACGTCATAGGTAAAGGATGTGTTTTCTGATAAGCTGTAATGCACAACATTCTGAAATCCATCATACACCGTCCAAGAGTATACGCTTCCACCATTGGAAGTATTGTTTAAATCGACAATAACGGAATCGCATCCTATGACATTGAAAGAGCTTGAAAAAGAAGCTTGAATAGCAGTTCCACTTGCAAGGCTTGAGTCAATGACAACTGTCAAGGAGGTTGAATCATTACACAAGCCATCATGAACAAAAAGTAAGACATCAACTATACCCATATCAGCTGGTACCGAAACCGTTGGATTAGGCATAGTAGCTGAACCCTGTATTACAGCGATGGTCCCATTCCAACCATAAACGTAATATTCATAACTATAGGACTGGGAGTTAATCGATGTGATATCAAAAGTCAACTCCACACTATCGCAAGAATTCGAAGCAGACTGACTTACCGAAAACTGTGGGTCAAGCGCTTGACCTTGAGAGACCACAGTATAGGCTTGACTCGAGCTATCAAGTAAGGCACCATTCGGTGTGTAGGTATACAACGTCACTTGAAAGACTCCACCAAAAGGAAAGGTATAAGACACTACAGGAGCAAACCCGTTAGATACAAAACTTAGTGAATCCACAATCCAACTTCCGCCTGGGCTTCCGCTCATATCTTCAATTATATAGGTGCCGTTAATTCCAAATGTCTGAAAGGAATCAATGAGTGCAAATTCTACTGAGGCATTTCCACAACCACCCCCTGGATTTTGTAAGGGGAGAATGGTAAAGTCCGCCGTGCTCTGAGCGAAGGCAAGACTTGAGCTCGACATGAACCATAAAAAAATAAGTTTGCGTAAATAATTCATATTGAAAATTATAGGGTTAAAAAATGGTTTTTTAGTGAATAAATGTTTTAGGTTAATAGGATTCTCGTGAAAATTTGTTTTTGATCTGATAATCGATCTAAGCACTCAAGGCTCACGCGGTACCACCCCGACAAGGGTAATTGGTAGCTCATCGTTTTGCGCCTACCTGAGCTTACTTGAGCAATCTGCTCAAAGGAATTAGGATGCACGATACGTTCAATAATCCATGTCAGCTTCCCTTCGCCTGCATTAAAAGCAACAAAGTCAAAGGTCCTAAAACCAGCTTGCACATTGCCTGCTAGTGCCATAAAGCTAGGCCCCGCATTAAGAGTAAATGGTGCGTTCTGCCCTTGGTCTTTACCTGAATGATTATTTCGTTTTCGCATATCCATGGGTTTTAGTGATGTAATAAACTTATATCTCTTGTATAATTTCTTATAATACTATGTGGTCCATTTGTTAATATTTTTTGTTGTTCAAATATGTATTATAAATTATTCTTAAATACTGATATTCATTGTTTTATAAACTATACTGTATATATTTTTTGTTAATCATTTCAAAATGTTTCCATCCCCAACCATAAGGATTACATGACTTTTGGTTAGAGGGAACAATCTCGCTTGTCCAAGTCGACCGGCAAAAGGAGGGCAGCGTTATAGGTCTAGCCTTGTGCGCAAAAATTATGCAAAAGCATAATGGACTTATCGCTGTAACCAGTGACGGCCACAGCGGCACATCCTTTAGATTGATCTTTTATTAGCTTACGCTAAATAAATTAAAAGCCAATTCAGGCTGATCAAAAACTTCAATTGTAGCTTTTGATGCTCTTACCTTATTCATTTCAACTGAAGGTTGGTCAAATGCCTCAATAGTAGTTTTACCACCTTTTAAAGCTTTTGACGCTTGGTCGTTTAACGGAATGAATGTGTTCTTTTTCATAATTTCTAGTTTTCAACGCCTTTACAACTGTGAACTTATCGGAAAATTGCAGGGATTTACACTACGTATGTAGGCTATTGTTAGGAGATATAACTTTGTGAGGCCCAAAAAAGGAATTTTTTTATCTCAAAAAACGATCTATATATCTGAATATCAGCATATTGATAACATTCTAATCAACTACAAAAAATTGAATTTGTTAATCAATTAAGTCATTTTTTTAATCTCCTGCAACTACAATTTTTTTGTTATTTAGCGCTTCTTAAAAAGAAAAGAAGAGATTTGCGACGTGAATAATCTCATAGACACCCACTGCCACTTGTACGACAAAGCCTTTGATGAAGATCGCCTGCTTGCATCAAAAAGAGCTCAAGAAAAAGGTCTAGTCAATATCCTTATGCCTAATGTTGACCTTGCATCTTTACCAAGAATGCTCGAGCTGCACCAAAGCAATCCAACCTTCTTTAGACCAATGCTTGGCCTACACCCGTGCTCCGTAGCTGAAAATTATAAAGAGGAGTTGTCCTTCCTTAAGTCAAGTATTGACAAGGCAACATTTATTGCCATAGGAGAAATAGGTATTGATAAATATTGGTCACTTGACTTCATTTCCCAGCAAATCGATGCCTTTGAGTATCAAATTGATTGGGCCATACAGCTCGACCTTCCCATTGCAATCCACTGCCGCGATGCTTACCCGGAAATTCTTGACATACTTGAGCAAAAGAAACATACACGACTTCGCGGAGTTCTTCATTGCTTTACAGGCAGCCAAGCAGATGCCGAAAGATTGATGGACATGGGTTTTTACTTAGGGCTGGGCGGCGTACTAACCTTTAAAAATGGAGGGCTAGCTGAATGGATACAATCCATCCCTCTAGACCGTATTCTTTTGGAAACCGATGCACCCTATCTCGCACCTACTCCTTATCGAGGAAAACGAAACGAACCATCGTACATAGTCGAAGTTGCGCAAAAACTAGCTGATATTCATGAGTCTCCTCTGGAAGCAATAGCAGAGAAAACCACTGAAAACGCTGTAAAACTTTTTAACCTGTAAGGCCGTGTCGCCTTATCTTTCCATTTCAGTCTAGATTAAAAAATCAGACCGGATCGTAAACCATGGGAACGCGCATCAACAAATACCTCAGTGAAATAGGATACTGCTCTCGCAGGGCGGCCGACAAGCTCTTGGAGGAAGGCAGAATTACCATTAACGGAAAGAAAGCCCCGCTTGGCGAAAAAGTAGAGGAAGGTGATGTGGTAGCGGTCAATGGTCGGGTGGTAAGCCCAAGAAATGCTAAACATGTCTACATTGCCCTCAATAAACCAAGAGGAATCGTCTGCACAACCGACCGAAGGGTCGAAAAAGATAACATCATTGATTTTATAGGACACCCCCAGCGCATTTTCCCAATAGGGCGCTTGGATAAACCATCCGAAGGACTAATCCTTTTGACAAGCGATGGAGATATCGTCAATAAAATTCTAAGAGCTCGTAACAATCACGAAAAGGAATACCTTGTCCAAGTCAACAAACCGATCACAAAAGATTTTCTTCGACACATGCGCAATGGACTTCCGATTCTTGGGACAGTGACCAGGAAATGTGTGGTAGAACAAATAGGTCCGGATATGTTTAGAATTATCCTAACCCAAGGCTTAAATCGCCAGATTCGACGGATGTGCGAGTACCTAGACTATCGCGTCAAACGACTCAAAAGGATTCGTATCATGAATATCGAACTCGACTTACCCGTTGGCAAGTGGCGTGACTTGACCAAGCGAGAGCTTCAAGAACTCAACAGGCTTTGCGCAGGAAGCCAGAAGACAACATAACTGTTATAAACTCTTTTGATTTTAACCCCCTATCCTCAGTTGGATGCGAGGCCCAATATGTTGGGCTAAACTTTGCAAATGAAATTTGTCAACGATCGGTATAGCCGCCATTCAACATGCTCCCCTGCCCTTACTTTAACTGCCGTGTAAATTAGAGCAATTACCTCTAGCACATTAAACAGAAATACTGAAGTCAGTGTGATGACAAACAAAGTAGAAAATGCTAAGTCACCTCTTACTACAGAAAACGTCCACCAAAAACAGTAAGAATTTAACGGCATAATGATGACCTGTGAAAGAAGAGCTTGCATACAATGCCACCTTACGAAGTAGCTGGATTTTCTGTTGTTTTGCAAATACAAAGCACTTGCTAAGAAACCTAGCAGGGGAAAAACAACAATAAGTGCAATCAAGTAGCTATTGGATGCATCTTCTGCATCTTGTTCAATAGGTTTTTGAAACTGCATATCCCGTTCTATCATAAGCCTTTAGCTATATTCCAAATCCAGTTTGCTGCCACTAATAGTCCAAATCCAATTGCAATAGGCGGTTTTTTTAAAAAACGAATAGCCCATTTGTAAACATTAACCAGTGTTTCTTTTCCCATGATTACATCGAAAAATATCCAACAAGGAATAAAGAACATGACCCATGCTGCCAGGAAACCTAAGGGGTTCAGCATAAAAGCCTCTTTAGGACTCCCATTGAGCAGCATAATCAACGAACGTGTAGAGCCGCAAGAGGGACAAGGAGCACCTGTTACATTTTTTATAATACAAACACTAGCGGCTTCATTGTCTAGGTTGTCTGATTTCATGCTGTAAAAAACCCAACAATAGCTGACAAAACAAGCAAAAAGGAGGGCAAGGTATAACTTGCTTCTTGTTTGCATTGTCTAATATAAGAAGGGTTGAAGCTTTTCCAAATTCTTTTCTCGAGTAGCTTTCTGGATACTGAACCAGTCAACAATTGTCCAAATACCCAAACCTCCGCAGGTTAGAAGTTTAGCAATTCCAAGACCGACGTCTCCAAGAAAGAACCTATCGATACCCAAACCTCCTGCTAAGAGTGATATGATTAGCGTTGTTGTTGGATCTTTGAGAGGTACTGATTGCACAACTGCCCATTTTGAGTCGTCTAACTGGATGAGCCTTTCTCTGATCATGTTTATTTGTACAGATGGGAAATACTTCGCATTAGCCATAATATACATGTCGACTTTTGATGATTCCATTTTTTTGTGTTTTGGTTTACTGTAATAATACAAATTACCCTATGTCTTTTCGCACCGTTAATAATGATTTTAACAGGCAACGAATTTTCTGTCTATCTTCCGATTAAAACCAAAACAATTCAAATGAAAAATTTTAAAACCCTATTGATTGTGACATTGATTATCGATGTATTGCAATTCGCGCCCTTGATTCTATTTAAAGTGGGCGGTGAGATGAAAACCATGATGATCGAAGACATAGGAATCGATGGACTGGCAGGTAATGCAGCGGCCATGAGTATAATGGATACCATGATGACAGTCTTCGGCTTTATCGGGCTAGGCGTGCTATGTTCAATTGTCTACACCATGCGCTTAAAAAATGTCGAGTCGCTTAAAACGGCAACCTTTCTTCTTTTTATCACCCACCTTTTCTGGACATTACCCGATGTAGTTCACCTCGCTATGGGTAGCTCCTTACATCCGCCAATTCCCGTGATGGTTATATCCTTAATTGGAATTGGAATTTTGTTCTATGCATCTCAAAAAGGAGAAGTTGCCTCAGCCAAGTAAAATCAATACTATGAAAACAAAAACTACCCTTACCATTCTAGGTTCCATCTTCTTAATTCAAGGACTTGGTTTCTTTATTGGAGCAGAATACATCACTAAAGATGCCTTTAAAGGCTTTGGTGAGCTCTCAAGAACAGCCCTTGAAGTTGGCACTATTTTACACCAAGCCATGGCCAGCATAATTTTTGGCCTAGGTATTTTGACCATAGCATGCCGAACGATTTCAGGAAAGCATGCTGTGAATTTTTTACAGGGCATGATCGCCCTAAACACCACCGTTCTCGCTGTTGCACTCTATTCTTCAGCCACGACCAAGGCCCAAGCACCAATTCCCGTAGTTGTTTTGTTTGTGGTTTTCCTTATACTTCTTTTTCTTTCTATGCGAACAGAAAATGCTCAAGCATAACTTTATTTAGTTTTTGAGAAAAAGGGGAGCCACCCAAGTGGCTCCCCTTTTTACATTATGATGGGCGAAAGCCAAGTAAATGCGGAGAGACGGGGATTATTTACATGATCCCCTTAGCTTGATTATCGAAATAAAGCTATTCGCGGAGAGACGGGGATTATTCCATGATCCCCCTTAGCTGTATTGTCGCGACAGAGATATTCCATAAACACAGGGATCTTTGCGAATAAAGCTATTTGCGGAGAGACGGGGATTCGAACCCCGGAGGGGTTGCCCCCAACACGCTTTCCAGGCGTGCGCCTTAAGCCGCTCGGCCACCTCTCCGATTGGAGGACAAATGTAGCAAGTTCCTTGAAATGATAAAGCAGGAAGATATTCTATGCTTTCCTATAAGGAAGATATGTTAGTATAAGTGAAAAATATCCGATTAAAGTTTTAGTTTTGGAACGACGAAGCGATAATTAAGCATAAACTCATGAAAAAACTACACAGCATTTTAGTCGTACTTTTTGTATTTGCAAGCACTACCCTAACCTACGCTCAGGGAAGCGAAGCAGAATCTGGAAACTTTACTCACAACTTACTCAATAAGTTCATCGATGGTGACCCAACCTTTATGGGTACTGTTCTTATCGCACTTATTCTTGGGTTAGCCTTTTCTATTGAACGCATTATCAGCCTTACCCTTGCTGGGGGAAATACAGATAAGCTCATGAATGACATCAATGGAAAGCTTAAAGGTGGAGACATTGACGGAGCAAAAGCTTTATGTATGAAAAGTTCAACACCTATGGCATCCATTGCGTTCCAAGGGTTAAATCGTTCGGGCGAAAGCGTTGACGTTATTGAAAAAACAGTTGTAGCCTATGGATCAGTGGAAATGGGAAAACTAGAAAAAGGACTAAGCTGGATTGGATTGATGATTGCCCTAGCACCGATGCTTGGTTTCATGGGTACAGTTATCGGTATGATTCAAGCTTTTGAGGACATTCAACGAATGGGAGACCTTAAGATTGATGTTGTTGCTGGGGGTATTAAAGTTGCTCTTTTGACCACGGTATTCGGGCTTATTGCTGCGATCATCCTTCAGATCTTTTACAACTACATTGTAGCGCGAATCGATAGTCTTGTAAACGATATGGAAGAGAAGTCCATCACATTAGTTGACATGATGCTTGAGCATAAGTTGACTTCTGATTCTTCGAAGTAATTCTTAGTTCACCGAAAAAAAGGATTTATGATTTCTCCTAAACAATTAAAACTCGGTGCTTCGATTCTTATCGGTGCCATTATGGCCTTTGCTGTGCTATCCTATCTCTACGTGTCTTCGCAATATGAGCAGGTATCGTTAAATGCTACTATAGAAGCAGGGCAAGAGGATACGGCAACAGCGATCGATCCATGTGCGGAAGACGAGGCAGTCGTGCGCTATCAGTACGTAGGTAGTGACAGCGGTGTAAAAGAAAATGTATCGGGCCATAATACAGTTAGCTCAATGCTTTTCATTCAAGTTCGATTCGGCACATTACTTATGATTCTGGCAGTTCTTGGATTGCTAGTAGGTATTGTGCTCAGCATCATACACAATCGAAAAGCAGCTATAAGTTTAGCTATCGCACTAGGCGTCTTTGTAATAGTCTACTTCATTAGTGCAGCTTCTGTCAGTGGTTGGGATACTACTCCCTATGCTGTGTATGAGGCAAACCAAGAATTATTAATGGGAAGCAAGCCGTCTGTTGTTGCAGAAGAAGTCACTGTTTCTGAAGAAGAAGTAGCAGAGGAAGAGGAAGAAACTGCTGAGATAGATTCAACTTCAACGGAAGAAGCAGTACAGCCAAGTGTTGTAGTATGTGAAGAATCTGAAGAAGATGAAATGTACGGTGAAGGTGTCGTGAATCGAGCAGCTACGGGAGTAGTAGCGCTTATGGTATTCTTAGGCTTAGGACTGCTTGCGATTGTATTTGCCATTTTATACCCTATTGCATTAACCATTTTACCAAGTAAAAAGTAAGATGCCTAGAAACAAACGAAGTCAACCGGAAATTGATGCAAGTTCGATGGCGGACATCGCCTTCCTCTTGCTTGTATTCTGGCTTTCTATTACGACTGTTCTTACGGTACAAGGTCTTCCTCAAAAACTTGAGAAAGAAAAAGTACAACAGGAGGTTATTGAAGAGCAAGAGCAGGAAATCAATGCCCAGTACCTCTTAGTCATCCAACAAAAAGGAAGTGACATCTGTGACAAGAGTAACCTCAATATTCAAATTGAATATGCTTATGTCCACGATGGAGTTTCTGGAGGAGCACTTGACAAAGAACTTCGCGAAGGGGCCTCTATGGTTGATGAATACGGCAAAGACATCGTACCAAGAAATCAAGGGAGATCCATTGGTAAAAAGATTGTTTGGGAAAACGTCTACACGGAATTAGAAGCAGCCCAGCTTACCCAAATTAAAGATGCGATTGCCAACCACATTCGCAAACAAGAAGAAGAGCACATCATCCAGTTCAAATACAAAAGTGACGTCTGTTATCAGGCCTACATGACGATGTTCCAAACCATAGAAGCAGCCTATGAAGAGGTGCGCAACGAAAAGGCCATGGAAATGTTTGGATTGGAATGGTCTTACATCAAGGCAAAAGCTAAACGAGAGGAAAAAACAAAAGAAGGTAATAAGCCAGGAGGATTCCGTGAGATGGAATCCACCATCTATAAGCTTGTTTCTACCTCAAAACTGTCTAAGCAGACCATAGATTAACACCCGAGCGAACTATGTCAAGATTCAAGAAAAATAAGACACGTGAAGTACCGGCTATATCTACCGCGTCATTGCCAGATATTGTCTTTATTCTTCTTTTCTTTTTCATGATTGTGACTGAGCCACCAGAAAAGCAAACACAGCTTGAGGTAGAAGAACCGGATTTCGAATTCAAAATTGATATGGATAAAACCGATCGGCAAAATGCCTATCGAGTCTATATCGGCTATAAAGAAGGAAGTCAAACGGTCTACTCTGAATTTCCTGCCGCTAAAAAATCAAGTGGTAATGACGATTGGCGCTTTGTTGACGTGGATGCTGTAATGACGGAACGAAAAGCAGGAAAAAGCGGAGCGAATGATGCATTAAACGTCGCCATTAAAAAATTCGGAGATAACATTATTGCCGAACGTGGAGCCGGCAGTGAATTAGCTGACTACGATATTATCCTAACTGTGGCTGGAACAGTCAAGTGGGAAGTTGTAGAAGAGATTCAACGGGATCTTTCCAAGCAGGGCTTCCGAAACGTATTCCACCGAGACAAAGAAGACGAAAAGTAGTACTTGCTTCGTCTATTCGTTAATTTTTCCTATTAACACCTCCCAAAGCTCACAGGCAACTTCATCCCAAGTTCGATTCCTTTCTAAGGAAGGACCCTTCTGAATGCGCTCGACTTCAGTCAGTCCCTGTCCAATACTTTCAGACGAGTAAGGGTCAATGTAAATCACTCCCTCCTGATTGGTATAGCCCGCTAACACCTCTTGACATACACTTGACTCAGAAGTCAGCACAGGGCAGTTAAATTGAGCGGCTTCGAGTAAAACCAAGCCAAAGCCTTCTAAAAGGGACGGATAAACTAATGCGTTGGCATTAAACAACAAGGCATCTTTTTCACTTTCTGAAACCCTTCCTAAATAATGTACGTCCGATCGTCGAAAACATGCTGAAATAAAGGATCGCTCCTTTCTGGACCAGCCTTTTCCCAACACTCCAGCAAACACTAAATCAGATGTAATCTTGCCCTCATCCTTATAGTCGATAAACGCCTTGAGAAGGTTATAACTATTCTTACGAGGGTTGATTGAGCCCAAGGCTAAAAAATAGGGATCAAACAAAGGAATCCTTTGCCATTCCACAAGCTTGTCGATGGATTTTTTTTCATCGCAGCCATGCATAATCGTAGTGATTTTGTTGGATGGAAGGCCATACCTACTCACCAAATCATGACGCGTGAAATCAGATATACTGATGATATGATCGGCTCTCTGACAGTACGTAGGCACCCACTTAGAATAAAACCTTGATACCCTAGGAGCATTCCACTCCGGACGGTGTTCCCAAGCCAAATCATGAATGGTAACCACACTTTTTGTTTTCGAAGGACTCTCAGCTAAGAAAGCATCTGGTCCCCAATAGAGATCCACTTGATGTTGTTGCAACCACCGGTTAACGCGCACTTCGTAATGATAGTACCACAACCACGGGTGGCGAGCACCAGGCCCCAAGGAGTGACCCATCATATTGGGCGCCATAAGAAACTCATTAGAGAACGAACGGTCGAACAAGAGATGAAAGGTTACTTCGGGATGGTTCAGTGCCATTCTTTGGACGATTTCATACGTATACCTTCCTATGCCTTCAAGGCGATTAGGAAGTAGAAAACGTGCATTTATAGCGACTTGCATCTTAAAGTATCAATGAAATGGTAAAATACATATAGTTTCACAAGATGAAAACCGCCTTACTTCGTCCGGTTCTTCTTCTCATAGGGCTCAATGTTATCATAAAGCCTCTTTGGATTGTAGGAATAGATCGCCAAGTCCAACTCTTGGAAGGACCCGAAGTCTATGGTCGATTTTTTGCGCTCTTTCAACTGAGCTTGATGTTTCACGTCATTCTCGATGCGGGAATTCAAACCTTTCTCAGTCAGCAGAAAGGGAAAAATACGGCCCTGAGTTCCGATTTTATCTATCGGCTTGGTGTAACTAAAATCATTCTTTCTTTCATATACTTTGGTTTATCTATGGCCCTAGCGTTTGTTCTTGGCCTATTGTATAAACCGGACTGGATGACTAAACTGCTGGTTATTCAAATTCTCCATAGTGCCATCTTATTTTGCAGGACCTATTTTGCCGCAGAACTTCGCTATAGCCTCGATCGATTATTTTCCATTTTGGATAAAGCATTAAGCCTAGGAATCATGGGAGTGGCACTCCTTGTCATTCGAGATATAAACGCTATTGATACTATGCTTAACGCCCAATTAATAGGCCTTGGGATTAGTGTAATGCTCGCGCTATCCTTTTTGTATACTCGTCAACGACAGCTCGACAAAACCAGGCCGAGCACGCCCATTACATACTATTCGCTCTTTCAGCATGCCTTACCCTTTACGTTAATGGTTTTATTTATGACCCTTTACCAACGCGCAGATGGGGTGATGATTGCTATGCTTCATAAAGAAGCCTCGCTTCAAAATGGTCTGTATGCCATGAGCTTTAGGCTTTATGATGCATTAAATGTTGTACCATTTTTAGCCACTTCACTTTTACTTCCAACGCTTGCCAAACGAGGAGTCAAAAGTATTGAAGGGCTTTCGATTAGTCGCGAGATTCTCCGCTTTGCTACAACCTTATCCGCTGTAACCTTCCCATTGATTTTCTGGGCACACGGTGATTTGTTTTCGTTGTTCTATGGAGATCAAGTTGATGTTGCAAAGGAAGTTTTTCAGGTAATGATGATTTGCTTTATGGTCGGAGCACCTATGGCCGTCTTAGGGACAATCCTTACCGCAGCAGACAAAGTTTGGACGGTTAGCTTAGTGGCGCTTTCAGGCTGCATTCTCAATATCGTATGCAATGCTTTGTTTATCCCTTCCTATGGAGCACTTGGCGCTTCCTGGACGACATTAGCTACTGCACTGTTTATTACCCTATTGTATCTCTGGCACCTTAGAACTATGATTGGCCAGCTCCTCTCTTGGAAGATTTCCATACAATATATTGCCCTGGGTACTATGTGTTGGGCAAGCTTTGCACTCATCAATCAATTTTTACCTGTAGAATTTTTATTCAAAGTGATTCTATATCTAATCATTACTTCTGCTATTATAGCCTCGACAAAGTGGCTTCAAATCAGTATTTTACCAACTTCAAGGAATTAACCATGTCGCAAGAAGATTCAAACAAAGCCATCGTACATTTTTTAGCCCGCCTTCTCCAATATAAAGGCTGGATTATTGGCGCAACGCTCATATCTGGCATCGCAGCAGTAGTCATTAGCCTCTATGTACTTAAGCCCTATTATCAAAGCTTTGCCTTGGTCTACCCTACCAATCTTACGATGCATGAGCGTGCATCGATGTTTAGCAATACTTCGTCCTCCGGAGAAGAAGGCGGATACTATGGTACAAAACATGATGCTAATCGCATTTTGACCGTAGCTAATTCACAGTGGCTCATACAACGTATGATTGCGGAATTCAACCTCTCAGAGCACTATGGTTTTGACAAGAACACGGAGTATTTATCCTCAAAGACGACCGAGCAATTCATGGATCAATATCAAGTGTACAAAACCGAAGAAGATGCCATCCGGATCAACTACATCGACACCGATCCTAAACTTGCCGCTAACTTGGTCAATGAAATGGTTAAGATTATTGATTCTACGATTACAGCTCCTATTCAACGGAATAAGGAGTCGATGTATGTAGAGATGAAAAAACAGTTAGACTCAAGTGAAGTCGCACTAAATGACTTGGCCACTCAAATTGAGCTATACCGAGATTCTGCTCAGAACCAACTTCTCACTCGCCAATATGAACAGCAACTTCTTCGAGTTAAAGAAATACAACAATTAGTCGACCAACACGCGGTAGCCTCTTCCACGTCAACCCCTGGTTTAGAAATTATTGAAAACGCCTATCCTGCAGAGCGAAAGCTAAAACCTGTGCGATGGATGATCTGTGCCATCACGGTTATTGTCACCTTCATTCTGTCTTGTTTGATTGTCCTATTGTTTGATGCCGTTGGTCAATTGAGCAACGCCATAGGAAAGTATGAAAGGTCTAAATCCTAATCCTTCCGCTTAACCTACTGTGGCATTAGTACGTTATAATCGGTCATCTATCTACCTCGCGGCTTCGCTGGGCTTAAGCATTATGCTTACCCTATTGGCTTGGATTTTTGATATAGCCTTATTACCCGTATTGGCTATCCTTCCTTTTGTTCTAGCGGCTTCGCTTCTTTATCCTAAATACCTTTTCTTTTTAGCAGTAAGCTTTTTACCCATATCAAGAACAGTTGAGTTTGGATCAGGGCTATCCCTAAGCTTTCCCACAGAACCTTTGTTAATCTTTCTAAGCCTAGTTGTGCCAATAGAGTTTGTCTACGGCAAAAAAATCCGTAGCGACCTTCTCGCAAAACCCATCGTCTTAACCTTGATCCTCTATCTAGTCTGGATAGGAATAACGACATTAACTAGTCAAACTCCCTTACTATCTGTAAAATATCTCTTGGCAAAGTCTTGGTTTGTCGTCCCTGCCATCTTAGGTAGTGTAGTCTATATCCAATCATGGAAAGATGTTAAGCGAATCCTCTGGGTATTTCACGGGGTGTTGTCCTTCACCATTCTTTGGACGTTGATGCGTCATAGTGTAAGTGGCTTTGCATTCGATCAAGTGAACTTTACCATGACACCGTTTTACCCCAACCACGTGGACTACGCGGTGGTGATTACCATGTTTTTACCCTTTAATCTTTGGTTGTATTCTGAGGCTACTACACGCAGGACAAAGCGCTATCTCCTTTTGAGTACTGTGGTCTTTTTACTCGCGATTTATCTCTCCTACACGAGAGCATGTTATGTTGCCGTATGCTTTGAGGTTGTCGTGTATTTCTGCCTAAAAATGCGTGGGATGAAACTGGCCATTCCCATTGCCTTTGCCTTGGCTATTGGCTTAGTTGGATTTTTACTTCATGAAAATCAATATCTCCAATACACCCCCTCAACAAGCACTGTCATGCACGATGAGTTTAGTGATCATGTTTCCTCAACCTTTGAAGGAAAGGACGTTTCTAGTATGGAGCGAATATATCGTTGGGTAGCAGGCGGGCATATGATAGCAGATAAACCATGGTTGGGCTTTGGGCCAAATGGATTTGTACCGAATTACAGAGAGTATACTGTGTTTATCTTTGAAACCTGGGTGTCTGATAACCCTGAACAATCTACCGTGCACAATTATTATATACTGCAAGCCATAGAACTTGGAATTCCTGGGTTATTGCTTTTTCTGACAATAATCATTCTATTCTTTCTTAGAATTGAGCGTTATTACGCAAAAGAAAAAAACAATTTGAAAGGAAAATTCAGTTTAGCATTAGGTGTTTCAATGAGCAGTATCGTAATCAATAACATATTTGGAGACTTGATTGAAACCGATAAAATTGGCTTCTTCTTTTTTATCCTGATTGGTCTTTTAATCATCCTTCCAAAACTCGCTCAAGAATTTTCTACGCACAGGGAAACTAGGTATGAATAACTCCTCGCAGCAACATTTTGATTTGCAAAACACGCAACGGGCCTTTGCTTACCTTTCTGATAAGCAACTTCGCCGCATGTCAAGATTGTTTAAGCTAATGGGTTCGAAGGCATTGACATTGATTGGGGGAAAGCTTGCAAAGTTTTCTCTTCGAATCGGACTTCCCATTCCCTATTACTTCAAAAACCTATTATACCGTCAATTCTGTGGAGGAGAAAACCTTGAGGAATGTTCGAATGTCGCACAAGAATGTGCCCAACGTAATATATTGATCAATTTACATTACGGCATTGAAGCAACAGATAGCCAAGAATCCTGGGACCACTCATTTAATGAAAACATGAAGGCTATTGCATGGTGTGCTAAGACCAAAAATGCCATAAGCTTGAGTGTTAAAATGACTGCGCTGATTTCCCTTGAAATCTTACAGAAGAAACAAGACAATCAAGCATTAACCAACGCAGAGGAAGGCGCTTACGACACCTTCAAACACCGGATTGATCAGTTATCTGTTGAAGCCAAAAAAGCAGGGATAGCGCTGTACTATGACGCCGAGGAGTCTTGGATACAAGAAGAAATAGACCACTTGGTCAATGACTTGATGAAGCTTCACAACAGAGAATCAGCCACAGTCTATAATACCTATCAGATTTATCGTAGGGATAAACTCCAAGAGTTTAAGGACACCGTCAATAAGGCCGCGGTTGAAGGGTATATAGTGGGAGCCAAGCTAGTCCGCGGCGCCTATGTTGTCAAAGAAGCTCGCTATGCAGAAAAGCATCAGACTCCCAATCCATTGCATGACAATAAAGAGTCAGTCGATCAAGATTTCAATGAGGCCGTCCATTTTGGAATTGAAAACATTGATCAGGTAGCAATGTGTATAGGAAGCCATAACATAAAAAGTTGTGAGCGAGCACTCGCCAAGGCAAAAGATGATGCTATTGAATTAAGTCATCCCCACATTGTTTTCTCCCAGCTCTATGGCATGAGTGATCCCTTGTCTAACAATCTAGCGCATTATGGTGCGAATGTTTCGAAATACATGCCTTATGGGCGAGCAAAATACCTCCTACCCTATCTGATACGTAGAGCAGAGGAAAACCAATCAGTACAGGGGCAAATGTCTCGTGAACACCAACAGATCCACGAAGAAATCCTTAGACGGAGAACAGGTTAATTTTTTTATAATTCTAGATGGATTTTTTATTTTTCGAGTAAAGAACCATTATGAAACATATAGTATTAGGACTGTTCACCTCCGTTATCGTCCTATCCTGCTCTAAGAGTATTGAAGCACCAAGTGCTATTGTAGAGGCAGATGAGAAGACCTGTGCGTGTTTTGAGTCAACGGCTTCATCATTTAAAGAGATAAGAGATTTCTACATTGATAATTATAACTCTTGGGATGACAAGAAAATCAAGAAAGAATTTGCTGAGCGCCTATACAAAGCCATGAAAGAAGAACAAACGTCCAAAGATTGTATCAAAGATTGGGCTAGCAGTAAAGAATCTCTTTGGTACGACTATCGATGCGTATTGACCGAAGAGGAGTATTCGACGGAAGAAGAATATGATTACGCCAGTGAAGAAGCTGCCGCAGAAGTAGCAGGGGAATATGACTACTATGACGAGTACGAAGAGGATTACGATGATTATGACGACTACGAGGAGGCAGAACCTATTGTACGATCTGAGGGCCGTTTTTTACTTAGTGATGTAGAGGCGTGTTATGAAGTACATCACCTTATGTCCAACAATCTTGTTGACAATTCAGACCATCGTCAAGATCTTGAAGATTACATTCTCGAAGAACTTGCTTATGATGAAAATTTTATGCGCTTTCTAGGAAACCATGTTGGTATTTACCTGAGCGAATATGACTACGAGCGTTACGAGCGAGAACAAAATCGCAATCGTGATCGAGCGTATGATGAGGAATAAGAGTAAAATATGATTGCTATGAAAAATCTATATCAGATAAAAGCTTATTCCCTAATTCTAACCGTTGTCGGACTATTTCTTCTACCATCGTGCACTAAGGATTCAAGTGGAATTGCAGAAGGTGAAAAAAAGGCGGATGATGTTGTTTGCTCTTGCGCGGCGGGCTATGCCAAGGCAAAAAGCAAGGCCTATACCTATGCTGTAAACAATATTGAACATCTGCATAAAGACCTAGTTAAGTCTGAATACGAACGTTTGAAAGTCAAGATTCAAAAGGAGAAAATCGAGGCTAGTCGCTGCATTAGAAATTGGGCCCTTGATCAGGAATCGTATTGGTATGAAGACCAACTCGTTGGTCCCGATTTTCAGGGAAAGATTAAGCTCGCCAATCCTAAAAGTTGCAAGGAACTTGTCCTTATCGAGAGTTTGGAGCTTCTGTGACGGTCTTAGAATCCTAACCGAGGCTCACATCAAGCGCCATCATCACAATAAAGCCTCCTATGAATCCTAATGTGGCTAAGTCGGCATAACGATCTTGCTGAGTTTCGGGGACAACTTCTTCGATGACCACATAAATCATGGCTCCTGCCGCAAAAGCTAAGGCAAAGGGTAATATTGGAGTAAAAAAGATAACGGCTAGGGCTCCAATAACGGCGGCTACAGGTTCTACTACGGCGCTTAATTGACCATAGTAAAAGCTCTTCCACCGACTTGCACCAGCGCGACGCAAAGGGAAGGATACGGCGATTCCCTCGGGAAAATTTTGAATACCAATTCCAATAGCTAGGGTTACAGCCCCCCCTATAGTTGCTTCTGGTAAGCCAGCCGCCACTCCACCAAAGAGTACACCTACCGCAAGTCCCTCCGGTATATTATGCAGCGTTATAGCTAGTATGAGAAGCGTTGTTTTATGAAGTTTTGTCTTTACGCCTTCACTGTGTTCGATATCAAAATTGAGATGAAGGTGTGGCATAAACTTGTCCAAGGCAAACAAAAAGAGAGCACCTAATCCAAAACCAATTGCAGCGGGAACAAAAGCTAAACTCCCCCAAGAGACTTCCGCCATTTCAATGGCCGGCGACAAAAGGGACCAAAAACTTGCCGCAACCATAACTCCTCCTGTAAACCCAAGCATGGTATCTAAATACTTTCTTGGCATAGATTTAAACGGGAAGACTAAACTTGCTCCCAAGGCTGTTAGCAACCAAGTGAACACCGTAGCTAAAAATGCAGCAAGCACAGGGTTTAGGGACTCAAAATAGCTTATAATGGTTTGCATGTCTATATATTTTCTTGGATTAAGATGAGTTCACAAGCCTTGTAAGAAAGCTCTACAGATTGATTCCCATTGAGTGTTAGCACCCTGCTATCGTCAAAGGGTAAAACCGATTGAATACATAATGATGTACCCAAGGCTATCCCTTTTTGGGATAGTAAACTCAAAAGTTTTGAATTGGAATCCAATACCCCTACAACCTTTGCACCCACGCCAATAGATAATTCAGTGAGTGGCTTTGCGCGTTGCTTTGGGATATTGCCATCAGCATCGGGAATATAGTCCCCATGAGGATCAATTGACGGATGATCTAGAAAGGCATCTAACCTTTTGGTCAATTCCTGAGAGTGAACATGCTCTAATTGTTCTGCAATGTCATGAACTTCCTCCCAGCCAAATCCTAACTTCTCATGAAGAAACACTTCCCACAACCTGTGCTTTCGAATCAGACTTACAGCTAGCTGGCGCCCTTTAGGACTTAATGATCCACCTCGATAGGGAACATAGTCTATAAATTCTTTCTCCGCTAATCGCTTATACATTTCTGATACCGATGCTTGCGATGTCACAAGATGCGATGCCAAGGCGTTGGTAGACACAGCATATCTATCCTCTTTTCCCTCTGAAAGCGTCCAAATGGCTTTAATATAGTCTTCAATGGATTGAGACGGCATGGCACAAAATTAATATATACTTAATTAATATTTAGGCTACCCTAAATATTTGCTTTTGTACCTTGTGGACGTGAAGAAGCTCATGCAGATAGAAAATCGCAAAGCACGCTTTGACTATCATATTCGAGATCGATACGTGGCGGGGGTGCAACTAAGAGGAAGTGAAGTGAAATCTATACGTGATGGACAGGCGTCCATTCAGGAGGGATTCTGTCGCTTTCGAGGGGAAGAATTGTATCTCTATGGTATGCATGTATCAGAATATTTTCAAGCTAGTCACAACAACCATATTCCTGGAAGAGAAAGAAAACTTCTTTTACATCGAAAAGAACTCAAACAATTGCAACGCAAAGTCAAGGAACGAGGATATACCATTGTTCCACTTAAACTTTTTGCAACAGAGCGGAATCTAATCAAGGCTGAAATTGCCCTTGTTCAAGGGAAAAAACAGTTTGACAAACGCCAGACTATCCAACAAAAAGATGCTAAAAGGGAAAAGGATCGAGCCAAAAAAGAATCGAATAACTATCGCAACTAGGTACGCCCCTTTAACATCGGAACGAAAGAAAAGGTATCAAAAACTTCTTCCTTTACCCCGTCTTCAAGTTTTGTTATTCTGAGCATATCCTGGCTACCTTGGCCATTGTCTACGGGAATAATAAGCATTCCACCAATACGAAGTTGATCAATCAAGGTCTTTGGAACGTGGGGAGCAGCAGCAGTTACAATGCATTTATCAAACGGAGCATAAATCGGCTTTCCCAAAAATCCATCACCATAATATGTGCGAATCGTTGTATACTTCATCGATTGGAGCAAATGACTCGTTTTGTCATACAGCGTACGAAAACGTTCTATGGTATAGACTCGCGCACCGAGTTCAGCCAATACCGCTGCCTGATACCCCGAACCTGTCCCAATCTCTAAAACCTTTTCATTAGCTTTTATCTCCAATTTTTCCGTTTGAAAAGCAACTGTATAGGGCTGACTAATCGTCTGCCCATCACCAATTGGAAATGCTTTATCCTCGTAAGCATGGTTGTGTAATGCAGAGTCAGGGATAAAGCGATGACGCTCAATTCGACCCATAGCCTCTAGTACCCTATTGTCCTGAATACCCTTTTCACGGAGTAAGAGAATAAGATCCTTTCTTGGTCGAGCGTAGCGTAAATCCATTGGGCAATTAATCCGAAGGTAAGCCTTCAAAAAAATCTATTTCACTTATGTATTACACATAAGAACTGAATTGTGTTTAACTTGTTATTCAGTTATGAACGGATGGATGCTTTTTTGGGGAATTGTTACCCTTTATATTTCCATGGAGGGAGTGGCATGGCTATCCCATCGCTACTTAATGCACGGGCTACTATGGGTATGGCACAAAGATCATCATCAAAAGGACCCCACTTCATTTTTTGAGCTCAACGACTTATTTTTTATTGTCTATGCCGTACCGAGCGCCACATTGATTATCACCGGTCTCTCGTACAATTTAGCCTTTGGTCTCGGAGCAGGCTTTGGAATAGCACTTTATGGAATCACCTATTTTCTAGTTCATGACGTCTTCATCCATAAACGCATACGCATTAAACTCCCCTTTATGGGATGGTATTTCAAAGCCGTTTACAGGGCCCATCTAGCACACCACGGTACGCTAACTAAAGAGGGTGCAGAATATTTTGGACTTCTGTACATTCCGCGGAAGTTCTTTAGACTCAACCAGCATGGATAGCCACTATACTTATGCAGCGATTCTAGCAGGTAGTTTAAGTATTCCATTGATTGCTAGCTTTTTAAAACCTCTGGTTTTTTCAAAAAACTGGAGGGCATTCGGAGCATCAACCTTACTTGTAGGTGCCTTGTTTATCGCATGGGACATATTGTTTACCCAATGGGGTGTATGGGGATTTAACGAAGCAAAGCACTTCAGCGTTAAACTAATGGGCTTACCCTTAGAGGAAATCTTGTTCTTCTTTGTAGTCCCCTTTTGTTGCCTGTTCATCTACGAAAATGTATATGTCTACATTGTAAAATCAAGAGAGAGGATTTCAACGAGTACCATGTGGTCACTCATCAGTATAGGAGTGGGTTTGTTTTTAATTGGAATAGCTCATTGGGGCAGACTGTATACCGCCTCTACCTTTCTCCTTGGCGGGGGAACACTAATTGGCATCAGTGCCACAAGGGCCCACTGGTTACCAGCCTATATGACTGCCTATCTTTTTAGCAACATCCCATTTATTTTAGTTAATGGTATTCTGACCGGTTCCTTCGGACTCGAAGAGGTTGTATGGTATAACGATGCAGAAAATTTAGGAAGTCGTCTTCAAGAAGTTGCAGGCCTATCCTGGACGCAAATAAATATTCCCCTTGACGACTTCGTCTATTCTTTTACCTTACTCCTGCTAAACACAGCCATCTATATGTACGTCAAGCATCGTCCTTCAAGCGCAGCTTAACATAAAGAAAGTGCATCAACACACTATGCGGAAAGGCCAATATGGAAATGGCAATTAGGGCATAGAAATACGAATGACTTTGTGCATAGAGAACAATGACCACTAGTCCTATATATGCCACAAGCGTGAAAGGAGCCAACATCCTAACAAAATGCTTTGTAGACTCCACGCGCTCATTGGACTGCAGAGCCTTGTATTCATTAATTAATGAGGGTAATGCATGAAAAATACTAAAGTATAATCCGAAACCGACCCACATGGGTAACACAACAAGGGCATAAAGAGATACAAGGCTAGTCATCGCAAAATCTAACACAAGTCTGATCTGCAGGCCATAGAACGCCAAGGCGCTCAAAATACAGGTAACAAGAAACCCTAAGGATAGTATAAAGATTCGGTGTGCTATCGATACAATGGTTGAAGAAGGAAGTTCTGTAACAAACCATGAGGGTAAGACTTCTGCAAGTTCTGTGCTGTGAAACATCGGGATGGAAGATATCACCATAAGCCCCCATGACATCGCAATGGATGTGCCTAAGGCCTTGGGTAAAACATTCCATATCAACAACGCATCGCTTTGACCAAAATGCCAAGCGCTATAGAGTAAAAACAGCCAAAACCCCACAATAGGAGCAAAGATCCATAGAAGGCCGTACACTAGCATAACAGCAAGATATTGCCCCATAAAGCGCAATTGCTGTGCCGGCTTAATCCAACCAAGTACATCACTTGCCAATATATGATCTATAGCCCCATGGGATATGCCAAACAGCCCTACCAAAACAGCCAACACTATAACAGTAAACCAAACAGGATAGGACCATCCAATAATCAACGGCAACAGAAAACATCCTGTAATACCAAACTGAACCGTACGAAGAGTTAAGAAATTCATGGCATAAAAAAAGGGTGGTCATTGTGACCACCCTTAAGATATTAATAAGTGCGTTACTAATTATGCACCTTTTCCATCTTCAACAGCTAGAGCATAGATAACAAGACCGAAACCGATTTTGTTAATTGCATCTGCGATGTTGTATGCAACGTCCATATCAAGACCACCGAAGATACCTTCGTACCATCCTGGTGTTCCTGCCATGTAACCGATTGGGTAAATAGCCCATCCAACAAGTACAAACCATCCTAAGACTTTGTTTGCTTTTTGAACGGCACCTCCAGCATTACCTGCAAGTTCAGCAACTTCACCGAACCATACTAGGTAAACGATGTAGAAGTATGCGATACCTGAGATAAGACCCCATAACCAAGCGTCCTCACGGAAGATACCTTCCCCGATGTACCCTGTTACAAGCATTACTACAGAAGCAAAGATGAGTTTCCACATCGTGCTGATTTGTCCACCAGCTTTCTTTGTGATCAAGTAAAACTCAACACACATTAATGGAACAGTAAGAATCCAGTCAACATAACGTAGGAACGTTGGCGAAGGATTTTCTGCACCAGCGGCAGATGCCATGATATAATAATCACGCATGTAATAATAGTGTACCGCGGCAATGAATGTAATCAAACCCGATACAAGTAGTGAAGTACGCCACTTGGCGTCAATGTTACGCATCTCCAACCAGAAGAATGCAGTCGAGGCCATCATGGCCATAGAGCCTATAAAAAACGTAAAAGCAATAAGTTGTTCTCCGGAGAACTCACCACCGAACGCTTGAATAGCCTCATGTGAAATAGCTAAAATGTTCATATAAATAATTATTTGTTTCGCCTTTAAAACACACTTGTTTAACTTTTGTTCTCACTTTTGTCAAAAAATTTTAACAAAACGCACATTTTTTTGACTTACTACGCAAAACAATGTTGATTTCACCTAGATCAAAAGAGGCTGTTTATGAGTTTTACCGCTTGGAATACTAATCAACTTTACCAGTCTACACAGCATTTTTATGGAATAGCAGCATTAAATGTAGCTGAACTAGTAGCTTTAGTCTTGAAGAAGTTTTATGCGCACAGCAGAACCTAAAAATCAGCATGTTTTCTTTGCCTGGACTAAAATCTCTAGACGCTCTGAAGAATTAGCCCAGCGCTTTAACGCAGAATATAAGCGCTATGATCGCAAGGATAACTCAAAAGCAACCTTAGCCTTCTCCTTGTTAACCAATGCCATAAAGACCTTCTGTTGGATTGTGGTTAATCGGCCCAAGGTAATCTTTACGTTTAATGCACATCCCTACATTACCTTGATTGCGAAAATTGCAACTTGGGTAACATGTAAAGGAACCGTAATCCCAGATTTACATACAGCAGCCTACACAGACCACTTCTATGGTATAAAAAAAATCATTGCGCAGTGGATTTGGAAAAAGTGTCCAATTGTTATCATTCATAATCAAGAATCCAAAGAATTCCTTGCAAAGAAGCAGCCTAACCTAGCCGAGAAACTATTTGTTCTTGAAGATGCTATACCAGATTTCACAGAATATCCCAAGCAACAGTCTGGGTCCTCTCCTGTAGGCGTGTTGGTCTCCATGTTTGCAAATGACGAACCCATTGAAGCGTTCTTACAAGCTGCTTCTCGCATTAAGGAATGTACTTTTTATGTTACGGGAAATTTTAAGAAAGCCAAATTCGACCTAACCCCATATATGGTAGAACATATAAAGTTTCCTGGCTTTGTATCGGATAATGACTACCAACGTATGCTAGGAAATGCCGATTTCATAGCGGTACTTACAACGCGCGAAATGACCCTTTTATCTGGAGGTTATGAAGCCCTTGCCCTCGAGAAACCGTTAATCCTCTCAAAAACAAAAACACTAATGGATTATTACGGCGATTCAGCACTCTATGCAGAAAACAAGGCAGAGAGTATTGAATCTTCAATTCGACGGATTCTTGAGAATCTTGCCTTGTATCAAGAAAAGGTTGATGTCCATAAAAAGATCAAAGTCAAAGATTTCAATACCAAGGCATCAACACTCCTCGACATCCTAAAGACCTTGTAGCGACCTTATTATTGCCCTATAAAGAAGAGGTAAAATCATCTAATGTTACGGATGATAGCTCAGTGAGAATGTATTCTTTTTGCTCCGCTGAAAAAATGGTATCAAACTTATTCGTTGCCTTTATCTCATCACTGCTATCAGGTTTCCACTGCTCCTCTTCAAACTTTAACGCTTTAGTCTTTTTCGAAAAAGACAGCATATCCTCTGAAAACCTTACATCGATAAAATTGCATAATCCAGAGATCGCATGGCTTGCGTTATTCAGAAGGTCATTGTAGGTGATATAAAAATGATTGGGTTGTTTTATGTATTGCTTATGGATTTTGATATCTCGTTTCCAGCGTTTGATACAATCCTGTACACTCTGCTTTCCTCCAAAGGAATCGGGATATTGCTGACTTGCTTCATATAAAGACGCTACAACATCCTTTCCTTCCCTAACGACATGGATAAACTTGGTATTCGGATCCGCATGTTGAATCAAGGGAATAAAATAAAGGTGCATGGGAGTCTTTTCAATCCAAGCTGTTGTCTGGTTGTCTTCAGGGATACGATCGATAAGGTCAAGCATTTCAGCTACCCAGCGCGTTGTGTTTGCCGTTTGCCTAGGAATTGCTTCATACAATTCCTCTCGTTGAATTTTTTTCAAAAAGTGCCTAATAAACTCTTGATCTTTTTTGCCGTAAAATTTAAACCACTGTAATACCCTGTACTTAGGAATCGTACCACGAAAAAAATGCGTTTCCGGAAACGAGGCAATCGCCTTGTTTGAGGCCAAGATAGATTGCAACAGCGTTGTACCCGAGCGTGCGCACCCCACGATAAAAATTCTATGTCGATCAGATGGCAAAGTCTTCATAATGTTTTACTGGTAGAATGGAGTATCCCTGTTGAATCTTACGAATCTGCTCATTATTGAGCACCCTCTTCCATTTATTGTTAAGGTCCTCGAGTACTCGAAACGTCTTTAGGCCTTTACCCGGCTTATTCATCGTTTGAATAGTATTAGCTATCGTTTTATTCCAAGGAAGGTCTAATGCATTAAAAAGATTTTCAAAACGTGCGACAGGGTCGACACATAGATCTTCATGTGTCCTTATTATACAAGAAGGGCGCTTGACAATTTCTTGTTCCCACAGATAATAGAATAATCCAATTTGAAAGCCCATTTTAGATAGCGGGTCCTCTAAACGTTGAATATCATCCGAGTAGTCTTCCAATACCGACTGTAGCTCTAATCTATTGATCAAACCACGATCAGCATCTTTTATATCCAGTTCTAAAGAGCTAGCGATAATATTAGCAGGATGGCGAAAAAGAAGGACAATCCAAGGGTCAAAATGATCTGCAATTAGCGAGAGGCATAATCCAGCGTGCACGGATTTAACAACTTGCCGCGAATAAGAAGCCCAGTTATCAGATGTGAGTCTAAACAGGAAGCTTGTCAAATTCTTCTTTGAGGAAAATCGGCCTTGTTCTTGCGCTAAACTAAGCTCTTTACGAAGTATATGTCCTTCATTATTACTCGCCGTATGACGGAAAAATCGATTGAGCGCATGATTAACCACAGACTGATTAGCCGGGTACTTTCCATTAAATATGGATTGGTAGAATTCTATTACCTGACGATTTTGCTCTTGACTGGATGAAGCATACGGAAATCGATGAAGAGACTGCTTCCATTGGCGACCGATAAAGCTATATTTTTCGTTATCTGGCTCCTTAAGCAGTCTTACACCATGTGCTGATCCAAGGATATTAGCAACCCAAGTCGTTCCGCTTCTTGAAAGCCCAGCTATAAAAATATTCTTGTTGCTAGTCGTCATGGTTGGTTATCAATCGAACTCCTTCGATAGTTCTAAGGTAAGGCATTGATGCAACACGCATTTATCTCTTCAAGTACTTTTTGCAAACGTTGCGATCTACAAGCTATCGATAGCAATCTTGGCCGACAACAAACATAGAGGCACTCCACCCCCTGGATGTCCACCCCCTCCTACAAAGCGAAGATTTTTTATTAATGGATTTCGTTCGCTGTGTCGAAAAAACGCACTAAATGGGGAATTTGAGGCATTGCCATACAGGGCCCCAGCATACGACGAAGTATCCCGCTCAATGCCTTTTGGCGTCCAAACCTGCTCAAACTGAATTGCCTTAGCCAACGAAATACCGAGCACAGAATCAATCTTGGCTAAAATGTTATCCTTAGCTCGTGCTGCCATTTCATCCCAATCCTGCCCGGAGTCATGCGGAACATTGATCATAACAAACCAATTTTCAGCTTGACTCGGCGCATCACCTGCAATGTGCTTTTTACTTATATAGATGTAGACCGTAGGATCATCACTCACATTACCCAATTGTATGGCCTGGAATTCTTCCTTATAGTTTGCGCTAAACAAGATGTTATGTACATCAAGGTTGGCGTGTTCCCCCTGAACACCCCAATAAAATATTAAGGCAGAGGTTGACTTCTCTTGGTTAATCACTTTTTTTGGAGACTTTAGCGAAGGAAGGAGCTTATTATAGGTAGGTTGTACATCCATATTCGTGATCACTCGATCAAACGAATGATGATGTTCTCCTGACCGAATACCGACGGCTCGCCTTCCCTCGAGCAAAATTTCATCAATTGGACTGTTTATATGAAATATCACGCCTAATTCCTTACCCAACTGAATTAGCGATTGAACCACATGGTGCATTCCTTTGTCCATAATAAAGGCCCCATGATTATGCTCAAGATGACTTATTACTGCCATGGTTCCTGGCGCACGATATGGGTCAGAGCCATTGTAGGTAGCATATCGGTTAAACAACTGAATCGCCTCAGGAGTAGTAAAAAACTTTTTATGCAGAGCATTAAATGTTGTGAATGCCTTTAAGCGTCTTAGAGAAGCCGCTCTAGGAAAAACGTGCTTTGGTATGTAGCGCCAAGCCTTTCGCAGTGGATGACGAAGAAAAACCTCTTCGGTCAGTTCAAAAACTTTCTGAGCATGATGCAAATACTCTAATACATGATCGCTTCGTTCTCCGAAGACCCGTTCAAACTCTTGGGCAAAATCTTCGGCATTCGCATACGCATGAAACACTTTGCCATCAGGATAAAAATATTTTGTAATAACAGGCAGTCTTGAGTAGCTGTAATAATCTGAGGGATTCTTACCACATGTTGTGAATAGCTCATCGAGCACTTCGGGCATCGTAAACAGCGAAGGACCTCTGTCAAATCGAAAACCAGCCTCACGAATTTCACCTGCCTTTCCCCCCAACATGGAATTTGCCTCAAACACGGAGACATTATATCCCTTATTGGCAGCTAGTGCGGCAGAAGCTAGTCCAGCCACCCCAGAACCAATGACAGCAATTGAACTCATAAAAGAGGGATTAGCTTAGTTTATGGCCTCCTAAATCACGCTTAGCTTGCAAGTACTTCTCATTATGCGGATTTGGAGCAATCTCAATAGGAACAGCCTCAACGACTTCTAACCCATAACCTATCAGACCAACCCGTTTAGTAGGATTGTTCGACATCAGACGCATTTTTCGAATGCCGAGCTCTCTTAGAATTTGCGCTCCCACTCCATAATCGCGCTGATCCATATCAAAGCCCAAGGCCTGATTGGCTTCATAGGTATTCATACCTTCCTCTTGCAGCGCATAGGCTTGAAGTTTACTTCGAAGCCCAATACCCCTTCCCTCTTGTTGCATATATAAGAGAACGCCTTGTCCTTCATGTTGAATATGTTGGAGGGCCGAACTCAACTGATCACCACAGTCACAGCGCAGGGATTGAAGAAGGTCACCTGTTAAACAAGAGGAGTGAACTCGAGTAAGCACGGCATCTTCCTCACTCCATTCGCCCATGGTCAACGCAAAATGAAATTCTCCAGTATTCTCTTGAGTAAAGCCATGCAATTGGAAATCTCCATACTTTGTTGGAAGCTTAACTTGAAGGTCTTTAGATACCAACGACTCGTGCCTCAATCGATACTTAATGAGGTCTTCAATGGAGATAATCCGCAAGTCAAACTTTTCTGCAACCTTCCAGAGGTCTGGCATTCGTGCCATCGAGCCATCATCATTGAGTATTTCTACAAGGACGCCCGCAGGCTCAAAACCTGATAATCGAGCTAAATCCACCGCTGCTTCTGTGTGACCCGCTCTGCGAAGCACCCCACCATTTTTTGCCTTGAGCGGAAAAATGTGTCCAGGCTTACCTAAATCCTCTGGGCGCGTTGCAGGGTCAATAAGCGCTTGAATTGTCTTTGCACGATCTTGCGCACTGATTCCTGTCGTCACACCATCTTTTAAGAGGTCAACGGAAACGGTAAACTGGGTTTCATGGAGCACCGTGTTTTTGCCGACCATTAAGTCAAGTTGTAACGCCTCTGCACGGGCTTCAGTGATCGGAGCGCAAATCAGTCCTCTTCCTTCCTTAGCCATAAAGTTTACCACCTCAGGATTGGCATTGGCAGCAGCTGTAATGAAATCCCCTTCATTTTCCCGATCCTCATCATCAACAACGATGACTAGTTTGCCTGCCTTAATCGCCTCGATGGCGGACTCCACCGTGTCCAACTTTCTTTCTTCAATAGCTTTACTCATTGCGCATTCTTTCTGTTGGCTTCCATATTCCATGGCGCCGGCCCAATACAAAATCAAACGTTCCACAAAGTACGGCCATATTCATAATTATGAAGTAGCTAAATCCCTGAAGAAGTTTAGGACTTCGATGAAACAATCTTTCTCCTAAATTATGAGCCACCATACAAAGGGCGATTAACCCAATACACGTTAAACTCCAAAAATATCCATAGGGTTGTAAAAAAGTGTCAAGAAAACAACCCGAGACAATAAGCGCTATTCCCAAGATGGGTGTTAACCACCTCAGAATCTTATGCGACCACAATAACCATAGTGTTTGAAAAGATGCTCGACCAGGCAACTTGGGCAATTTCAAAAGATTTTGCCAATTCCCGCAAGTTATTCTTCGCTTTCTTCGAAACTCAACGGCTAACTTCCCTGATACAGATTCGTGGGCTACAATTTCATGACTGACTATGGATGGTTTTCCCGTCTTTAACTGAGCGTAGGCGATAAAAAAGTCATCTACCGTCAATTTTGGAGGGATCACAGGAAGGTTCTTGCAAGGCAAGATGTAACATGCACCAAAAACACCCATTGCGCGATGAAATACATCTCCTTCCGCAAGCTTTAATCGGGTCTCCAAAGAGAGATACATCGACTCGCTATCAAAATAAATCTCTTTTGAATTTGACTGGCTTCGACTTCGTCCTGCGATGATAGCCTCAGGATTTTGTTGTACAAGTCGATGCAGTACGGCCCATCCTTCGGATTGTATAACAACATCAGCATCCAAACACAGCAGATACCCCTTACGAGCTCTCAACATGTCCTGATACTTATGCCATTGCCCGGGTTTGCCGAGTCGTTCGTCACTTTGAATAAGCGTAAATCGTTTGTCAAGGGTCTGAAAGCGTTCAATAACAGCATGACTTCCATCTGTTGAGGCATCTGAGATAATGATAAACTCAGCATTCCACATATCTCCAGGACAGGTGATTAACGCACTAAGACTATTTTCTAAAACACCTTCTTCGTTATGTATGAACATTACAATCGTCAATGGCAAGGTGCCTTCGTTATGAGGAAGAGCTGCTCGATTGTGAGGAACCCTGCGAAAAGCAAAAAGCATAACGCCTGGAAATATAATCCACGTATAGACCAAAAGAAAAAGTAAGACACCTGCTATAATCATTAATACTTCTTGTCTATGCCGATTGAATACTTATCATAAAGCGCCTTGCCTATACTCGATGGGTTATGATGCTGATCAACATAATGCATGCCACGCTGCCTCAAGCCATCCCACAAACCCTCTTCACTTGAAATCTTGCAAATCGACTCAACAAATTGTTCAACGTCTTCTGCAATGAGCACCTCTTGGTTGTCGGCGACGGCAAGACCTTGAAATGCCTTTGAAGTGCCAATACAGGGAATACCTGCGGCGAGTGCCTCTAACACCTTGACGCGAACTCCTCCTCCTGATTTAAAGGGCATAATCATGACATCCATGGACCGCACAAAGTGCAAGGCCGATTTGACCTCGCCAAGTATATGGATTTGATTTGATCGCCTCTTGACTAGCCAACTCGGCATATTGCGGCCTGCAAGATGTAAGGTCCAGTTATCCAATATATTTAGCCGCGGTACTATTTCATCTAAGAGCCATTCAGCCGCCTCGGCGTTAGGTGACCAATCCCAGGAAGCAATCAATCCAAGACGGAGGCCTCCACCCGTTATTCGGTTAGGCTGAGCAATATGATCTGCTACCATTCCTATAGGTATAACCTCTGTTCTCACCTCAGGGCAGTTCATCCGAACCAATTCGTTGTCTTCATGAGATATAGGTAAAACAAGATCTGCGCTAGACCACGCCAAGCGTTCAAATCGCCTGATATCATTCGCCATTTTCTGATATAATGCATAATGCAGTCCTCGAACACCGGCGAGGCGATTTTGCCAAATCTCTTCCTCGATATTATGAAGACGTAGAATGATTGGAGCATGGCTAATTTTTCTTAGGCCTTCTATATAGGTAGCAAGAAAAACGCTTTCAATTTGGATAATATCAGGTTCGTAATGGCTTACCACCTCATGTAAACTCGATGCAGCATCTGCATTATAAAAACGTCTTACCTGCAAGGGATACTTTCTCTGATAGGAAAAAAAATGGGAAGCGACTGCCGTATTGATTGTCATTGTGTAGGCCTGATTTTCCTCATCATAGCGAAGCCCCTTCAAGGATTTGCCTGAGGAATCCAATGAAAACCAAACCACATCTGCCCCGGCACGTTTCAAGCTTTTACCCAGTGTGTAAACAGCCATTGACTCTCCGTCCATAGGCGGATGAACTTGTTTCTTTGAGAGGATTAAAACTTTCATCAACGTCTGCTAAGATATTGAGTTCTTTAGCACTAACGATTACTTAGAATCCTTGGTATCTTTGGTTTATGTCATCGTCTCCTAAAACAGTGCCTCAAATCACCATTATCATGCCTGCCTATAATGCAGAAGAGACCCTGGCAAAAACTTTATCCGAAATTCCTTCAGGTATAGCCCAGCATGTCATTCTTACAGATGACGCTAGTACTGACAATACAGTACGTGCAGCAGAAGAATTGAATATTGACATCATCATTCAACACGAATTCAATAAGGGATATGGTGCGAACCAAAAATCTTGTTATCGAAAGGCACTTGATATAGGGTCTGACATCATCATTATGTTACATCCAGACTATCAGTACTCTCCTAAACTAATCCCTGCCATGGTTGCGATGATTACCTCCGGGCACTATGACGTGATCTTGGCTTCTAGAATTCTCAGTGGCGGTGCACTAAAAGGGGGCATGCCTCTTTATAAGTATGTGGCTAATCGCTTACTTACGTTTACACAAAACATATTTATGGGCTTAAAACTTTCGGAATATCACACAGGCTATCGTGCATTTCGATCAGATGTTCTCCAATCCATTGATTTCGAATCCAATTCAGATGATTTCATATTCGACAATCAACTTCTTGCTCAAATTGCCTCCAAGAAGTTTGCTATCGGAGAAGTAACCTGCCCCACAAAATATTTCAAGGAAGCCTCTTCGATAAACCTCAGACGAAGTGTGATATACGGCCTAGGGTGTTTACGGATTACTTGGCTCTATTTTCTATGGAGGATAAGGTGGCACAAAACGCTAAAAGTTTAGCCGCATTGCTTTTAACGTTTTTTTATATGCCTCGTATGTGTTCTTTAGCAAATCTGCGTTAGAAGTACATGATTCGCCTTATTTTTGAATTATGGTCTTTCTGAGAACCTTACTTATCTTTTTGGCAGTAAGTATTGCTACTTTGCTCCATGCACAGGTGGATAATAAAGAGATTAAATCCTGCCTGGTTCTCAGTTTTAATGAAATCTCCCTAGTCGGAAGCGATCAAGAAGCGGTCTATCAAGACATAGCGTCCCTATGCGAAACCGGCGAGTGTAGCATAGAAGAAATAGCAAGTTTTCTCCCTAATCTTCCAAGCTCTAACCGGAATTTATCGACCTTTCTCAAAAGAAAGAATTATTCTTTCGAGACCGATTTACCCACCGATTCTCTTGCTACCTTAGTCCTCTTATCCATTGAAGACAATCTTCTGGTAAAAAGCTTTATGGAACGTTCAGAGGACCGGCCAACTCGACTTCATACGGCCTTAGTTAAGTGGCTCAACCTATTTAAAGAATCATAAAATTCGTTTAATGAAAATCAGAAAATATATCCTGTGGACTATACTAACTAGTCTAATACTCTCTGCAGCGCCCACCGCCACGCTGTACAGCCAAATTACAAGGGATGATGTGACTACTTGCATTATGTTAAGTTGCAACCAGGTATCCCTAAGACAGGCACAACGAGATGCTGTCTTCAACTCGTTTAGTGAACCTTGTCTAATGGGGGATTGCAAACAGGATGATTTAATGGCCAATATCAATGGTCTTCCTCCGCTTAATCAATCACTTACTTTACAAATCATTGATTTGACCACTGAGGCAAATCTTGATTTAGATGCTCAGCAACTCGCCGAAGCCTTAATTACGGAATTATACGTTGAAGGGAAGCTCAAGGGATTTCTTGATCGAAATCCTAATCGCAAAGAAATGGTTGCCGCAGAACTCCAAGGATGGCTGGAAATTTTTATTAATGCGAGAAAAACAGAAGCAACTGACCCTGACGAAAATTATGACTTTCCTGATCAAACACAAGAAAATCAATCCTCTGACGAGATTCCTGCCAATACACAAAACAATCAAGATAATCAGAGCAGCCAGAATGACAACGAGGATGTTCGAGGAGAGGATGATGGAGATGTAGTAGAGGAAGAAAAAAGCGGTAGTAATCTCGTTTTCATTATCATCATTCTCCTTTTACTAGGTGTGATTGGTCTGCTTGCCTTTTTGTATTACAAGCTGAATCTCGAAAAAGAGGATCTCGAACAGTCGACCAAACGCCTCCGGGACGAAAGCGCGCAGTTTAATGCAGAGCAATATAAACTCAAACGTTTACTAAGCGAAAGAGAACGAGAGCTTAGATCCCTTATGGAGAGCCAACAAAGAACTCAAATTCCAAAAGCTGTAAATGAGGAAGTAGTGGAAAAGAAAAATCCAGATCAAAGCAACGATATCCCCGCTCAAGAGGTCACTGGCGAGATTCCTTTTAATCAAGTAGAGGATACCCAGGTGTTTAATGAAGAAGAAAATCAAGAAACCAAAATTGAAGAGGCAGCTAAGCGCCCTGAAGATGATAATCCAGGGCACGTGAGCTATCCACCGAATATAGAGGGACAGCGTTCCGTTGTATTCTTCAGTGCACCTAATGCCCAAGGTGAGTTCCCCTCCTCAGCCATGATGAGAGATTACAGCCCTGAGGCAGTAATCAGAGTGTTCCTGCGCGATGAAGAAGCGGATTACGGTGAATTCCAAATTGTCACTAATCCTACATCCCAGCGTAATTTATTGGCGAATTGGGAGCATACGCTTGCCCATTTTGCCGTTCCTGTAAATCCTGAACATCCCGAACCAAGAAGTATAGAACTTGAGCGTGCTGGAGGAATTCGGGAAAGCCAAGGAGTTTGGAAAGTTGTACGAAAAGCGAAAGTGCGCTTTATGTAAGGCAATATACTTTGCGAAGATTACCATACTTTTGACCTGCTCAACGTAGGAGGTTGAGGTAGACTAAATAAAAGACATGTTTAATACGCTTCAGGATCGCCTGGATAAGGCCTTTAGTATTTTAAAAGGCCAACACAAGATCACCGAAATAAATATCGCCAAAACGACAAAGGAGATTCGCAGAGCCTTAGTCGAAGCAGATGTTAACTACAAAATCGCCAAAACCTTCACCGATAGCGTAAAAGAAAAAGCCCTTGGTCAAGGTGTACTCAAGTCTGTACAGCCTGGGCAGATGCTCGTTAAAATCGTAGAAGATGAACTGCGAGATCTTATGGGTGGAGAGGTTGCGAGCTTTCAGATTACAGGAAATCCCGCAGTCATCCTGATCGCCGGATTACAAGGTTCAGGTAAAACGACCTTTACACACAAGCTTGCACACTGGGCAAAATCCAAGAAAGGTAAATCTCCGTTAATGGTCGCAGGTGACGTGTATCGACCAGCAGCCATCGATCAGCTCGCCAGCTTAGGGGAAAAAATCGATATCCCGGTCTTCTATGATAAAGAGGATAAATCGCCTGTATCTATCGCAAAGGCGGGAATTGACTTCGCCAAGAAAAATGGCCATGATGTTGTCATCATCGATACAGCGGGACGCCTTGCCGTAGATGAGGTGATGATGACAGAAATCCAAGAAGTCAAACGAGCCATTCAACCTCAAGAAACACTCTTCGTAGTGGATTCGATGACAGGACAAGATGCCGTCAATACGGCAGAGGCCTTTAATCAAACCATTGACTTTGACGGAGTAGTTCTAACTAAACTTGATGGGGATACAAGAGGGGGAGCAGCACTGTCCATACAATATACCGTGGGTAAGCCTATCAAATTTGCCTCATCTGGAGAGAAAGTTGATTCCATTGATCTTTTCCACCCAGACCGTATGGCACGACGTATTCTGGGAATGGGAGACATCGTAACCCTTGTAGAGCGAGCTCAGCAGGACTTCGATGAAGAGGAAGCAAGAAAGGTTTCGAAAAAAATTGCAAAAAACAAATTTGACTTCGATGACTTTATGGGTCAATTACAGCAGATCAAAAAAATGGGCAACATGAAAGACTTACTTTCTATGATGCCTGGGATGGGTAAAGCGCTTCGTGATGTCGAAATCAGTGATGATGCCTTCAAAAAAGTGGAAGCGATTATGCAATCTATGACACCTTATGAGCGCGCAAATCCCGATTCCCTTGATGGATCACGAAGAAAAAGACTTGCGGCGGGCAGTGGTAATTCAATCCAAGAAGTAAACCGATTTATCAAGCAATTCGAGGACATGAAGAAGATGATGCGCAAGATGCAAGGAGGCGGAAGTGCCAAAATGATGCGCTCTATGATGAAATCTCGTCGATAAAGCCTATATTCGCAATCCATTTAGAAAAACAATTCATTAATTACAAGCATAATTTAGACTTATGGCAGTAAAACTAAGACTTCAGAGACACGGGCGTAAAGGACGTCCTTACTATTATATCGTAGCCGCTAACGCATCGTCAAAAAGAGACGGACGCTATATCGAGCGTGTAGGAAGCTACAATCCAGTAAACAGTCCAGCAACTATCGATTTAGATGTAGATGCTTCGCTAAAGTGGCTTGAGAATGGAGCAGAACCAACGCCAACGGTGCGCAGAATTCTATCCTACAAAGGTGTCCTCTACAAAAAGCATCTCATGCGTGGAGTACGGAAAGGCGCTTTAACGCTAGAAGAAGCTGAAGCAAAATTTGCAGAATGGACAGCGAACAAAGAAGCTGAGATTCAAAAGGCAATCGAAGTGAATGCTCAAAAAATTCAAGAAAGCAAGAAAGCTAAGGCGAAAAAAGAACTTGAAAAGAGCGCTTCAATTTTGGCAGCAAGAAGAGCTAAACTAGAAGAGGCAGCCGCTCCTGCAGAGGAGGAAGTAACTGCTGACGACGAAGGCGCTCCTTCAGAGGAAGCAGCTGTTGTCGAAGCTCCCGCTGAAGAGGCTCCTGCTGAAGAAGCAGCCGCTGAGGAAGCTCCTGCCGAAGAAGCAGCCGCTGAAGAAGCTCCTGCTGAAGAAGCAGCCGCTGAAGAAGCTCCTGCTGAAGAGGCTCCCGCTGAAGAAGCTCCCGCTGAAGAAGCTCCTGCTGAAGAAGCTCCCGCTGAAGAAGCAGCCGCTGAAGAAGCTCCTGCTGAAGAAGACAACAAAGAAGACGAAGCTGCAGAATAATAAGCAGACCTTCGTTCAACTTTTGATCAATAGAAAAAGGCCTGGTTTCCCAGGCCTTTTTCTTTTTTATATATCAGTGGTTTTAGAGGTTTCCTCGTAAACCCTGCTCACGCTCAATAGCTTCAAACAATGCTTTAAAGTTTCCCTTGCCAAAAGATCGCGCCCCTTCTCGCTGAATGATTTCAAAGAATAGGGTTGGTCTATCTTCCAAGGGTTTAGTGAAAATTTGAAGAAGATATCCCTCATCATCTCGGTCTACCAGAATATTAAGTGAACGCAAAGCATTTATATCTTCATTAATCTCTCCAACTCTTTCGAGCAAATCGTCATAGTATGTATCAGGTACATGTAAAAACTCTACTCCTCGATCCCTTAAGGCTTGTACGGTAGTCAGGATATCTTTTGTAGCAATAGCAATATGTTGTACACCTGCTCCTTGATAGAACTCCAGGTATTCGTCGATTTGTGATTTGCGTAATCCTTCAGCGGGTTCATTGATTGGAAATTTAACATAACCATTTCCGTTTGATACCACTTTGGACATCAAGGCAGAGTACTCCGTTGAAATGTCTTTATCGTCAAAGGTGAGGAGTAAAGAAAAGCCCATAACCTTTTCGTAGAAGGCAACCCATTCATCCATTTTACCCAATTCCACATTACCGACACAGTGATCGACATATTCTAAACCAACAGGGCTCACCGGTGCCGTAGAATTTCGTGGCTGATAGCCTGGCATAAAAATCCCGTTATACGCTCTTCGTTCAACAAACTTATGAATGGTCTCACCATAGGTTTTGATTGCAGAGACCACCACAGAACCATGTTCATCACTGAATTCTTTTGCTTCCATTACTACCTCTCCTCCTCGTGCTCGAGTTTCCTCTAAAGCTTTACGAGCGTCCTCTACTTGGAGCGCAAGCACTTTAACACCGTCACCATGAGTGCGCACATGATCACTTATCTCGTGATCAGGACGTAATGCGGTAGAAAGGACAAAGCGCAACTTATTCTGCTGAAGAACATAAGAAGCTTTATCTCTAACTCCTGTCTCAGGACCAGCATAAGCTACTAATTCAAAGCCAAAAAGGTATTGATAATAAAATGCTGACTGCTTTGCATTACCGCAGTAAAATTCAATATGATCGGTACCAAGGAGCGGTAAAAAATCTTCTGCCTCTACTAATCGATCTTTACTACTTGATCTAAAACTTTCCATAATTTTTGTTCTTTTCCCTTGCTCTAAAGATAGGGCACTATTCAATTCTATAGACCTTGCATTTAGTGCCGGATTAATGGCACGATACGCTCTGGTTTAAACGACACCCCTTGCAGATATACCCCACCTGCATTTTCAGCTAGTGTTTTTAATTGGTTTACATATTTATCCTCAGCAAATGTTGTTTGAACCACATGCAAAATACAGTTCAGCGAATCGATTTCAGAAGCAATCGCATCCAATCGATCGTCATTGGGAGCAAGTCCATCACTTAAGAGCACGATGACACTTTCGCGAAGTTGATCAGGATTTCTCCAATTGTGTGCCTCGAGCGCCAGGGATAGTCCATCATAAACATAGGTCGCCAAGGTGGGAGTTATATCTTCAACAACGTTGAGCATAAACTGTCTGTGATGGACAGGTAAAAACGGAACACTAACCTTTGCATAGTTTGAAAAGGTGATGATGCATAGGGAATCGCCATCATTAAAGTAGTCAATCGCCGTATTAGCCCAAGACTTCATAATGTCTAGCGAATTGTTTCCACTCATGGTGTAGGTTCCATCTAATACAAGGATGACACGCTTAGAATCAGCATGCTGAGAGAATGCTACGTCCTTTGAGAAAAAGAAAACGAGGAAGGTTAGAATGAGGGATCTAGTGATTTGCTTCACACCCAACTTTTGTGGTATCCCTCATCTTCTATGGATAAGGCTTGTTTTGTAAGCTTTAAGGGATGAAAGGTGTCGACCATTACGGCCAGTTCCTCTGTTCCTTTTTTACCAATACTGTTTTCAACCGCCCCGTGATGAGGACCATGAGGAATTCCTAATGGATGTAAGGTTAACATACCCTCTACAACGTCATTTCGGCTCATAAATTTTGGCTCTACATAATAAAGTACTTCATCAGAATCTACATTGCTATGATTGTATGGCGCTGGAATACCCTCTGGATGATAATCATACAGCCTTGGCACAAAGGAACAAATCACAAAATTGCGACCGCTAAATGTCTGATGAACCGGAGGGGGTTGGTGAACACGGCCTGTTATAGGTTCAAAATCATGAATGCTAAACGCATAGGGATAGAGGTAACCATCCCAACCAATAGCATCAAAAGGATGGGATGCATAGACCACATCATAAATAAATCCATTTTTCTTGATGGAAATCACAAATTCCCCTTTTTTGTCATGGGTGACTAGGCGTTCAGGTTTTCGAAAGTCGCGTTCACAAAACGGAGAATGCTCAAGATGCTGACCAAATTGATTTCTATAACGCTTTGGGGTTACAACAGGTCCCGAAGATTCAATAATTAAGCATTTGTTTTCTTCTGTTGTCCATCGCATTTGATAAATCGTGCCTCGCGGAATAACCACATAATCTCCGGGCTTAAAGGGAAGTTCGCCATAAATCGAGTGCATGACTCCTTCGCCATGATGGATGAAAATTACTTCATCTGCTGTAGCATTTTTAAAGTATTGATCAACCATAGATTCCGTGGGAGCTGCCATGCTAAGTTGAACATCATTATTGACCATTAAGGGAATTCGATCTGCAATATAATTCGGACCAAATGCCAGGTTAAAGCCAAAGAATTTTCGATGTGCAATATGTTCATCGACTGCAATTTCAGGACGCACATCCCGTCTTAGTCCAATTTCCTTGATCAGAGTGGGTGGATGGCAGTGATAGACCAAGGAATAGATATTATCAAATCCTTCGGTAGAAACTAGTTCTTCGGAATACAACACACCCTCCTTGTTTCTAAACTGAGTATGGCGTTTTGATGGAATGTCCCCGAGTCGATAATAATGTGGCATACAATGGCTTTATATAAATTTAAGAAAATGAATAGGCTCAGGAGATTACAGAAGGTGTAGTTTTGTGGACAATTACAAACGCCATGGACATCAATGCACTCCTGACTGCAAGTCTCACCTTATTTGCCGTAATTGATATTGTAGGCTCAATTCCTCTGTTAATCGATATCAAAAAAACGCAGGGACATATACATTCTATGCAAGTAACCCTGTATTCAGGCCTTTTGATGTATCTCTTTCTTTTTACGGGAGATAAACTGCTTACACTACTAGGAATTGATATTCCCTCCTTTGCCATTGCAGGATCCATTGTGATTTTTATTATTGGGCTTGAAATGATTCTTGGACATCGCCTGTTTAAAGAAGAAAAACACATTATGTCGTCAGCGATTGTACCCATAGCTTTTCCTCTTATCGCCGGTGCGGGAACTATCACAGCGATTCTTTCATTGAAAGCAGAGTTTTCTAATCAGGTATTATCCTTAGCCATTGGACTTAACTTATTGATTGTTTTTCTTGTCCTAAAAATGATTCCTTTTATTGAAGGAAAAATTAAAGAAGCTGGACTATCTGTTTTACGGCGAATCTTTGGCGTTATTCTATTAGCTATCTCCGTAAAGATCTTTACAACAAACCTCGGTAACCTCATTATGTTATGGCAATAGGTTTTCCCGCAAAGTTTAGCGCTCGTTGTACCCATAGTTTCACAGCATATGAAGCCTTTTCTGAGATGATGAAAAAAGCGCTCGCCACGAAGGGATGGAAACTATTAAAGGAGGACCAAGAGCGTCAACAAATCATCGCACAAATACCTGCTAGTGGTAGCATGACATTGGGTGAGCTATGTAAGATTCAATTCGATACGACGCAGTATGTTATTGAAAGCCGATGCATCCTTTTCACTCAATTTCTCGACTTCGGCAAGAACAAAAAGAATGTAAAAAGCTTTTTATCTACAGTTAACTCTCTTTAGATGTCGAAAATTTGGCCTTGGCAAAAACCTGTAGAACCCACTCCTGAATTTATTGAATCAGAACCTGCCAATGCCTGGTCGCATGGGTTAGCCTTTCTCGCCGTATTGATTAGCCTGCCCTTTTTCTTTTCTGCAGTTCAATGGGAAAGCTTCAACCGATCAGTAGTCATAGGTGTCTACGTAGCTTGCCTTTTGCTTATGCTTTTATCCTCGACGCTCTTTCATGGATTTAAGTTTACAATACATGGGAAGAAACTCATGATTCTAGATCATATCGCCATCTACGCAATGATAGCAGGCACCTATACAGCACTACTCTATCGCTACATCAATACGGATTCCGGGCAAATCCTCATGATTATTCTATGGGTGATTACTGCCGTGGGCTCCGTATTTAAGATTTTTTTTGCTGGGAAGTGGGATACACTGAGTGGCTTGTTTTATCTCTTTATGGCAAGCCTAATCTTCTTTATTTTTCCTGAGTTTCTATCATCAGTTCCTATTGACATTCAGCATTGGATTTACATAGGAGGAGGGGCGTATGTAGTCGGTTTACTCGTATACTTTCTAAACCATATTCCCTACAATCATTTAGCGTGGCATTTTTTTGTAATTGGCGGAGCCTTTAGCCATTACTACGCTATCTACAAAGCCTATGCGTAATCAATAGTCTTTTTAGGCTCTAAAAAGAGCCCGCATATTTTCGCAGAACCCACTCAGCGCCAAAAAACAACAAGGCAAGGCACAACCAAAGTATTTCATTGACCCTGGGTTTTACAGAACGAATCACTTGATTTTTCTTCAACCCACTAATCCAATTCATGACCTCAGACACAAGGTTGTCGATCTCCTCCTTACTATGATAAGCCCCTTGATTAGCCTGTGCAATATGTTGAAGGAGTGCAGTATCTCTTCTTGTTACATGGTATTCGCGCAAATCCTCTTCGACAACAATTCCAGCTTTTGTTGTAAGCTTTTTGTTATCAACCAGTGCACTTGCTTGCACAAGATACATTCCCGGACGAAGAGCTATAGGATCGGAACTTACGACTCCTTCATTATTGCTTTTAGCCATAAAGGTTGTATCCCAATCACTCTTACTATCGGTTAAATTTATTTCTATGTTTTGAGGAATAACCCTTGTGTAGTTCTCTCCTAAGGCATCAAGCGAAAAGGTAACCTCTTCCCTTCCCTTGGGACGACTAGGTGTCCACGAAAGCATGAGACGTTCCTGTGAAAAGTCCTGAATCAACTCATTGGTTAGCTGCTGAAAAAAGGTATTAAAGGCATCCGCATTGCCATATGCTTGGCGTTCTGCCATTTGCCATTTCCACCACCCCTCGCCAATCAGCGTAAAGATTTTTTTTCCTCCCCTAGAGAGGTTGGACAACACAGGCTCTTGAAGTCCCTCGGTAAGCATAGTTTGGGCCGACATATTAAGGTCATGAACAACACCACTAGGATATCGAATGGATGGCATCTCCGCGAGACGCTGAAAAATTTCACTTGTAAAAATCAAGGGTATCGATGATGGTTGAAAAAACGCTTTTCGATTAGCTGCCCAAGCACTTCCCGTGGGAAGTACAATGCCGTCAACCAACGCATTATACTGCTCTGCTGAAGTCGCTGCCCCAACGATAAACAACTGTGGAATTCTGCTATCTCGACTAATGGCTAATTCTCCATAACGCCCATCAGGTACATTATGCCATATTATGCCATCTAGGCCATTCAATGTAGGTGGGCCATCTTTCATAAAATGCAGCGACACATTCATTGTCTGATACTCAGATAATGCCTTGTGTATGGCACGAATATCAGGATGAGGGCCTGCTGCACAAAGCAATACATTTTGTCTACCATCTTTTACCTCCATGAAAAAGGAAGCAGTATTGTTGGCTTGTGTCAATTCATCCATTGTACAATTTGCCTCAACTGTGAAGGCCTGTACTCCCTTTTCTTGAGGGCGAATGGTTAACGTTATGGAGGTATCAACAACATCCTGTGAGAGCGTGAAATCAACCGAAGCTAAAGGGAGACCGCCTTCATTATGCGATATTTCAATGCCTACCTCTGCGCCATTGAGCAAATTGGCTTGGCAATCGACTTGCACCTCCACTTCATCGCCAGCATTTACCACTCTAGGATGACGCACATCAACAATTTTAAAATCTTCTACTCCGCGTGTGTCGCCTAAACCCAGTGTATAGATTGGCTTTTTACTTAGAAGTGAATAGGGATTTACCGCTGCATTATGTATCCCATCACTTGCTAAAATGATCGCATCGGAAGAAGAAAAAGTTCTTTCGGCATCTTCTAGGCTTTGAACAATGTTTGTTTCATAGGGATTCAGTAAACTCCCTCTTTCTTTGCCAACCTCATTGGAAAAATAGCTTATCTCAAGCATTACTGAATCTGCAAATTCTTCTTTGAGGCGATTAATCAGATAACTGGTTGTGGAAGAGTCATCCACAAAATCAACGGACGCTGAGGCATCAATTATCAGTTGCACGGCAACCTGGCTCTCTTGAATCTCTTCTTCTTCCAACCATGGACTTAGCAACAGAAAGACTATGATTCCTGTCGACGACGCTCGAAGAAAAGCGCTTGCCAGGCGAACGCGCCGAGCTAAAGTATCCTCACCATCAAAGGTATACTCCCTCCAATAGAGAGCTAAGGCAAAGCCAACTCCCGCAAGAATTGAAAAAAAGATAGCTGGACCAAGCGCTAATGACATCGATCACTTAACGGTGAAGCCCTCCGCAAACATTAATTACCTGCCCATTGATATATCCCGCACTGTCAGATGCTAGAAAACTAATCAACGAAGCAACTTCTTCGGGCTGTCCTAAGCGACGAGCAGGGATGGCATCCAAATATTTTTGGCGTACATCTTCTGGAAGCACTTCGGTCATCTTCGTCTCAATAAAACCAGGAGCTACAGCATTCACCGTAACATTTCGAGCAGCAAACTCAGCAGCCAATGATTTTGTCAACCCAATCATACCTGCCTTAGAGGCTGCGTAGTTGGCTTGGCCGGCCTGCCCCATTCTACCTACAATAGAAGAGATATTAATGATACGACCAGACTTTTGACGCACCATTTGGTATCCCGCATGCTTGCAAAGATTATAGGCAGACTTTAGATTAATATTAATCACTGCATCCCAATCCTCCTCTTTCATGCGCATAATTAAATTATCACGCGTTATTCCCGCATTGTTCACAAGCACATCCAATCGACCTTCTTCTGCCACAATGTGTTTGACCGTTTCTTCGCATGATACATAGTCAGAGGCGTCTGAGGCAATACGCTTTATCGCGGGATTAACGTCTTGGAAATCTTCAATACTTCTTGAGGTGGCATAGACGGTATGACCTTGATTGAGAAAGAATTCTGCAATCGCTAAGCCGATTCCACGGCTACCACCTGTAATTAAAATAATCTTAGTTGGGTTGTTCATTCCCTAAAGGTAATAAATGGTAAGGTGGAGTCCGATTATTAAGCGTGTAATTCCTTATTTTGTTAACAATTACTTAACATAAATATGAATCGCTACATTTCTCTTTTATTGTTTGGAATTCTTCCATGCTTACTTCAAGCACAATCATTCAATTGCGACGATGACCAATACCTCCTGCCAGAGTTTACCGTAGATGAAACACCAGGTATTCTCTTTGGCAATAATACAGGGGTTAATGGACAAAGTGAAGACTTGCTCTTAGACATCTATGAACCTAGCGGGGATACTTCGGCTGTTCGCCCAGTTATTTTGTGGGGTTTTGGTGGAAGTTTTGTTGGCGGTAGCAGAGGCCAAGTAGACTTTCTCTGTGAAGACTATGCTGCATTAGGCTATGTTGCTGTAGCTTACGATTATCGCATTGGTTTTTTTATTCCCTCTTCCATATCGACAGCTTTAGCAGTACTTCGCGGAGCTCACGACACAAGAGCCGCGGTACGTTGGCTCTATAAATCAGCCCAAGAGGGAAATCCATATCGTATTGACACCAATCGAATTTTTGTCGCGGGTGTTTCAGCTGGAGCCGTTTCGGCCATTCATGCAGCTTACCTCTTTGAAGGAGATAGCGTGTTTGATTACTTCAATCCTCAAACATGGAATAATCTTGGAGGCTTTTCAGGACTGAGTGGGAATGATGGATACTCAGAAAAAGTTCATGGCGTTGTGAACTATAGCGGTGCTGTTGGTTTAAACGAATGGATTGATGGGAATGAAGTCCCTATGATTTCCTTTCATGATGTGGGGGATAATATTGTACCCTATGACCGCCGTGAAGTCAATGTGTTTGGGATACCCACTGGGCTCATTGCAAGTGGAAGTGAAGTCATGGCCCGAAGATTAGACACTTTAGGTCTTACAAACTGCCTTCAAAGTTATAACTCTAATTCACACGTATCCTATCTGTATGACAGCGAACCTATTGAGCGTTCAGCAAGATTTTTAAAAGCCGTTATGTGTAATAGATATTATGACTGCGAGGCGGACAGTATTGGTGGGGAACTTCCTCCCCCGGTGTCGATTGATATCCCTTCCGAAGACAACAATCTTTTGATTGACATCCGTGATGGTGTGTTATTCATCGATAATGAATCTGTTCAACAGATTGAAATCTATGACTTGCTTGGACAGCGCCTTGCCTCATGCCAAGGAAATAGCCTTTTACTACCCTCCTATAACGGAGTTATGTATGTTAGAATATTTAACGGAGTAAAGTGGGAGAGCTTTGGACTTAACGCTCGAAATCAATCTCGAAATCGATAAAGCAACGGGAACTACGCCAATGCTTTATGCATAGTTTCTCCAATATCTGCAGGAGATTCTACTACGTGAATACCACATTCAGCCATGACCTTCATCTTGGCTTGAGCTGTATCATCCTTACCGCCGATGATTGCTCCAGCATGGCCCATTTGACGACCTTCAGGAGCAGTTTGCCCTGCGATAAATCCAACAACGGGCTTTGTCGCATTTTCTTTAACCCAACGAGCGGCTTCGATTTCTAAGGTTCCTCCAATCTCCCCAATCATAACTATGCCATCGGTGTCACTGTCCTTCATAAGAAGTTCTACCGCATCCTTTGTCGTTGTTCCGATAATGGGATCCCCACCAATACCAATTGCTGTAGAAATACCTAGACCGGCTTTTACTACTTGATCTGCAGCCTCATAAGTAAGCGTTCCTGATTTAGAAACTATTCCTATTCTGCCCGCTTTAAAAACAAATCCTGGCATAATACCCACTTTGGCTTCATCTGCCGTGATCACTCCTGGGCAATTAGGTCCAACTAAACGGCAATCATAGTCTTGAATAAAACGCTTAGCCTTAGCCATATCTAAGACAGGAATTCCTTCCGTAATTGCGATAATTACCTTGATGCCTGCTGCTGCCGCCTCCATAATAGCATCTGCTGCAAAAGCAGGAGGGACAAAAATGATACTCACGTCAGCCCCTGTATTGCGAACAGCCTCATCAACCGAGTTAAACACCGGTCGATCTAAATGCACCTGTCCTCCTTTGCCTGGAGTAACGCCCCCAACCACAGGACTGCCATAAGCAATCATTTGAGAGGCATGAAAACTTCCTTCTTTACCTGTGAAGCCTTGAACGATGATTTTTGAGTCTTTGTTTACCAGTACTGACATGGATTATTGTTTTGCATAGTGAAGGTATTAAACCTTGTAAATCCCGCGACCATCAACCGTAAAAATTTATCTACAAGTTGGCCTTATTTCTCAACTGTTTTAAAAAGTCCGATGCGAAGATGAAATCAGTAAGCTCTTTGTTGTCTGAACTGAGAATATCGTCCTTACTCCCTTCCCAATGTTTAAGCCCCTGGTGCAGAAACGTGACTTTATCTCCAATACCCATCACAGAGTTCATATCATGCGTGTTAATCACCGTAGTTATATTGTTTTCAATAGTCAATTCTCGAATTAACTCATCAATAACCAAGGCTGTTTTAGGATCAAGTCCGGAGTTGGGTTCATCACAGAAGAGGTACTTGGGCTCCATAACAATGGCACGTGCAATACCTACTCGTTTCATCATACCTCCCGAAATTTCTCCAGGATATTTTTTGCCCGCACCTTTTAAGTTTACTTTTTGCAAACACTCTTCAACTCGAGAACGCTTTTCATCGTCTGATTTTGAAGTGAACATATCTAAAGGAAAACGAATGTTTTCTTCAACAGTCATTGAATCAAACAGGGCATTTCCCTGAAAGAGCATGCCCATTTCTTGACGTAACTTTTTTTGTTCTTTTGCTTTTAAGGCATTAAACTTTCTGTCTGAATACAAAATATTCCCACTATCGGGTTTATGCAGACCGACCAAACATTTTAAGAAGACCGTTTTTCCCGCGCCACTCGTTCCAATTACGAGATTGCATTGCCCTGGGTAAAATTCCACAGAAATACCTTTTAGCACTGATTGCTCAGCAAAGGATTTTTTTATGTTTTCTACAACAATCATAGGAAGAGAAAAGCAATTAGGAAATTCGTAACAATAATCATAATGGAGCTATTGACCACAGCCCTTGTGCTCGCCGCTCCAATTTCCAAAGCTCCTCCTTTCACATAGTATCCTTGATAGCAACTTACACTAGTAACAATAAAGGAAAAAACATAACACTTAAGCAAAAAGATTACTGTGTAGTATGAGGTAAATGTATCTTGAAGCCCTGTTTTATATTCCTCCCAGGAAAAAAAATCCCCAAAATATCCCGCTAAATATCCACCTACCATACCTAATATCACCGCGGAAGCAAAAAGCAACGGTACAATAAGCAAAGCACCCAATATTTTCGGCATAATCAGATAAGCCTTGGTGTTTACACCCATAATTTCAAGGGCATCAATTTGCTCAGTTACCCTCATAGAACCAAGCTCTGAAGAAATATTAGACCCAACCTTTCCAGCAAGCATCAGTGATCCAATGGTTGGGACAAGTTCTAAGATTAGGGAATCTCGCACAATATATCCTATAAGGGACATCGGCAACGGCAAGGTCATATCAAGGAACTGTTTAGCAAATTGCACAGCCGTTACAGCCCCAATAAAAGTGGATATAATGGCAATAATAGGTAACGAACCGATTCCAATATCATGGGTTTGACGAAAAGTTTCTTTGGCATACATAGAGAATTTCTCCGGGCGAGTTAATCCTTGCCCTAACATCATTAAATACCGCCCTAAACTCCGAATGATTTTCAATTCGTCTTATTTTAATGAAAAATACATCAAATACTACCACATTTATGTCGAAGCGAGCAATAATCACAGGAGGAAGTGCAGGTATTGGACTAGAAACCGCCAAAAAATTCTATATCAATGGCTTTGATGTCATGCTATGCGCCCGGAACCAGGAAAATCTTGATCGCGCAAAACACGATATTGAGCAGTTATCTCCTAAAGGTCAGAATCCTCGAAAGGTTCAAACCATCCAAGCCGATTTCTTGAAAGTAAGTGATGTCGCTCGCTTTGCTTCAGAAGTACTTGCCTCAAGTGGGACGATTGATGTGCTCGTTCACAATGCAGGTATTTTTCTTCCTGGAGACCTTGTAGGCGAAAAAAATCTTCAAGCCATGCGCGATATGATGGAAGTTAACTTTTTTTCTGCCTACCACCTCAATCAGCTCCTGCTTCCCAAAATGATAGAACAAGGACATGGTCACATTATTCTTATGAGTTCCATTGCAGGTCTAGCGGCCTATCCTGCAGGTTCAATGTATACTATATCAAAGTTTGCCTTGACAGGCTTTGCCAAGGCGCTGCGGCTTGAAACCCAAGATAAAAATATACGAGTCAGTGCCATTTACCCCGGGGCAACTTGGACTCGCTCATGGTCAGAAAGCGGACTTGATGAAGACCGATTAATGCC
>JAYYPZ010000052.1:0-10565 GCA_036128775.1 Bacteroidota bacterium
TGATGCTTATGTTTTCTTAAGCAATCAGTCCAATTCGCAGAATTATAAAGTAGCCATTCCATCTCTCCAAACGGGGATAACTAGCTATTTGACAATCCCTGGTTTGTTTTCTTATGATGAGTTCTTTTACTCACAAAACAATGATAATTTATTGTGTCTTAGTGCGGATTCAATCAATACTCTCTCCTACAACAACCAAAACCAACTAATTCCTGGACCTCAGAGTGTATTCTTAAATTGCTTTGATCCGATTCCAATAAGGGCGACAGCATACAGTGCTGAAAATGACAAGGCCTACTTTTATTATTATGATACGACCACCTTGGGCTCTGTAGTGATACCATACTTGTCTTCATTTGATGCGAACAACTTTTTCACCACCCAAGTCACTATCCCCAATCCAATTTATTTTACCCAAGCCGAAATGTTCTACCATGATTCGGTTGATAGGCTTATTGGTGTTGGTCAAAAAGCATCGGGAGAGGTGGTGATTTTCAGTATGGACACATTAGGAAATCAAATTTTAGAATATAATGTGCCCGTCTCGGCACCAACACCGACAGTGGTTGGTATTCCCAAAAATGCGGCGGCCTTATCCACCGAAGACAATATTCTTTTTTTCCAGCTTGTAACCAACCTAGGCCAGGTTAACGAGCAAACGACATTGTATAGTTACCGCCTTGAAGATGTCGGTACTAGGAAACTGACGTCGCACGTTTTGCCTACCACTATCAAACACCTTCATGCCACACCCACAGTAGATGGGCTGGTTTTTGCCGGTGATGTTAATCGAGATGGCGATGTAAACTTCGTGGACTTTTTGAGTTTTGCGCCAAGCTTTTCCGTTACCGGGGACTTGCGAAGCCCATTGGATCAAAACATTGACTGGGTAGGATATGCCTCTTCGGATTGGTTGGATACCACTATTACGAGCATTAATCTGAAAAACGCTGACTGCAATGGAAATGGGGTAATTGATTCTGCTGATGCCCAAGCATTCTTGCAGAATTACCGAGCTGAACACAATAGTGAAAAGTCAGCATCCGGGCAACAAAACTGTCCATATGAATTTTATTTTGTAATGCCTGATTCGGTCTTTTTTGGAGACTCAGTAACCATAGGAATTGGCCTAGACCTTCCTACGCAGTCAGCATCTGGAGTAGCATTGGAACTGGATTTAGATACCTCGACGCTTGTAAACGAGGACAGTTTAACGGCTTCCTTTCCCGCAAGTTGGTTCGGCGAAGAAGGGGTCTCCACCCTATCTATTCAGCGAAGAGATCCACTCGAGGGGCAATTGGACTTTGCCTTATCGCAGAATTCCACAAGTCAAGTATCTGGTTCAGGAGTTTTTGCTGAAATTGTAATTGTTACGCCAGATGAGGTGGTCAAAAAAGCTAGTAGTCAGGAATTGCTTATTCCTTTGGGCTTTCAGGAAACCTATATACAGTTTCTCAATGGAACCTTGGAGTCAGGCTGTTTTCTTCCAGACACTTTGCGCGTTGTTGAAAAGCAGACAACAACTGGTCTTTCGGAGATAGATCGCCCGAGCATTCAGGTATATCCCAACCCATCGGACAATGTATGGCAAGTTAACGCCTCTCAGCCATGGATAAAACTAGAAATAGTGAATTCTTTGGGTCAAGTCATATATCAAGAGGGAAGGAGTAGTGCTTCGGCCTCCATTCCGACAGAAGCCATACACAATGAGTTTTCTGTACTTATCCTTTATTATTCTACAACCACAGAAACAATTCCTTTGCTGAAATTGCATGAATGACACAATCGTCTTCAGGGGCATCATTTTATGCTTGGAATGCTGTAAGTAATCGCCAGCTTTTGAGATGGCTTGGTATTGACGAAAAGGAATTTTTTAATCAGCTCCATAATCCGCTCGAACTCAGTGAGGACAGGCGTAAAATTCATGCGGCCTATGTTTTGGGTCGAAGAAATTTTTGGCATGCCAACCAGTGTTCTGTAATTACCTCGAGCCAATCAGCCTATATGACGCTCAGCCCCAAGTTCGAATTGCTCGAGCAGGAAGTATTTGTTGTGATGTACCTCAATCGAGCACATCATATACAAGGAATTCATGAAATAGCGCGTGGAGGCATTAGTTCAGCAATGGTTGATTTGAGACTTTTGTTTAAGCCGGCTATTGCATACCCAAGTGAGTCCATTATTGTGGCACACAATCATCCAAGCGGCGTGTTGCGCCCCAGCCAAGAGGATTTTAAATTAACCGAACGGGTTGTAGAGTTAGCCCACATGCTAGGTATATGTGTCTTGGACCATTTGATTATAGGACCCAATACGTACTACAGTTTTGCTGAGGAAGGTGATTTAGCTTAACCAACGTGTGATAAACCGAATAAGCCGTTGGGTCCATTTTGTATAGGGAGGATAGGTAAGGCTTGCTGAGCTTAATGGACTTCGCTGTTCGAAAACACTTCGTTCATTACTAAAGTCAAGGAAGCCGTGGTGACCATGGCTTTTTCCTATGCCTGAGGTATTCATTCCTCCAAAAGGTAGGTTAGGGTTTGCGATGTGCAGCACCGTGTCGTTGATACAAACACCTCCTGAAGGACATCGATCAAGGATGTACTTAATGGTTTTCTTGCGCCTACTAAAAACATACAGCCCAAGCGGCCGTGGTCGCTGCTGGAGTTCGGCAACAACTTCTTCTAAGGAATCATACACTATTATCGGCATGACGGGGCCAAAAATCTCCTCAGCAAGTAAGGCAGTATTTGATAAATTGCCCAACACAATTGTGGGCTCCATGCGCAAGGACGTTGCATCCACTGAGCCACCGTAAGCGATTTCGGCTCCAGCATCTTTGGCCTCTTGTAATAAATCTTGCTGCCGAGTAAAGTGCCGCTCGTGGATTAGGCTGCAATAATGGTTGGATTGAATAGCGTCATTATTGTAGGCCTTTGCTAAGTAATCCTTGAGTCCTTCGACCAGGTTGTCTGCATGACTTCGATGCACGTAGATTAAATCGGGCGCAAGGCATGTTTGACCGGCGCCTGTCCACTTTCCCCAGGCAATACGTTGTGCTGCTAACCTTATGTTGGCGTCCTCGGTAACAATAGTGGGAGATTTACCACCTAATTCTAGTGTAACACTACTTAGATGTTCTGCAGCCGCTTTCATGACCACCTTTCCAACTTGAGTGCTTCCTGTAAAGTGTATGTGATTCCACTTTTTTTGAAGTAAATGTTGAGCAATGTGATGGTCTCCGTATACTACACAAACCTCTTCGGTTGAAAAAACAGAGAGCAAAATTTTTTCCATCACCTTGGCGGTTTTATCGACATACTCAGAGGGCTTAACAACGATGCGATTCCCCGCAGCCACGGCACTGATTACCGCAGCCATGGTTAACCAAATCGGGTAATTCCAAGGGGTAATGATTAGGCAATGCCCCTTAGGTTCAATGCGCACACTGTTTCGGCTTCCAAAAAGACTAAGTGGGGTGGGAACCAATCGCTCATCCATCCAGTGACGAAGATTCCGAAGAGCAAACTTAAGCTCAGCAACCGTTGGATGAAACTCAACAACCTCTGTCTCTAATGTTGGCTTTCCTAAGTCATCTTGTAGTGCCTCTAGTAGTTCTTCGCGATGGAGGAACAAGGCAGAGAGCAAGTTCTTTAGCTTTTGCCTTCGCTCTTTATAACTCGGGGCAACACCACTGCAGACAAGAGAGGCCTGAGCGTTGTAAAGCACATCAATTGAAGATATATCTTGGGTTACACTGAGGTTCATGGAAAATGTTATCGGTGACCAATAAGATACTACCTATTGATATAATGATCGCAAAGAAGTTGCTTTCTGTACGCGGTCAAGCGCTTTGGCAACGGGCATTCTTTCCTGTTGCATGCTATCCCGTTCTCGCAAGGTTACTTGGTTATCCTGAAGACTATCGTGGTCAATGGTAATACAATAGGGGCTTCCAAGGGCATCTTGACGACGGTAGCGCTTACCTATAGAATCTTTATCATCATATTGACACATCATATCTAGTTGGGCCTCATGAAAGATTTTCTTAGCGAGTTCGGGAAGACCATCCTTTTTTACAAGCGGCAATATGGCAAGATGATTTGGGGCCAATGGTGCAGGAAGGCTTAGGACCCGTCGATGTTGTCCGTTATCCAAGAGTTCTTCTTTTAGGCTTGCACACATAACGGCAAGGAAGAGCCGATCAAGCCCAATTGAGGTTTCAATAACATTGGGTGTAAAATGGCTATTGCTCACAGGATCAAAAACTTGTAGTTTTTTGCCACTCAATGCTTCATGCTGTTTTAAGTCGAAGTCCGTCCGAGAGTGAATACCCTCTAATTCTTTAAAACCAAAAGGAAACTTAAACTCAATATCGAGCGCCGCATCAGCATAATGCGCGGTTTTTATATGATCGTGGAAGCGGTAATTATCCGTCCCTAGCCCGAGGCGGTGGTGCCACTTTAGGCGCTCCTCTTTCCAAAAGGCATAATGTTCAGGTCCTGAACCTGGTGGAACAAAAAATTGCATCTCCATCTGTTCAAATTCACGCATTCTAAAGATGAATTGTCGTGCGACAATCTCATTTCGAAAAGCTTTACCCGTTTGGGCTATACCAAATGGAATCTTTTGACGGGTGGAATTAAGGGTATTGAGGAAGTTGACAAATATGCCTTGGGCGGTTTCAGGGCGAAGGTAGAGTTTAGATTCTTCGCCTGATATGTTGCCAAGTTGCGTGTGAAACATCAAGTTAAATCGTCGAACTTCTGTCCAGTTTTTGCTTCCTGAAACAGGACATGTTATGCCGAGGTCGTTGATTAGGGCGGTAAAATGACTTAGGTCCTCTTGGTCTAGCGCCTCTTTTAATCGTTGGGTAACATCCTCAATTTCTTTTGCTCTTCGGACAGTGTTGCCATTTGTGGCGCGGAACTGCGTCTCGTCAAAGGCATCACCAAATCGCTTTTTAGCCTTATCTACATCCTTTTGAATTTTACCCTCAATTTTAGCGATATATTCTTCAACTAGGACATCAGCTCGGTATCTCTTTTTGGAATCCTTATTGTCGATTAATGGATCATTAAAAGCATCTACATGTCCAGAGGCCTTCCATGTTTTTGGATGCATAAAAATGGCTGCATCGAGACCAACAATATTGTCGTGTCTTTGCACCATATCTTTCCACCAATAATTGCGCAAGGCATTTTTTAGTAAAACTCCATTTGGGCCATAGTCATAGACGGCGCTTAGCCCATCGTATATATCGCTAGACCCAAAGACAAAGCCATATTCTTTACAGTGAGATATTACGAGTTGAAAATGGTCTGTGGAATGCGTTGTTTGTTGTGCCATGATTAAACTTGAGCTAAAGGTAACGAAGCTTAACTTTTCTATAAAAGAAAGCTCTACTTTTCGCGTTACCTTTAGGCAACGGATTGTCAACCTATGATACAATTAGATCAGGTTTCAAAAATTTATGGAGCACAACATGCAGTGGATGCCCTGAGTTTTCAGGTTGGCAAAGGGGAGATTGTGGGCTTTCTTGGACCGAATGGCGCTGGAAAATCTACGACCATGCGGATGATCATGGGCTTTATTCGCCCAAGCAAGGGAAGCATCAAGGTTAATGGCTTAGAGGTTCAATCCAATCGACAAGCCATCCGACAACAAATCGGTTATTTGCCCGAAGGCAACCCCTTGTATTATGATCTGTATGTCCGAGAGTTTTTGCGTTTTTCTGCCTCAATAACGGATGTACCTAACGCTCGTCAGCGTATTGAAGAAACGATACACCTTGTCGGACTTCATCGTGAAGCACATAAAAAGATAGGACAACTTTCTAAGGGGTATAAGCAACGAGTGGGTCTTGCCCATGCATTAATTCACGACCCTGACCTTTTGATTTTAGATGAGCCGCATTCGGGCTTGGACCCCAATCAGTTGGTTGAAATTCGATCGAGGCTCCGGGAAATTGCAGAGCATAAAGCCATCATTTTATCTACCCACCTTATGCAAGAGGTTGAGGCCTTATGTGATCGGGTAATAATTATCAACCAAGGAAAACTAGTGGCCGATAAGAAACTGTCGGAATTGCAAGAACGACACGGGCCCAACTTGGAGGAAGCCTTCGCACACTATACTTCATTAAACGGTAATACCTCGGAATGATAGCGATTTACAAAAAAGAATTTCTCCAGTTTTTCGGACAAATTGTTGGCTATGCCTCGATAGCACTCTTTGTCCTGCTTACCGGTCTTTATGTCTGGGTCTTTCCATCTCATAGTATCTTGGAGCGAACCATTTTATCCCTTGACCCATTTTTTACCTGGGCGCCCATTTTTTTAATATTGGTTGTTAGTGCGGCAACCATGCGGCAGTTTGCTGAAGAATCAGCAGAAGGGACCCTAGAGTTGCTCGTAACTAAGCCCTTGTCCTCTCTACAGATTGTATTGGGAAAGTACTTTGCGGCGATTAGTATTGTTGCTCTTACGCTTGCGCTTACTGCAATCACTTATATACCTTCAGTTCAAGCACTTGCTTTAGATAATGTGCCATTGGATTATGGATCCATACTTGGAGCCTATCTCGGCTTAATGCTTTTGGGAATGACCTTTTCTGCGGTAGGCCTTTTTACATCGATTTTATTACGAAGCCAAGTGGTTGCTTTTTTGTTGTCAGCTACGATAAACGCTATGGGTTATTTGGGTTTCGAATTGATTTCTGAAAAGAAACAATTTGCCGGATATTGGGATTTTGTGATTAATGGTATGGGATTTAAGGCCCACTATGAGAGCATAAGTCTTGGACTACTAGATTTTGCGGATGTCGCCTATTTTATGGCAATCATTGTAACCTTTTTGTCCCTGACTATATTGATTATTGCACGGTGGCCAAATCTCAAGAAACTATGAATAAGGTGCTAAAACATTGGTCCTTTTTGCCGACCGCCTTGGTTTTATTCTTTTGGGTGGCTTTTATGCTTCTTTCGCGTTATCCAGTACGCGTGGACCTCACTTCCGACCACCGTTTTACGTTAAGCGATAAGACCAGCCGTCTTTTGACATCCCTAGAGGCTCCTCTAGAAATTCGAATCTATCTTGGGGAGAATCGCAAAGAGGTGCCCCTTCCCCCAGCCTACAGACAGTTAAATAGTGAAGTAGATATTTTGATGGATAATTTTCGCAAGCATGCGCCCCAAGGCGTATCCGTCACTCAAGTTAATCTTGAAGAATCGTTGAATGAAAAAGAGGCCTTAAATGCAGCCAGGAAGTTTCCTATACTCCATAGCACAGAGCGTGGTGCGGAGCGGGTCATAAGCCAAGTGTACCCCTATGCTGCAATCGGCTACAAAGACCAACAAGTCGTAATTGATTTGACTTCTTCGCAGGCAGTATCTAGCGATGAAGATGTTGCCGGTTCGCTAGCGAATATGGAGCATCGTTTTTATCAGGGCATTGCAAAACTCCTTAGACCGAGTATTCCAAGAATAGCCATTGCTTCGGGACATGGCGAATTGAGCTCAGGCGATGGGAATACGGATTTAGATGATTTGGGTGATCTGCTGGGTGCAGATGCGTTCTTTGCTCTAGACACCTTGTTTATCGATAATGAGAAACCAACCGTCATTCCCGAAATCATAGACCTTTTGATAATAGCCCAGCCCAAAAGCCCAGCGTTTTCAGAAATTGCGCTGAAAAGCATCGATGACTTTGTCATGAATGGAGGGAATCTAATGATGTTTTTAGACCCCTGTTTCTTACAACCCGAAAACCGGTTTAAAGAGTTTGTATTGGGAATAGAGCTTGGCATAGAGCCACTCCTGTCGTCTTATGGCCTCCGGTTGAATAAGCATCTTGTTCAGAATTTTACTTGTGTTCGCCAGGAATTGCCAACTGGAGGAAGCCTTGATGGTCTTTCGTTGGAACAGACGCGACAACCGGAACTCAAGGAACTCTTGTGGCCGTTTTTTGGCCTTTTTGATGCCGACCCAAGCCATCCAACGGGTCAGCTAGATGCTCCTATATTGGGCAGATATGCAAGTACGTTTGATCTAAAACATCGAAGACCGGGTATAGAATACACTCCTCTGCTTACAACCTCTCCGTATGTCAATTATTTTCCGGAATGGAATACCATTTCACTAGCTGAATATGCTCGTGATAGTTTTTCGCTATCTTCTTTTGAAGGGGAACAGGGAGTAGTTGGTTACCTATTGGAGGGTGACATTCCTTCCCATTACGATATGATGACCAAGCTTAATGGCGCCTACAGAACTTCCTCGTCCAAAGTGATGCTCTTTGCCGATGGCGATATGGTTCGCGGTGGATTAGGAGAAATGGGCCTTAACAGTACAAGTGAAGGACAGGTGCGATATGGCAATAGAGATTTCCTAAGAAATTGCGTGGAATATATCCTTGGAGAGGAAGACATGATAATCCAAGAGACCACATTGAGAAAGGATGTTTATATGGATACGGAGCGCCTGAGTAGAACGCGTAGTAAGTGGTTATGGATAAATTTTTTAACACCACTTCTTTCTTTGCTATGCATGGGTGGACTAGTGTATTATATTCGAAAGCAAGGCGCATTATGAAAAATACATTGTACATAAATGGTTTTCGCCTAAGCGGGCTCTGGGCTATACTTCTTTTTCTTGCGGCATGTCGCCAAAATCTTAAGGATTCTTCAGAATCGTCCTCCGCATATCTTTTTTACGATACAGCGGTTGTTGTACAAAGTATTTCCATTCAGTCAACATCGGGCGATGAGGTTGACTTTATCCTTAAGGAGTCTTCATGGGTCAACAAGGACAACCAAGCCATGAATGCCTCTTTTGCTGAGGAAATGCTTGACGCCTTACACAATGCGTCCTTTGAATCTGTCAAGAAAAGTCAAGAGGTTACAGCGCGCCAGGCGCTCAGAGATAAAGGCTTGCGAGTTACTGTTGATTGGGCCGACGGAACAAAAAAGACATTCTACTTGGTAACAGCCTTTGACCCTTCTAAAACCTTTGTTTGCTTTGCTTCGGATAGTGCCATGGAAGGCGCCTTGCATCAAGCATGGGTGTCTGATGAAAAAAAGAAGATTACGCGGGATTTTACGAGTGCCTTTGACCCGAGTATGGCAGAATTTGGAGCGGAATCTATGCGAGACCGAAGCATTCTATCCATGGACAACCCCCTGGAGCAAATTCAATGGATTGACGTGGTGTTTTATGATACCCTTGGCAGGCCCAATGATGAAAGCTATGTCCTTGATTGGGCTGGAAGAACAATTCATACAAGCGACGGAGAATATTCGGTAGATACACTCAGAGCTCGAAGCTATATCAGGGATTTTGCAAGCATACAAGTTCAGCGTTATAATACAGCGTATGAAGCACAGGGAAGCGTGCGGGATAACGACAAACTAGTCTCTCTAGTCGTTCATAGTTTGGAAGGCGGCAAGTGGGTTCTCCATGTGTACAGGATGCCTTGTACATCATCTTTAGGCTGCCCTGAGGGAGAGTATGTGAGTGATCAATTCTTTGGGGAAGTAGAGGGTCAGCCTTCATGGTTTGAACTGCAGGCCTTTGCCTTTATGCAGCCTATGGTAAAGCCAGCATCATTCTTTTTACCTTCAGATAAAAAATAGGCGGAAAGGTCTAATCTGAAATACTATCTTTAAATAAATCATTGTTATGCGTTTTGTCGTTTCGACCACCTTACTTCAGCAAAAGCTTCAACGAATCCAAGGGGTGGTAAGCACCAACACGGTACTTCCCATTTTAGAAGACTTCCATTTTGATATTCAACAAGGCACGTTAACTGTACGGGCAACGGATCTTGAAACCTCTATGCGCACCTCGTTAGAAGTCGAGGCTTCGGAGAATGGCAGTGTTGCGATTCCTGCAAAGATTTTGCTGGACACATTAAAAACGCTTCCAGAACAGCCCATCACGATTTCTTTTGATGAAGAAACGTATGGTGTGGAAATTCATTCGGAAAATGGTAAATACAAGCTTGCCGGTGAGAACCCCGAGGAATTCCCGGCACTTCCGGTATTAGAAGATCCATTTTCAATGGATGTTCCTTCTGATTCGCTGATTCGAGGGATTCAACACACACTCTTTGCGGTAAGCAATGATGAGTTGCGTCCGGCCATGACAGGTGTATTCTTTCAGTGTGATATGGATGGCTTAATTATGGTAAGTACAGATGCTAGCAAATTAGTGAAGTACAAGAACACGAATGTTAGCAGTAATCAAACCACTTCGTTCATTGTTCCCAAAAAGGCACTTTCCCTACTTAAAGGAAGCCTTCCTGCGGAGAGTGTTTCTGTAAAAGTTGAGCAGACGGCCAATAACGTATTCTTTCACTTTGGTGACACCTCATTAATGTGTCGTTTGGTTGATGCTAAGTTTCCAGACTACAATTCAGTGATCCCAATGCAAAATGATAATCGACTGAGTTTAGATCGTATCACCTTTCAGAATATGTTAAAGCGTGTATCGCTCTTTTCGAACCGCACAACCTTCCAGGTCGTCTTAAACGTTCAGGCGGGGCAACTTAAGGTGAGTACTCAGGATT
>JAYYPZ010000053.1:0-43284 GCA_036128775.1 Bacteroidota bacterium
ATTGATAAAGTCTATCTCTCGGGTATATGTCCCAAGCCTCCCCATAAGGAGATTCGAAAGTCTGCGATTGGCTCGGAACAAGAGGTGTCCTGGGAATATGTTAGTCAGGAGGATGTTATCGATGCGATAGAAGATCTAAAGCAAGAGGGATATACCATTCTAGCCCTCGAACAATGCCACCAGTCCGTTAATCTCCATGATTTTAAGGCCCCTGACCAATCACTACTTATTGTCGGTAACGAAGTGGATGGCATACGCCCTGAGTTACTTGCACTATGTGACTATGCTCTGGAAATTCCTCAATACGGAATCAAGCATAGTTTGAATGTCAGTGTCTCTGCAGGTATTGCCTTATGGCATTTGAGGTCTGCTTAAAAGCTCTTTATATTCTATTCAAAGGCCATCCAGTTGAGCTTCAAGTCAGCTCCCCATGAAGTGGATTGCAGTGGATTTCCAGATCCTGCGCCATTAACATAGGCGTTGTCAATACGTTCGATGCGAAAAACACATTGCGCGTTATTATAACCTTTCAAGGTTGCGATGAACATATCATTAAAACCTAAATTATTGTATACCACCGTCCCAACAATGGTTGGCGTGGTAGAAAATGGAGTAGGGAAGGTAATTGTGACTTCTTTAAAGTCCGCACCTCCTGAAGAACCAACAGTTGCCGTTCCCCCTTGCATATTGTTAAAAAATGAAGGGGCATTTTGGAACGAAACATTTCCTGAGCCATCTGTAGTTAGCACTTGACCTGATGCTCCGTCAGTATTCGGCAGGGTAATGGAATTAGCACCATCGCTTAATGTAAGGGCTCCATTGATCGTAGTATTTCCGCTCTTGTAGACAATCATTGCGTCGCTTTTGGAAGTTGTAGACGCACCATTTCCTATGACAAACAAGCGGTCTGAAGGATCCCATGATGTACTTCCAATCGGAGTGTAATCAGTATTAAAGGATCCTATTACAGTTTCAAATTGTGAAGGTGAAGTTGTAAAAGCTCCTAGAGAAGTGCTCATCATGCCCGAGGCATTAGTATAAAAACCCATAGTTGTACTGTAGTTACCTGAGGCAGTCGTTTGGCGACCCATAGCCATACTGTTGGTTCCAGAGGCCGTTGATATATCTCCCATGGCTAGAGAAAAATCCCCACTAGCTATTGCTTCATAGCCAATAGCATAAGCTCCTGTACCAAGGGCCATGGCAGAGTCTCCAATAGCTGTTGATTTAAACCCTGAAGCTATAGCATCGTTCCCGAAAGCATAACTAAATTCTCCACTTGCTTGAGCCATATCTCCAAATGCGTAGGCATCCTTTGCAGAGGCCACTGCATCTTCTCCAAATGCATAAGCATCTTCTGCTGAAGCTATCGCATCATTTCCGAAGGCATAGGCATCAGATCCTGAGGCTTCTGCATCATCACCAAAGGCATAAGCATCTCCGCCTGTTGTTTGTGCCCCGTATCCAAAGGCATAGGAATAGGCTGAGTCAGCTGACGCACCATCCCCAAAGGCATAGGCATCTTTTCCTGTAGCACTTGCATCTTCACCAAAGGCATAAGCATCTCTTCCTGATCCAATGGCGCCATAACCAAATACATAGCTGTAATCTCCAGAGGCGTTTGCATTAGCTCCAAAAGCGTATGCATATAAAACAGTTGTATGTGCGCCATATACAAATGCAAACGAGTAGGCTGAGTCTGCCGACGCACCATCACCAAAGGCATAGGCATCTTTTCCAGAGACCTTTGCATCTTCCCCAAAGGCATAACTCTGTTCCCCTGAGACTTCTGCACTTGTACCAAAGGCGTATGCTTCTTCATTTCCAGCATAGGCTTCATACCCGAAGGCATGTGCGTTGTTAGAATTAGCTTCTGCATCGTAGCCAAAAACATAGCTATAATCTCCTGTGGCGTAAGCATATGCACCAATTGCATAGGCATCATCTCCTGTAGCATCAGCTCCATATCCCAATGCATAGCTGTAATCATTCGCTGTAGCCCCGCGGCCAATGCTCGCACTGTGGCTTCCTGCAGCAGAAGCTCCTTCCCCAAGGGCAATGCTGTAGTTTCCTGTTGCACCCGCAGCGGTTGATGGCGACGCCGAATAACTAAAGTCTATCGCTTCAGATCCTATGTTTCCGTAGTTCGCAGTATCCCTTCCTACTAAACGATAGCCAGTTTTGCCTCCTTCGGTAACTTGCTCAAGTCCCGTATTAGTTGAGTTTGTATTTCCTGAAAGCGATGTCCAAGCGCTTCCATCATAAAAATAGAAACCGGGAGCACCATCGATTTGATAGACTAAGAGGCCAGTCGCTGGAGAAACAATAAGGTTTCGCTGAGCCTCTGACATGCGCGGAATCAAAATTCCAGCATCCGTCGATTGAATCTCGAGGGCAGCCGATGCATCTGGATTTTGTGTATTTATCCCGATGTTCTGGCTAAAGACACTCAAAGGAATAGCTAGGAGAAACAATAGCTTTTTCATAGGGTTCTTGGTTTAATTAGAAAATCTATTCGTAGAACGTAACATCTTCCTCACAGACATTGACTTCGTAGAGCTCGACTTCTTCGTCATCGGCAAACACTGCTTTAAAGTCCCACATGCATTCATTATAGCCGTCAAGATCTACAGAAAGTTCATCCCATGCAGGTAATATATCGTTCTCTCCAAGTACATCTTCTTCCCATGAATCCGAAGATTGCGGCGACATGTAGAGGTACCAGATGTCTACTGAGGTTTCGTTATAGATATTGACGTACAGCCCCTCGATTACGTCGTCGTTGCCTACACCATAAAATTCAACATCCTCGATGCAAACATTGACATCCCAACTAATCTCTTCTTCCTCATTGTCATAGACTGCCTTGATGTCAAACATGCATTCGTCATAACCATAGAGATTGATTCTTATATCATCTCCGGCAAGCAAAACATCATCACCCAAAACATCCTCCTCCCAGTCCCCAGAAGATTCAGGAGATACATAGAGATAAAAGATATCTCGATCGGAGTAGTTCGTAATGACAACGTATTTGTCTTCAGGTGTGCTGTTTTCTGCCATTGCATTTGTCATGCATAGCATGGCAAAGCTCAGAATTAGAATGGATTTTAAAGTATTCATAGTATTTGATTTGAGGTATAAAAATTAATTATTTATTGGCACAATGTCAACTCGACGATTTATGGCATCGTATGGAGAGTTAAGCTCTTTGTTTCCTATGATTATAGTTTGAAAGGAAGACTTATCAATTTGATAGTTTTCGTTAAGGTGATTAATAACCGATTGGATTCGTTGTGAAGCGAGTTCGTCATTGATTAGGTCATTTCCTGTTGCATCGCAGAATCCTCGTACTTCCCATGACACGTCAGGAAAATCTTTGATCGTCATGGCAATGGTCAATAACTCGTCGTGGTAGGTTGTGAGAATTTTACTTGCGTTAAATTCAAAGTAAATGGAGGGTAAGCGATTTCCTATACCTATGCTCGATTCACCTTCGGTTTGAATTGGGATTCCTTGAAAATTGACAACACTACCTTCAGGCGTATTGCTAGCTAAATCCTTGTGATTGGGTACACCGTCTTTGTCATCGTCAAGTGCTCGGCCAAACTCATCCACCTCCACTTGATAGTCGCTAAACGGCTCAAGATCCGCATCATCGGGAATGCCATCATTGTCCGAATCTCGAAGTGTGCCATCCGGATTAATTGGACTTCCTTCAGCAGTTTCTAAGTCGCGGTCAAAATAATCGGATACGCCATCGCCATCAACATCGGATTTTAAGCGGTTCATATCTTGATTAAGGGCCTCAATGTCATCAAGCACCGTTTGAATAGGTTGAATCCATTCCATATGCTCCTTGGCACTTCCTTTTTTGCCAAGTTTTACGGTTAGATTGATATCTAGATTACTGTAGTGGTCATTGCGTTTTTGCCCGGGAAAGTCATAGACAAAACCATCTAAATTGTCTCCCATGAGATAGTTTATTCCATATTCAAAGCCAAGGTCTAGCATTTTTGAAAGCTTAAATTTTGTTCCAAATCCCACAGGTAAAACGACTTGTGAAGTTGCCCCAAGTTGGAGTGGTGTGCTTTTGAGACTAGAGACCGGGTTGTCGTCTAAATCATAAAAGCTTGGAGAATACCATGCCATAGCAAGTCCGCTAAAAAGATAAAAGCTGAATCTTCTATCCCGCATGGTTTGTCCTGCAGACTTAGCATGTAAGTGCCTGTTCATACTAAAGGCACTGTTGCTGATATTCCAATACACATGAATGCCGGCTTGGGTTACAGGGCTTGTAAAGTAATATCCATCACCCAGTCCACTAGCTAGGATATCATTGAGGTTTCGATTGCGTTGGACAAGGGAGTCAATCACTCCTTGTACACGACTGTGTTTGATCTCTGCACGAAGTCCAAAACCCGCAGAAAACATCTTTGTAGCACGGAGCGAAAGACTATATTGGTTCTCATTTTTGGGTAGTCGACTGCCGAAGATGTTTCGATAACGAACATCCGTTCCAGGATGGGCTAGGCCAAATCCTAGCGATACATTCCATGTGCGATAGGGGTTTACAGGATTTAAATCACTACGCTGGATCGCGTTTCGACTGTAGTCAGGGCCTTTGTCGTTAGATAGCTCTTCGGATTGTGCAAAGAGGGTAGGATGAGCAAGCAACCCAATAATAAATAAGATGGTGAGGTGTCTCATAATCTTTTGTTATGCTATCAATGTACGATTTTTGGCAGGGATTCAATCAGAATTTTAGAGGTCTTTTCAAAGATTGGATGTCTAAAGTTTGGTGATGCCTCCTGCATGAGTTTCAGGCTAAACAGTCTTTTATGGTGCCATGGATGCGGAATCGTTAGGTTGGTAAGCTGAACAATCTCTTGACCATAAAAGAGAATGTCAATGTCAAGTTCTCGTGCATACCACTTAGATCTTGGTTTTCTGCCACATTGTACTTCAATATTCTTCAGCTTTCCTAAGAGTTCTAATGGCTTTAGATCGGTTTCTAGCGTCCATATCTCATTGTAAAAGACAGGTTGGTCGTGATAACCCCAGGGTTCCGTTTTATGGCATGCGGTTCGATGGATGATCCGGCCGCACTCTTCATGAACCAGATCATAGCCACGGTCGATTTGTGCAAGAGGATTGCCGAGATTTGATCCAACCAATAGAAAAGATTTTATCCCTGTATCTTGTTGCATGAATCAAAGATAATGTTATGTCAATACAAGGTAAATCCAAAGGGTTTTGGGCTTCGGTAGGCACCGTAGTGGTTGGAAATATGCTTTCTCGACTGGTATCTGTTCTGCTTGTTGTTTTTTTGATCGTCTTCGTACTTATGCTTCGCACTTGTGGTGAGGAAAGCCTTGTAGAAGAGGATAGTTATCTAGTCATTGATATAACCAAGGAGTGGTCAGAAAATACGGCTACGCAAGGTAGTCTAGGAGAAGTCTTTGATGCAGAAGCCATCGTGGGATTACATGATATGCTGCGTCTTATCGATTCAGCAGGTAATGATGATCGAATTGCAGGTATTATACTGCGTGTAGGAGATTGCCCCAACGGATATGCCTCAATTCGTGAGGTCCGTCAGGCACTAGAGCGTTTTCAAGAGAAAGACAAGCCAATATTCGCTTATGGTGATGTAGTTACCCAACGAGGATATTATTTGGCATCTGTTGCTGATCGATTCTCTATGAATGCTGAAGGCTACGTTTTAATGCGCGGATTTGGAGCGGAATTGACCTACTTCGGCGAGCTACTGCAATCCAAGCTTAAAATGGATATTCAAGTTTTTCGTCCGGATGATAATGACTTCAAAAGTGCAGTAGAACCCTTTGTGCAAAGCCAGTCAAGCCCAGAAAACAAGGCTCAATATCGTGAAATCTTGAGAGGGATGTATGGTGTATATGCTGAAGATGTTGCTGCCTCTCGAGGAATTGAGACCAGCTCGTTAGACAAGGCTTTCGATGGGCTAAGTCTACGTAATCCAAGAGCACTGCTTGCAGCCTCCCTTATCGATACGGTTGAGCCAAGATTTGTGTTTGAGGAGTTTGTTTTGGCGCATGCTGGAAAGGATGAGGATGGCGTTAAAGAAGTTAGCCTGGGCCAATACTATAATGAGGTATTTTCTGCGGTTGATGATGAAGTGGAAGATCATATAGCCATCGTCTATGCTCAGGGATCAATTGTTGATGGAAAGGGCAATAGAGATGAAATAGGAGGAGATAAGTTTGCAGAGATTTTTCATGAATTAAGAAAAGATGATCAAGTCAAGGGAGTTGTCTTACGAATCAATAGTGGAGGGGGGAGTGCCCTAGCCAGTGAAGTGATGTGGCAGGAAATCAACGCCTTGTCTGAAGTCAAACCGCTCATTATCTCCATAGGGGACGTTGCGGCTTCAGGAGGGTATTATATGGCTTGCGGCGGGGATTACATCTATTCAGAGTCCAATGCAATAACGGGGTCAATAGGTGTTTTTGGTATTATTCCTAATGTGACAGCCCCGCTTGGAGAATTTTTAGGCGTCTATTCTGATACGATTTTGTTGCACGACCATGCGACCATGAATGGTGTCACGCAGCCCTTTTCAGACTACGAACGCAATGTGATTCAAGAGGGCGTTAACTCAACCTACGATTTATTCTTGGCTAGGGTAGCGGATGGAAGAAATCTACCAGTTGATAGTGTACGAAAAATCGCTAAAGGGAGAGTCTATACGGGGCGTCAGGCGCTTTCAATCGGGCTCATTGATGCGATGGGTGGTTTGGATCAAGCGGTGAGCCATTGCATTGAGGAGGCTGAATTGGATAAGGGTATTGCGCTGAAAGCCTATCCAAATAGAGAAATTGATGGGTTGAGTTTACTTATGAATGCACAGGAATTAGAGGATGAAGTAAAACTGGTAGAATCTATTGGAGATTATGTCTCGAGTAGTCTGCCTTTTATCATCCATCGTGATATGCCTCAAAAAAACATCTACATGATGATGCCCGTCGTAATGGACGTAGAATAGAAGACAACTTTCCTCTTTATAGCTTTCTTGCGGTCAGATGATGTTTAGTAATAAGGTCATTACACTGCTTTGCTGGATCATGTAATAAAAAGTATCCACCACCACCAGCACCGCAAAGCTTCATGGCATTTCCATTGGCTAACACCTCGTCCCAAAGCCTTTGAATAGACGCAGGAATAAGCCAAGACATATCTCGACGTTGGACCATGCTCAGTCGATGCATGGATTCTTGGATGTCAAGTGGATTGTTCTGTTGAGGGCTAAAGGATTGAGCAAGCCTATTGGATAAATCAACCATTTCATCCCATCCTTTCATCTTTTTTCGCTCCACCTGAAAACGTTCGACAAGCGACTTTGTGTTTCGTGCAATACCACTGTCCACTAATACGCATTCCTCAGTGAATGTATTGATTCTATCTTCATCAGCGTCATGTAGTGCATTACCTTGGAAAAGCCAACTCTGTTGGGAATAAGAAACCCAAGGGTCAATTCCTGAGCTTTTTCCATGAAAGAAACTTTCCATTTGCGCAAGGCGTGTTCTCGTCGTTTCTTGTCTTGTAGTTTTTATGGCATATCGCTCATAAATACAAGCGGTTACAGCTCCCGAACTTCCCAGACCATAGCCAATAGGAATGTTTGAATTAATGGCTAGCGTGTTTTCTGCTTCGTTTGCCCATCGCTTGAGGTCGATAAAATCTAGTTTATGGCTTGCGCAATAGGCAATCCAATCCTTCATAAGATCAGGGATAGAAATATCCTCTAGCATGCTGTTCGTTTGGGAGGAATACTCATGTAGCGAACAAAAGGTAGATGTAAGGGGGCTAGCTAGTCCCATATGGTTATCCAAAACCAAGTATTCACCAAACAACAAAATCTTACCAGGAAAGCGATTCATCATAATCCCTTAAAATGAAATCCGCTCTGGCCCTTGCCCAACATGGTCTTCGATGATGCGGCCTCCTTCACATAAGGGGCGCAGTACGGTATCTCTCCAGGGCTCGACTTGGTCTGCGCAGGAGGCAGGGTAGAGCATATGAATATTTGGTCCAGCATCTAAGGTAAAGCACACAGGAACATCATTTTCTTCCCGAAAAGATCGAATTGCACGAATGGCTTCAATGGTCTGTGGCTCCATCAGGATGTACGAAGGATTGGAAGTCATCATGAGGGCATGTAGAGTTAGGGCTTCTTCTTCTACAATTCGTATAAATGATGGCATATCCCCTTGGCGCATGGCAAGAAGCAATTGCTCAAGGTTTTCATTCGCTTGTTTAAATCGTTCTGAGGCAAAACGGTTGCCTTCCATAAGGCGGTGGCCTGCACTACTGGATACGGACTTGGTAGCACTAGAGAGTATAAGAATGGAGTTTTTATAGTCGCTGAATATGGGGTCAATGTTATTCCCTGCATAGTCAGCATAGTTGTTGGATCCTTTGTTTGAAATCGTTGATACTCCCCAGCGAGCAAGAAAGGGATACACCGAACGCGCAGCACTTCCTGAAGCCAATCGGGCCACTTCGCTTGATTGTTGTCGGAAATCATCACTGTCTTCCCACCTTTGATGTTGAATTTGTTGATCGATATCAACCAAGCATAAGGCCAAGGCGGACATAGCTGATGCAGAAGAGGCAATTCCAGCAGAATGAGGGAAGCTGTTGGTAGAACTCATGTCGATGGCAGCGTGCTCTAGCCAAGGATAGTCATCCTGAATACTTTCTAGGAAGCGAAGAATACGTTCTTCGAAGGCCGTTTCCCGTTGTCCATGAAATTCCAAGCGACAGGATAGGCTGTCTGCTGGATTGACCTTCATAACAAGATTGCTGTATGCCTCTGACAGGGTAAAGCTTATCGACGGATTACTTGGATATTGTCTTCCAAACTTCCCCCAATACTTGACCAATGCGATGTTAGAGGGGCTTTTCCAAGCTGTGGAGTATGATTGTTTAAGGATCATGAGGTAAAGGTACTTGAAACAGAAGGTTTAGGTGACTCAAAGCTAAAATACGACCAGGGAAGTACCGTATCTAGACCATGACTTGATGCTATCCTTTGCAAATCATTTATTGGGCCTTGAAACAAGACCATACAAAAATCACCTCCCCATGCCCCTAGACTTTTAGATACCAACGCGGAGTCTCTCCAAAGTTTCTCGTCGAGACAAGGTGTTTTCAATATGGAGGCCATCAGTCGTTCATGCTTTTGAATCAGATAGGCTGTCTCATTAAAATCGGCACTATGGTTAACTGATTGAGTGAGTTCATTCATCGCATGTATTGGCTTCTCAGACTGATTTAGCTGCTTATAATGGGCTATGGCATCTCTTGAGTTTTGTTTTTGCCCTAAATAGACAAAATAGATTTGGTCAGTAAAATTGGGCGCCCATGTCGCTTGCTCGATAGTGGGTGAATAGGCTTCTTCAAGGTTTCGCTGATAGAGTATGGGAGAATGATGTCCTGCACAGGCAATGTCGTAGCCTGATCCACCGAAGCTCTTCGCAGAGAGTTCGTAAGGATTACATTGGTAGTGATTTGCTAGGCAATAAATCAAGGTGGATGAAGAGCCAAGACCCCATTGGCGGTCAAAGGCTAAGCGACAGGTTACTGCTGTTAACTTCTCATCTTGAAAGACGGTATGCTCAAGCAAGGCATGAAATGATTGATCATCAGGAGATACAGAGGATGATTTTACTGATTTATTAAAGGTTTTATTGACCCATTCTTTCCCCTGATTGTCTAGACTTTTCCAGACGAGCGTATCACTAGCTTCTTCACTGTAGGTGAATTCTAGGCTTTGACCGAGTGAAACCGGTAGTGCGAGGGCTAAGGCTCCATCCAATACAAGATACTCACCTGTGATAAGTAGTTTGCCATTACCACGTTGAGTAGATTGTGTTGGTGTATTAGCCATTACCGTGTTCGAGGAGGTAGGCACGAACCGAGCTGTAGGAAACTACTTTGTCTTGAAAGTACTCTACGGCGGCTTCCGTCTGTTGCGTAGTTGCCTTTAACGAATTCAAGATATTGGTCAGGTGCATCTTCATGTGTCCTGCTTGAATTCCACTAGTCGTCAACGCTTTAACCGCACCAAAGTTTTGAGCAAGCCCAACCGTTGCCACAATTTGCATGAGCTCTTCAGCGCTAGGTTGCCCAAGAATCTCTAACGACTTTTTGGCTAGTGGGTGGAGTTTGGTTAAGCCACCAACCGTTCCGATGGCAAGAGGTAATTCAATGAAAAAGCGAAACTGGCCATCTTCTACACTACAGTGTGTGAGGCTACTATATTGACCATTTCTAGCAGCGTATGCATGCGCGCCCGCTTCTACCGCTCTAAAATCATTCCCTGTGGCTAGGATAACCGCATCAATGCCGTTCATAATCCCCTTATTGTGGGTAGTTGCTCGATACGGGTCACATTCAGCCATGGCTACAGCATAGGCAAAGCGTTTAGCAAATTGCTCGGGAGATATTTCTCCTTGTTTAAAATGTCCGAGATCATCTACTGGGCAGGAGACTTCCGCTCTTACTCTGCAGTCCGGGGTGTAGTTGGAGAGAATGGACATAATGACTTCTGCGTCTCGGGATGACTCGTTTAGCAATGAATCTTCCTGAATGGAATGCACTAACACTTCAGACCATGCTTCGAGAATGCTATTGATAAAGTTTGCTCCCATGGAGTCTACTGTATCAAATTGTCCTTCAAGCTGATAATAATTCGGAATGTCTTCGGTCTTGTCTTTAAGGAATAGGTCTTTTATACCACCTCCTCTTTTTTCCATATTGGCTGTAAGGTCCTTTACAGCTTCAAGCAATGCGGGTCGCATGCGGCGGAAGGCGGCTTCCATTTCATGAGGCTCCCCTTCAAAAAGAAAATGCACATGACCTACTTTCGTTGTATTAATAATTGATGTCTTAAATCCTCCACGCTCAGCCCAAAATTTAGCTGCATGGGAACAGGCCGCCACTACTGAGCTTTCTTCAATGACCATTGGAATGGCATAATCCTTCCCATTGATTACAAAATTTGGAGCGAGCCCAAAGGGCAAATGGAAGTTTGAGATCGTGTTTTCGGAAAACCCTTCAAAAACTTTTTGATGTTCTACGTTGTCATGCCAGAACTGTGCGAAGTCTTTAGCTAAGTCGATGGGATTCGTATACAATACATTTTGAGCCATCCAAGTGATTTTTTCTCGCTTGGACATTTTTGAAAATCCTGATATACGTTTGTTCGACTTGCTCATGATAGTAAAACATCGATTTGTAAAAATAAGTTCCTTTTTGTAAAAAAAGAGCAGGCAGTTATCCTCGGAGGCTTGGTGGATAAACTTTAGAGTGCGAGACTTTTACGACCTTTGTATTGTTTTAATGCGTCTGTCAAGAAGAAAATATGCAAAAGCGAGTTAATGTGATTACCCTAGGATGCTCCAAAAACCTTTCGGATTCCGAGGTCTTACTTGGGCAGTTAAATCATGCAGGGCTTGCTGCGGCAAGTGAAATGCACGATGATCATGATATTGTCGTTGTGAATACTTGTGGATTTATCGATTTAGCAAAAGAAGAAAGTGTTGAAACCATTTTACACCAAGTTGAACGGAAGAAGGCGGGTGAAATTGAGAAGCTCTACGTGACAGGCTGCCTCTCTCAGCGATACCGCGATGATCTAATTCAAGAACTTCCTGAAGTGGATGGTTTTTTTGGAACGGTTGAGCTACCGTTGCTTTTAGAGGAGTTTAGCGTGGATTACAGAAAAGACCTGCTAGGAAGTAAACGCCTAACTACGCCTTCTCATTATGCCTATGTGAAAATTTCTGAGGGTTGTAATCGCACCTGTGGTTTCTGTGCTATTCCACTCATGCGGGGTAAGCATATAAGCCGTCCAATGGAAGAAATCGAGCATGAGATTATACATTGGGTATCCAAAGGAGTAAAAGAGGTCATGCTCATCGCTCAGGAGTTAACATTTTATGGATTGGATTTATACAAAAAGAGAGTCTTAGCAGAGTTAGTGCAACGTTTGGCGCAGATCGAAGGGCTACATTGGCTACGACTGCACTACGCCTATCCTAGCCAATTCCCAATTGATGTTATAGAAGTTATTCGCAACGAGAAGGTTGTTTGTGACTATCTGGATATGCCCTTGCAGCATGCAAGTAATGAAGTCTTGCGTAGGATGAGAAGAAACATTACTCAAGAAAAATCCCGGGAGCTGATTGCTCGTATACGTGAAATTCATCCCGAGATCTGCCTGCGTACAACCATGCTCGTTGGCTATCCGGGAGAAACAGAAGCAGATCATGACCAATTGATTGATTTTATCGAAGAGATGCAATTCAATAGGCTAGGAGTATTTACCTATTCGCATGAAGAAGGTACTCATGGACACAAATTAGAAGATGATGTTCCGCAAGAGATTAAGGCAGAACGTGCATCGCACGTCATGGAAGTTCAGGAGGGCATTTCATACAACCACAATCAAAAACATGTTGGCCAGATTATTACTGCGCTTGTTGATGAAGTCGATGCCGAAGGCAATGCCATTGGAAGAAGTCAGTGGGATTCACCAGAAGTAGATAATGATATTTTCATTCAAACCGGTGATAACTACGCTCCCGTGGGGCAAATGATTCAGGTAAAGATTACGGAGGCAGATGCCTTTTCATTACGTGGTGAAATGGTCTAGTTATGACGAAGTCTCTTCTTCGATTGCCAAGATACACTGCTTATTCAACACCTCTTTTGGAGGCTTATTTTAATGGTAGGCTATCGCTGCCTATTGTTGCCCCCGATGAAGCGGGTGCTCGATTAGGATTAACGGAAGCCAAAAAGGTTCAGTGGAATAGGGAAGTTCTTGTTGAAGTGCTTAAGGCGCAAGCAGAACGAAGTCAAGCCGGAAGTAAGGCACTTAGAGCTATTGATGATTTGCTGCATGATAACGCATTTACCGTTTGCACTGCGCATCAATCGTGTTTGTTTTTTGGTCCTAGGTATTTGTATTACAAGGCGTTGAGTGCAGTAAAAGCAGCAAGAAGGCTAACTAGCAAGGAAAATCCTGTCTATCCTGTGTTTTGGATGGGTAGTGAAGACCATGACTTTGAGGAAATCAACCATATCCATTGGGAAGGTAAATCAGTGCGGTGGGACCAAGAGCAGGGTAATGCTGTGGGGCGGATGTCAACTCAAGGACTAGATCGAGCGATTGATGAAGTAATGAGTATAGCAACATCGTCGTTACCCCGTGAAGAATTAGCAAAACTCCAAGGCCAACTTGACGCATGGAAGGCGAAGAAGGATGCAACCTATGCTACGCTATGGCAGATGGCTCTTTACCAGCTCTTTCAAGACGACGAACTCATCGTACTAAATGCTGATGATTATCGTCTAAAAAAGTTGTTTATGCCTATTATGCTCAGCGAGTTGAGGACAGATACCTTGCAGACTTGCATAAAGGAGTCGGATGAAGGGGTGTTTGCTGCGTATTCTATGCCACTTCATCTAAGGGAAACCAATCTCTTTCATTTTGATAATGGCGTTAGACAGCGTGTAGAGCTTGATAAAAATGATTCAAGTCAAGTCGAGACATGGTGCAATAAGTGTACGCGGAATCCTGAGTCCTTTAGCCCTAATGTTGCTCTACGTCCAATCTATCAGCAATCTATTTTACCCAATATATCGTTTATCGGTGGTCCAAGTGAAGTAGCCTATTGGCTTCAACTTGCTCCTGCATTTACCATGCTCAATGTACATTATCCTCAAGTGCTCTTACGCGATCAATGCATTACAGTGAGTCAAAGCACGATTGATTTGGAGCAAGACTACGAAGCTTCTTGGGAATCTCTAGTTCTTGGGGATCTCGCATGGCAGGATATCTACCTTGAAAAAGCCTTTGCAGATGATCTTCGGCCAATCATGGAAGCAAGCCATTTATGGAATTCAAAAGGCGAGGAGTTAGCTGCCTACGCACATGCTAAGGAGGAAGGATTAGGTAAGGCGTATGAGGGGGCATGGTCAAAAATGAATAAGTTGACCAACACACTTCTTCAAAAGACAAAACGTCATCTAAAACAACACCATCCTGAAATGATTTCGGATTGGACTAGGTTGACCAATGCAGTACGGCCGGAAGGTGTTTTACAGGAGCGCTATGCATCTACGTTGTCGCTTCTTATCAAGAAAAGTCACAGCAAAGTAGCACTACTTGATATCTTCAATCCTTTTGATCAAGGAATGCACATCATTGTAGAGGACTAATAATCGATTAACTAATCCACTGGGAAATAGTCGATACACGGCATTATAATTTCATTTTGAAATTCCTCTGACTCGAAATACCCATCCGGGCTGTCAAGCATGGGGCCAAACTTTGCGGATAAATTTTGATACGTGCAATCACAAAAATCAGTCATATCACCATCTGGATCGCAGGACATCATATACACATCTCGAATCATTTGCTCGTCGTCATTGAGTTCCTTGGCCTGCGTCTTTTGGGGTCCTGTTTGAGTTATATCGATATATTCCATACAGGGAAATGTAATTTGGGTTTGGAAGTCGGAGGATTCGATAAATGATTCTGGCATGTCCAACAAGGATCCAAATTCTGTGATGATGTTATTGTAAGTGCACATGCAGTAGAGCAGCATGTCTCCATTCTGATTGCATTGTTCGATGAACATATTTTTGAGCATGGACTCACTCAATGCTTCTACTTCAAGCAATTGTTCGTCTGGATTGACAGCCTGGCTCGTATCCTTAAAATTACTCAAAGAGGGCTTTACTGCATCTTGTGCATAGAGTAGGCTTCCAGACAAGAGCAAAATGGTCAACGTGAAAATATAATAAGGCATAAGCATAAATTTATTGAGACGATTCATTACCCAGCTAGTCGCCAATGGATAGGAAGAAAGAATCGTTTCCATCGAACTTTTTTACCAGTAAACCAATTTTGATCAGCATTTAAAGAAAATAGGACAAACCAGGCTTTTCCAACAATGTGATCTTCGGGTACAAAGCCCCAAAATCGGCTATCCTGGCTACCATGCCGATTGTCACCCATCATCCAATAGTAATTCATCGCGAAGGTGTACGTGTTTTGCTCTTTTCCGTCAATTGTAATGATATTACCAGCCTTCCGACGTATTGTGTGCCCTTCATAGGCTTCAATAACTCGTTTATACAAGGCAAAGTTGAGGCTATCTTGCAGATTGACTGTCATGCCTTTTGCGGGAATAACAATTGGGCCATAGTTGGATAAACCAAACATCTCACCGAAGCGCTCATTATGCGGATAGTACTTTAATGCGGACTTGCCCTCCCAACTATTTTGTGCTGTTCGCTTCATAAAGGCCTCAAAATCGACTCGTTTGGGGGGATTCGATTCACAGTCCATCGTTGCACATAAGGCCTCCAAATTGTCTTTGGATGCGTTAAACTGGACATATCCGTCCGCTGTCTCCATAATCTCATGTCCACCATTGGGCGCATTGCGGTTGTAATAAATATTAGCATCAATGAGCTTTTGAACACTAAAGTCATTCGTGCGTTTGATGCGATAGGAATATTGGACGTGCTCGGGCTCGTAGGCAACTTTACCATCAATAAATAATGTGTCATTGCGAATCGATAGTGTATCGCCAGCAACTCCCACACAGCGCTTGATATAGTTTTCGCGCTTGTCAACGGGTCTGCTAATCACTCTAAAATTTTGTTCAATGGCATTTCGGGCTTGGTCCCATGTAGTAATGCCGTTTGATGGATCATAATAGGCACGCCGAACTAGATCATAATAGGTTACTTGGCTCTGAAACTCCATAGTAAGCGTATCATTTGCCGGAAAGTTAAAGACGACTAAATCATTTCTCTTAACATCCTGAAAACCTGGCAATCGATAATAGGGGAGTTGTGGTTTGGAGAAGTAGGCCTGCCCGCCTCCAAGGATCTTAGGGAAGGTATGATGGACAAGTGGAAAGGCAATTGGGGTCTGGGGAACTCTCGGGCCATAGTGCATTTTACTCACAAACAAGAAGTCACCTACGAGTAAACTATCCTCCATCGATGAGGTAGGAATCGTATACAATTCAATAAAGAATGTTCGGATAAAATACGCGGCAAAGACGGCAAACAAAATCGCATCAGCCCACTCGCGACCTTTATTGCGTAGCGGACGTCTTTCTCCTTCGGCAACCCCTCCAATTCCATGGTAGGACACATCTTTTGACCATCCCCAATAAGGGAGGAGAACCCATCCAAAAAGTACCGCACCATTATGCTCCCAAAAGGAATACTTACGGTAGCTATCGCATATTTCTCCAATCAAATGAGCGTAAAGAAAAAGACTAAATCCAGGTAGAACGGCAAACACAACCCACCATTTTCGTTTGTTAAAATGGTTGAGTAAAATCCAAGCTCTGTATACAGGTATGAGGGCGAGATAACCCTTGTAGCCGGCCTGCTCAAAAAAACGATAGAATCCAGCGAGATAGCCAGCGGTGAGTAAGAGTATGATGATAGTTGTAATCATTCTTCGAATTTACGTCAATCCCAATACATCCCGAACGGAATACAAACCGGGTTTTTGCTGTTGAATCAGCCATTCTGCAGAATCAATAGCTCCTTGCACAAAGCCCTGTCGGCTTTTGGCATGATGTTCAAGTTTTATATAATCAATTGCGCCATCCCAAATGGCCTGATGGTTTCCAATGGCCCCCTGTTCACGGAAGGCTCTTATGCTAGTCGTATCAACCGTTGTCTCAGGGGTCTTATCCTTGTCTAATGACCATTGATTAAGCGACGAGTCACCCTGTTTCAAGGCATCAAAAAGGCTTATTGCCGTACCGCTAGGGGCGTCTTTTTTCTCTAGATGATGGGTTTCTTCAAGGTGAAGTTTGAAGTCGCCGCGATCTTTCATAAGCTGAGCTAAGTTCTTAGCAGCCTCCAAAAACAACTGGACACCTAAACTAAAATTGCTTCCGTAGAGGATTTTAGCCTGATGGTTGCGCTGTGCTGTTTCTACCTCGCTCCATTGATCGAGCCAGCCTGTGGTCCCTGAGACGACAGGTAGCCCTTGCTCAGCACAGAAAATCAAGTTTTGAACGGCGTTTTCTGGGCCTGTGAATTCTATGGCTACATCACAGGACAAGAGTGCATCGGATACCTCAATACCGTCTTGTGTCTCATGGATGAAGCCTATTGTATGGCCTTGTTCTTCAAGATTTTTGTGAAGAGCCTTGCCCATTTTTCCATAACCAAGTAAAGCGACACGCATAAAACTGATTTTACTCTAAATGTAATGATACAGATAATCCCACGATTGGGCTTCCCAAGGGGCTTGGCAAAACGATGGGATTCCAAGTGAGCAGAAGATCATCATCAACTTGGAAATGACTGAGTCTAGCATCTACCGCGGCATCCATGATTTGAAGGGCGTACCCTAAGCTAAGTAGAAGTACACCATAGTCGACCTGTCGCCTGCTTGACTCTCGCTTCAGTTGTAAAGTGCTAAAGGACGTAAATCCGTTACATCCTAGGTCATTACTCGGATCATCGTCATTCAATGCTCTTAGGGCACCCCGATAACATCGAAAATCTTTGACCCCACTGACCAACCAGTAGGTTATTCCACCAAGTCCACCATACACTATGGGCATCTTCCAATATTTTTCATTGTAGACTTGACCTGCTCCTGGCAATGTACTTGCCCATAGGATGGCTCGCTTAAAGTCCTTTGGATGGAAGGAATCGTCGACTGATTCTTCGGATAAGGTAAGGACACTATCCTGTGCGGATTGGGATGTATCTATAATATTCTCCTCTATGTTTTCCTGGGCTTGGAGGCTGGATGCCAACAAGAACATAAATACTAGGCTTAGCTTGTTGCGAAACGAAGCGCTCATAGCCCAGTTATTGCAATAAATCAAGAATACGTTGTAGGTCTTCTTCATTATGAAAGTATACGCTCATCTCTCCTGATCCATTGGCCTTTTGATTGAGACGAACTCGAGTGCTCCATTGGGAGGAAAGTTTTTCTTCCATAGCCTTAAATGATGGAGATTTCTTTTTGTTTTTTGCCTTGGGTTTTCGCTTAGCTAAGCTCGCGATACGCCGTTCAACTTCCCGAACGGATAAGTTATCACTGAGAATTTCATGGAGGAGGTCGAGTTGAAGTAAAACATCTTCTAAACCCGCTAACGCACGAGCATGTCCCATGGAGATTCGTTGGTCACTTAAGGCATTTTGCACATCAGGTGGAAGCTTTAAAAGCCGGAGATAATTACTAATCGTTGCACGCTTTTTCCCTAATCGTTGGGATAACTCTTCGTGAGTCAGCGAACATTCTTCAATGAGCCGCTCATAACTGCGTCCTACCTCAAGCGCGTTAAGATCTTCGCGCTGTATATTCTCAATGAGGGCGATTTCAAGTGATTCCTGATCGTTGGCATTTCTGACATAACAGGGAACTTCCAATAGTCCCGCAAGTTTTGATGCTCGGAGTCTTCGCTCCCCAGCGATTAACTCAATTTTTCCGCTTGCCTCTCTTCGAACGGTTAAGGGTTGAACCACACCATGAATACGAATGGATTCTGCTAATTCTTCGAGTTTTTCATCATCAAACTCGACACGAGGTTGAAAGGGATTTACTTTGATCTCAAGAATAGGAATGTTAAGTACTTCTCCGATGCCTTTTGATCGGCCTGAAATGCTGCCTACTGAACTTGTATTCGGTGTTTCTCCAATATCAGAGAGTAAGGCACGAATGCCTTTTCCCATTGCTTCTCTTTTTCCATTTGCCATAACTTCTGTCTCTAGGGGTTAGCTTGCAACAGCCTCATTGATTTGACCGTGTTTCACCAGAATTTCTCTTGCCAAGTTGAGATAGTCTTGTGCTCCTTTAGAGCTAGCATCAAATAAGATCACAGGTTTACCAACCGATGGCGCCTCTCCAATACGTGTATTTCTGTGAATAATGGTCTCAAAAACAAGTTCTTCAAAATGCTTGCGGACCTCTTGGTTTACATCGTTCGCTAATCGCAGCCTTTGATCGAACATGGTAATCAAGATTCCTTCGATTTGTAAGTCTGCATTGATGCGTTTCTGAACGATCTTAATCGTATTGAGCAATTTACCCAGTCCTTCTAAAGCAAAATATTCCGCTTGAACGGGTATGATTACGGAATCAGCGGCAGCAAGGGCATTCACCGTGATTAACCCAAGGGATGGGGAGCAGTCAATGATAATGTAATCATAGGTCTCCTTTACACTGTCAATCAGTTTTGCTATGATTCGTTCACGGGAGGGCACATTGATCAATTCGATTTCTGCACCTACCAAATCGACATGGGATGGAAGAATGTCGAGGTGGGGTGTTTCAGTCGATATAATCGAATCTTTAAGTGCGGCGTCGCCAACTAAGCACTCATAGAGTCCATGCTTGACCTCTTTCGGATTGATTCCAATACCAGATGTAGCATTTGCTTGAGGATCTGCATCAATAATCAGGGTCTTCTTCTCTAAAATTGCCAAGCTCGCCGCAAGATTGATCGCTGAAGATGTTTTTCCTACGCCTCCTTTTTGATTGGTTATCGCAATAACTCTTCCCATGTTCTTCTCTGTTTTCCTTCCGGTTTTAAATATTCATGCTCTCGCCAATGGACAGCATAGTAAAGTCAATTCCTGCTTTTTTGAAATCTGCCTTGACCTCATCGTGGTCAACCTCGATATATCCAAACGTATCAAAGTGGATGCCTAGTACCCGCTTGCACTGAACAAGTTCTGAGGTTTTAATGGCTCCTTTATGATCCATGGTAAAGTTTCCACCAATAGGCAGTACTGAAAAATCAATGGGTCCTATCATTTCAGGTATCAATGTCATATCTAAAGTAACGGCTGTATCCCCGCTATAATAGAAGAGCATATTATCAAACTCAATCACAAATCCTCCTGGTTGGCCTCCATAGCTTCCATCAGGTAGGGAAGAGGTATGCACGGCTTGCACATAGTGCACACGACCGAAGTCAAATGACCAGCTTCCCCCATGGTTCATAGGGTGGATTTGGCATTCTTTTGCTCCAAAATACATGGCCACCTCATAGTTGGATACCACGGTTGATCCGCAGCGCTTTGCAATTTCCTCTGTTTCGGCAATGTGATCGACATGACCGTGCGACAAAAGGATAAAGTCTGCCTCAATCGAGTCCACGTCGATATGCGCAGCTTTTTCATTACCTCGAATAAAGGGATCAAAAAGAATTTTGTGCTTGCCCGTATCCAGAAGAAAACAGGCATGTCCGTAGAATGTGCATTTCATGCCCAAAAGGTAAGATTAAATGCAGAAATATCGCCCTAAGAAATACACCAACAATCCACCAGCTATTCACAAAATGAAAGAGGGTGTCAAAGGCCGTACATAGCTTCTAATTGCTTGCATTCATTGGTCCAAGTAAAGTTCTCTTTTGCCTTATGGGCCGCTTGCCGCATGACTTGTTGAGATTCTGCTGATAGACAACGCTGAATGCCCTGCACTATTTGTTCTGGATGAAGGTCGTCGAGCATCAAAAAGTAAGGTGCTTTTTCATAAAGCATTTCATGTATGGGGGTGTTAACAGTAAGCATAGGAATACCAGCATGCATATACTCAAAGCATTTATTGGCAAGCGAATAACGATAGTTTTTAGACGCTATATCAAGGAGGTGCAGGCCGAGCTGAGCCTTTTGGGTAATGCTTGGAAGAAGGTTTGGGGTGATTCGTCCTAACCAAATGATTTGATCTGATTTACCCTGTTGGTGTGCTAACCTCTTAAGTTGATCAACTTCATCCCCATACCCTGCAATAACAAGATGTGGTAGGTCTTTTCTCCATGCAGAAATCACCTTGTCTAAACCTCTTCCTGAGTTGATAACCCCCTGGTAAAGAATGAATTTCTTTGGCAATGCCTCTTGAAGAGCCAAGGGTAATGATTCCTCGATATCCCTGCTTGCCGGAATATTTCTCACCACAGCGAAGTCCTTCGAATACGCTCTTGAAAAGGTGTCGGCTAACCATTGATTTACCGTGTAGCAATACGTAAATTTTGGGATATATCGATTAGCTATGGTCTTCCAAACCCATCGCACAAAGGGTTTTGTTTGCAATTCATCTACTTCTTCAAACCATTCGTGGGCATCAAAGATTCGTTTGGCATGACGCATACTTCCATGATATACTCCTAGAATTGTATCCAAGTCATTCGCTAAATAGACATCATAATGCTGCTTTCTTATATGTCTCCAAAGCTTCCAATTATATTCTAGATAAAACCGCCACCCCTGAGAATACTTCAAAGAGAGTAAATCAATGGAAACGGAGTCATGAAGGTCTGAATGGATAGCATCTATATTCTCCTGGCTCAATACGGGAAAGTTTCTGCCAATTACATTGATGTGATATCCTAGGGATACGAGATATCGTACGACCTTCTGCACTCGTTGGTCATACTTGTAGTTGTTGGTGATCGCAACACAACAAGTGGGCTTATTATGTGCAGTTGGGCCCATTAGCTTTGAGGTGTTGAGGTAAACGTATTGGCTCCGACCTGATGTAACTCGCCGCATTGACAGAGGTCGTTAAAGATTTCTTTTACTTCGGAGCGCTCATCCGCTTCAAAGTGACTTAATACAAAGACCAAAGAATGCGGTTTTTGAGTTAGCGTTTTTATTCGTTGTATCCAATGGCTTTTCAATGCGGGGGATACAGAGGATCTACTCGTTGGCTTACAAGCATCGCATATTTGACAATCTTGCTGTAGTTCTTCTCCAAAATAGCTACATAGCATGCGCTGACGACATAGGCGATCATTGGCAATGTAATCGACCATCTGCCTTAGTTGGTGAGCTTGATGGTTGAAATGACGTTTCATTTCAGCGGCATTAATTGGCAAGTTGACCGTGGCAATGCGGGGCATTCGTAAGGTCACGGAATTTCCCTCGATACCACGAAGAAAGTCAACACATTCATAAGTGTGAAGTCGCTCAAGGAGTTTAAGGATCCGTGCTTCATTGCCCTGAATCTCCTTGGCCATGCGCTTGAGATCAATCGACTGGAAATCCCGAAACACGTTGGGGTAGTTTCTCAATAAATAGTCAATCACAACACGATAATCTTCGCTTTCTACCTGCATTTTGTAGAGGTTTTCTCGTGACGTGATGACCTTAACTTTGTGATGGCTGTATTCATTGGTTGCGAGATGGAGCAATCCCCAGCGTTCCAACCATTGTAGTGAGCTATAGACTTTTAAGGCAGATAGGGAAGTTTTTTGAATGAGTTCGTCAAGCGGCAAGGGTAGAGGTTTGAATTGGCCTTGACCTTCGGCAATACCATGATGTAGGCAGAAATAGTGATAGACTTTCTTTATATCTTCGGGGGATACCTTATTGCTTGTTTGTTGCTCAAGCGCATCGCGTAAATCTTCCCGAGAACAGATAATCATTGACTTAGCGGGTAAGCGGTCTCTTCCTGCTCGGCCGGCCTCTTGATAGTACGCTTCAATGCTTGGCGGGACGTCAAGATGAATGACTTGTCGCACATCATCTTTATCTATACCCATTCCAAATGCATTGGTTGCGACCATTACATCAATTTTGTTTTGTGTCCATTCATATTGTATGGCATCTCGAGCAGCATTGGATAATCCTGCATGGTAATATTTTGCTTGAATATCATGTTGCTGCAAAAACGAAGCAATTTGATAGCACTTTCGTCGATTTCGTACAAAGATGATAGTGCGCTCTTTTTTTGAGTCAAGGAGTTTCTCCAATAAACAATTGTACTTATTGGATTCACTGATTACTTGGAATGCGAGGTTAGGACGTGAAAAACTCGTTTGGTGGTGGACCGTATTTCGAAGCTTTAAAAAATCCTTGATGTCCTGCGCAACTTGTGGTGTAGCAGTCGCCGTGAGTCCCAAGGTAGGATAGGAGTCTTGAAATTGGCGGATGAGTCCAATTTTGAGATAAGAAGGTCGGAAGTCATGCCCCCATTCGGAAATACAATGGGCTTCATCGACGACAAGTAAGCCAATGTTAAGTTTAGGATATAGGGCTTTAAAAGCCTTTGTTTGTAAACGTTCGGGAGAAAGAAAGACAAACTTGGTTTTGTTAAACTGAATACTGCTCCACGCATTCTCAATTTGTCGAGCGGTCATCCCACTGTGAATCATGACACTGGGAATAGCTCTTTTTCTGAGACCCTCAAACTGATCAATCATCAAAGAAATCAAAGGACTGACTACAATACAAAGTCCTGGGCGCAACAAACCGCTGATTTGATAGGTCAGCGACTTTCCTCCGCCTGTCGTCATAATTCCGAGCACATCCTTCCCTTGGACCACATCGCGAATAATATCCTCTTGAAGAGGTCTGAACGATGAAAACCCCCAATATTTTCTCAAGAGCTCTCGAGCGCTGGTAGAGGGTTTTTCGTGAATCATGTTTTGTAAAGGTCTTATATAAGGTTACACAGAAAGGAAAGAGTTATTCTGCTCTAAGTTTAAACGAGCTTTCCCTTGTCTAAAGTGAGCATGCGGTCAGCTTTTTTTGCGAAGCCCAGATCATGGGTTACAATCACAAAGCTTTGTTCTTCTGTTGCGCGCAAGGAAAATATCAAATCGTGTAATTCTTCACTTGTCTCGGCATCAAGATTACCTGAAGGCTCATCGGCAAAGACAATGGCCGGGTTATTCATGAGGGCTCTTGCTACGGCAACGCGTTGTTGTTCACCTCCGGATAGCTCCGAAGGACGATGTTTAATACGCTCTGATAAACCCATTTTTTCAAGTAATTCAGAGGCACGAAACGATGCTTTTTTCTTCGAGATGCCCTGCAACATCGCCGGAATGCAAACATTTTCAAGGGCGGAAAATTCAGGAAGTAGGTGATGAAACTGAAAGACAAAGCCGATTTTTTCATTTCGAAATCGTGCTAATTCTTTTCCGCTAAGGGATGATATACGGTTTCCTTCAAAAGTAACTTCGCCTTGATCCGGTTTTTCTAGCGTTCCCAGAATTTGCAGGAGGGTGCTTTTTCCAGCACCTGAACTACCTACAATACTGACCACCTCTTTGGCTTCTATGGTCATGTCGATTCCATTAAGCACGGAGAGTGTTTTGTATGATTTATGGATGTTTTGAGCGCTGAGCATGCTGAAAAATACGAAGTCTACAATTTGTACAACAGTTGTGGATGAATTCTCTTTAAAAAAAACCTTTCTTTCCTTGTAAATCCGTTGCTTTAGGTTGAAATTTACTAGAGAACCAACCAGAGAATTAAAAGGATACTATGAACTTACACGAATATCAGGCAAAAAACCTATTGAAAAAATATGGTGCGCGCATCCAAGAAGGGGTGATGATTGAGAGCACTTCTGATGCTACAGCTGCCGCGCAAAAGCTTACGGATGAGACGGGTACGTCTTGGTATGTTGTCAAGGCGCAGGTGCATGCCGGTGGTCGTGGAAAAGCAGGTGGAGTTAAGCTTGCAAAGGGTATTGATAAGGTAGAAGGCATTGTCGATGAAATTCTTGGAATGACCATTGTCAACCGCCAAACAGGCCCTGCGGGTAAGTTAGTGCGTAAAGTTTTGATCGCTCAAGATGTATATTATCCCGGTGAGCATGAAATCCGTGAATTTTATGTTTCCCTTCTTCTCGATCGAGCGAAAGGGCAATTATGCTTTATCTATTCGACAGAGGGTGGAATGGACATTGAAGAAGTTGCTGAATCCACTCCGGAGAAAGTCTGTAAGGAATGGATTGATCCCAATGTAGGCTTACAAGGATTTCAGGTTCGTAAAATGGCCTTTAATCTCGGCCTTTCGGGACAGGCATTTAAGAACATGTGTAAGTTCCTTTCCAGTGTGTACAAGGCCTATGTATCTAGTGATGCTTCTCTGGTCGAGATTAATCCCTGTTTGATTGCCTCTGATGAAGCGGTAATTGCCGTTGATGGGAAGATTAGCCTGGACGGTAATGGGCTATTTCGACAAAAGGACTTAGCCGAAATGCGTGATGTTTTAGAAGAAGATCCAACAGAAGTGGAAGCAGGAGAAGTTGGCTTAAGCTATGTGAAGCTAGACGGAAATGTCGGTTGCATGGTTAACGGAGCAGGACTTGCTATGGCTACTATGGATATGATTAAGATTGCAGGTCAAGAACCTGCGAATTTCCTTGATGTAGGAGGAACTGCAGATGCCAAGCGGGTGGAAACAGCATTTCGAATCATTTTAAAAGATCCCAATGTTAAGGCCATCTTGGTAAATATTTTTGGAGGAATTGTACGTTGCGATCGAGTGGCCCAAGGAATTGTTGACGCCTATAAGTCTATTGGGAACATCCCAGTGCCTATCATTGTGCGCCTTCAGGGAACTAATGCCTCTGAAGCTAAAGAAATCATTGATCAATCAGGCCTTAAGGTCTATCCAGTTATTCAGTTAAAAGACGCTGCTCAAAAGGTCGAAGAGGTATTGGCCTAAATAAAGAAGTGTTTTCTGAACTGACTGCATAATCCAAGAAAAAATGGATTACGTGACAATGCTTGCGTCAAGAGTTGCGTTGCTTTCAATCGCATAGTACTTGAAAACGTATTAGTAGTCTTACTTTCACCATACCAATGAAGTGGCTAGGTCGTTTTTTGTTTGCATTTTTCCTTGTGCTCTGTTTTTCAAGGCTTTCGGCACAAGAGGCTATATGCACGGGTCAGGTAACGGTCCAAGGCAGTCCCTTAGCCTTTCCAACAATTACAGTCCAAGAAGATAGTTTACGATTACTAGGTGATGCTGAAGGTAAGTTTGAAATTCGTCTAACGCGTCATTCACAAGTTACCCTTCTTGTATCCTACCTAGGTTTTATTACCCAGGAGGTTGTTGTTCGACTAGACGGTGATTGTAGGGATATCAATATTAATCTACAACCAGAAGAAGGAAGTTTAGAGGATATAGTGATTTCAGGAAATTTAAGGCCTGTTTCAAGAATGAATAGTCCCGTTCCTGTTGAGGTTTATTCTTCCTCCTATTTTAAATCCAATCCTACACCATCACTGTATGAATCCCTGCAAAATGTCAATGGTGTTCGTCCTCAGCTTAATTGCAACGTGTGCAATACAGGAGATATTCATATCAATGGTTTAGAAGGGCCTTATACCATGGTGTTGATTGATGGAATGCCTATTGTGAGCGGTCTATCTACTGTTTATGGTCTGACCGGAATTCCACAATCCCTGGTAGAACGTATTGAAGTTGTTAAGGGGCCGGCGTCGACGTTGTATGGTTCGGAAGCAGTAGGAGGTTTGATTAACATTATCACAAAGAATCCATTACAAGCCAATCGTTTTACTGCAGATGTATTTGCTACCAGTTGGGCAGAGGTCAATATGGATCTCGGTGGACGCTTTGCCATAGGGGAGAAGGTGGATGCGCTTTTAGGCGTTAACTACTTCAACTATCAATTACCATTAGATAAAAATGATGACGGATTTACTGACGTAAGTCTCCAACAACGTGTATCGGTTTTTCAAAAGTTTCGCTTTAAACGAAATAAGGGCAGGGAGTTTTCAATAGCAGGACGCTATGTGTATGAAGACCGATGGGGAGGTGAAATGGATTGGAATAAGACCTTTCGAGGACGTGATGAGGTGTATGGAGAAAGTATCTATACAAGCCGTTGGGAAGCGCTTGGTGTTTACCAATTGCCTTGTCGTGAGGAGATAAAGCTTCGTTTAAGTGCGAACGGTCACCACCAGAACTCAGTCTATGGCAATACGGTTTATCTGGCTGACCAGTCGGTGGCTTTTAGCCAATTGACCTGGCGTAAGAGGCTTATGGGTAATGAGTTGCTTGCGGGCTTCACCTACCGTATGACGCATTTTGATGATAATACGGTAGCTACTCAGGGGATAGCCGGCAATCAACCGTCTACCATTCATCTGCCCGGTCTGTTTGTTCAAAACGAGCTGGATATAAATCCTCAACATTCTTTATTGCTAGGGCTTCGATATGACTATAACACAGTGCATGGGAGCATTCTAAGTCCTCGAATAAACTATAAATGGCTTTCCGAAAACAGAAAGCATGTCATTCGCCTTAGTTTAGGTAATGGCTATCGCGTAGCCAATGTGTTTACCGAAGATCATGCTGCACTTACTGGAGCGAGGACGGTTGAGTTTGCCTCAGAACTACGACCAGAAACTTCTTGGAATGCAAATATTAATCTGGTGGAACGCATTTATTCAAGCAAGGGATACTTTTTAAGCTTTGATTTTACTGGATTTTTCACGCATTTTACCAATCAGATTCTTCCAGACTATGATACCGACCCTAATAAAATCATTTATGATAATCTAGAAGGCTATGCGCTATCTAAGGGAATGTCTTGTAATATAGATCTTACAACAGAATCGGGTTTCAGCGCTAGAATTGGTGGAACGTTGATGGATGTATCGACCTATGAGAATGGACTTCGCACGCGCCAAATACTTACCGAGCAGTTTCAAGGGATATGGCGTTTGAGCTATGAATGGTCGCGCGCTGATCTTTCGCTTGATTATACAGGCACGCTCTATGGTCCTATGCGACTACCTCTTCTCGGTGACTTAGATGATCGGCCTGAGTATTCTCCATGGTGGAGTTTACAGAACATTCAATTGACTAAAGGTTTTGGAAAGCGTTGGGAAATCTATGGTGGTGTAAAGAATCTACTCAACTACCGACCGCCTGCCAATAGCATTGCTCGTTCCTTCGACCCCTTTGATCGACAAGTGCAATTTGATGCGAACGGTCAGGCGATTCCTACCATCGATAATCCCAATGCATTGACTTTTGATCCGTCATACGTTTTTGCACCGAACCAAGGTATCCGAGGATTTTTAGGAGTGAGAGTCGCGTTCGACTAGAGCTAAGACACCAAATTGCAGGGCAGGAGGGCTACTTTCTCATTATGTCTTGACAATATGAAATGTAAACAAGATCTTCCCCGAAGGGAGGCGGGATGTGGTGGGCCTATGTTGCACCCATTGTCTTTTCCTGAAAAACAACCCAATCCCTAAACTCCGCTAGAATCATTGCCGTAGCTCCCCATATCACCATATCATCGATAGAAAAGGCAGGTACTTTGATTGCATGACTCAAATACGCAACTTCTACTGCGTGTTGTTGGATTGTCGCATTCATCAAATCCTTGACCTCGATAAAATGTAAGCTTTCGACCTCAGTAGAATCAATCTTCCACGGTATTGTTTCCTGACTTAATGCGATGTAGGGATGAATTTCATAGCCACTCACGGGAATCTGCACAGGGGAGAGCTGGGTGATATATTGAGGCTGATGATTGAGTCCAACTTCTTCTTGACACTCTCGAATAGCAGTATGCCATAAGTCTTTATCGCTTGCATCCTTTCGACCGCCGGGTAAGCCGATTTGCCCGCTGTGTTTATCTCCAGGGCGTTTACTTCGCTTGATGCATGGGATAACTGCCTTGCCCTCAAGATTGTAGAGCAAAATCATCACGGCACTTGATATGTAGGTTTTGCGACTTGTTTTCAATAGATTTCTATAGGGTCGTACAAATTCTTCGTGACTTTGACATCCAGGTATTGTATCTATGGTAGGTGTTTTCGTTAACTTTGAGAAATATTCAAAACTCATAATGTCGCGATATTTAGCGAGTTGACCTTTTCCAATGAATCTGCGTTACCAAATCCGATGTGATCTTCCGAATAAAGAGAATTCCCGCGTTGCCGTGGAGTTTCTTGCCAAAGACCTTAAGATAAACCTCTTTGCCTATGATCATGAAGATCTTCTCGAAGATAAACTCGATCAATGGATTAATCTTGATCCAACGGTAGAATTGCCCGCACCTTTTGAGGAAGTCGTGCGCGACAGTCAGCATGAACACCTTTTGCCTGAGCATTGGAAGACAAAAGACGCTGGAAAGGTTCGGCAAATCGAGCTGAATTGGGCAACACTTTTAGTTAGAGAGCGCTTGCTATCTGTCTACAACCAAGAAGTAGAGCACTTAGAATCCACCTTAGCTCAAATGGATGCTTTTGATCGCCACCACTTCGAAGCTTGCAAGGCTTTTTGGGATAAATTTTTTGCTTTTGCCAAAGAAAACCACTTGCCTCGTTCAATTACTGATGAATTCAAGGCCCGAGTAGATGTCATGTTCGACGTACTAAAAGCTCTTCGTAAAGAAGATAAGCGTAAGCTTGAGTTAGCTTCCGTAGAAGGTAAAAAGAATGTCTTGGCGAAAATTGAGGAGGTTACCGCAAAAATTGAAGAAGGGAAAACACAGCGTAACGTGCTATTCAACGAGTTAAAAGCTATTCATGAGTTGTGGAAGCAAGAAAAGCTTACGAAATCTGACCGTAATGAGCTCAAAGCAACGCTAGATGGTGCGTTTGACAAAGTGAAAAATTCTCGCCGTGATGAGGATATGGCGAGGAACTCCAAGCGTATTGATGATTTAAATCGGATTGTGGGCGGGGTTACAAAAGCTCTTGAGCGGGTACAACGTAACGCAAAGTATCATCGTGAGGCCTTGGAAAAAACCGATCAAGTTTTTCAAATGAAGCTTCACGAAACCAAGCTTCAGATGCTAGAGGGGGAGATCGCTGAAATCGCTAAAAAGAAAGCAGATATCGAGAAAACCTTGAGCAAGCTAAAAAAACAGATGGCAAGAAATGAGCCGTCGCCAAGCGGAAAAGAGGCTCCAGAGAATCAAGGCGATGCACAAGAGGACACAAAGAAGCCATCAAGGGAGTCTAAGCCTGCGGATTCAGTGTCAACGGAAGAATCAAATGGTGAACCAAGTAAGGATGTCGCTTCTACGAATACTTCCGTTCAAGAATCGTCTGATAAATCACAGCCTGCCGAAGGTTAACCGATTCCTTTTTCGCTGGACTTGTTTGATTGTTCGGTGACTTTCGTTCATCTGCTACAGATGTTGGTTTATTATACTTAGCATACGCTGAGTATGGCTCTCCTTGAGTAGTCTGTGCTTGTGTTTTGGGCTTTGCTTGCGTTGGCAGACTTGATTTGAACGATGGAGTCGGAGTGTTCTTCTGAGTCGGCGACTTTGTATTGGAGCTTGGCTTGGTAGATTTTGGCGCCAGTTGTTTTGCTGGCTTTTTTCGTTTGGGTATACCCAGCATTTCAGCTAATACATCGTCTAGGGTATCTGGCGTGTTTGTTGGTCTTTTTCTTTGAGGTTTTGGGTCTGGTCTGTTTGCGTCGGTCTGCGGCGGAGGTGTCATATTTCGACCATCTTTTTTTGCCTGTTTGCGCCGCTTTTCCATGACTTGGCTTACAGCAAAAAAACCTGCTACTATGATGTAGTATAACCAGTTATCCATACGTTGAAAATACAATTCTTTCGATTATCATTTTATACCGATATTCATACTCCTTTCCGAAAGGAAATCGATAGCCCATGCGACTCGACAGACTCGAAATAAAAGGATTTAAAAGCTTTGCTGATAAGACCATCGTTCACGTGAATGATGGGGTTACTGCTATTGTTGGGCCTAATGGTTGTGGAAAATCCAATGTCGTCGACGCGATACGATGGGTGTTGGGGGAGCAGCGCATAGCGAATCTTCGACTCGATCGAATGGCGTCCTTAATATTTAGTGGTTCAAAAACACGAAAGGCATCTGGCCTTGCCGAGGTTACTATTGTGTTTAGCAATACCAAAAATATTCTTCCTCTCCAGTTTAATGAGGTAGCGATTAGCCGGCGCCTATACAGAAGCGGTGAGAGTACCTATCAGATTAACGGCACAACTTGTCGCTTAAAAGATATTCATGATTTATTGCGTGGCAGTGGAATTTCCAATGACTTGTATGCCATTATTGAGTTGGGCATGGTGGATGACCTGTTGCAAGACAGAAATAACGCGCGTCGAGCGTTGATTGAACAAGCCGCTGGAGTTCAGCATTTCAGAATGCGTCGAAAGGAGGCAAACAATAAGTTAAAGGGAACGGCACAAGATTTAGAGCGTATTGAGGACATCTTGCTAGAGATTGAGTCCAATATGAAGGTTCTTGAGCAGCAGGCGCGTCGAGCAAAAAAATACAGAAAGTGGAAGGCATCCTATCAAGAGGTTTCTACGGAACGGCACCTTGTTGAGTGGTTTTTAATCCAGCAATCGATCGATGCCTTTGTTACAGAGCGAGCTTCAAAGCTCGAAGCATCCAGTGCAGCTTTAGCATCCATGGCGAAGCTTAAAAAGAGCATTGAGGCAGAGAATCAGTCCTTAGATAAGGCATCCAATGCATTAAAAGCCAAGCAATCTTCTGCTAACGTATTGCAAGAGCAGGTTAAGGAAATTGAAAAGAACCGAGAAATCCTAAAAGAACGATTAGTCAATCGACAAAACCAATGGCGTCAGGCAAATCAGTCCATTGAATCCGATCAGCTCGAAATGGAACAGTCCAAGAAGGATGCTCAAGAACTGACTAAAACGCTTGAGGGAAAAACAGCCGATGCAAAAGCCCAAAGCCTAGTTGTTGACTCAACCTCCGAGGCATTTAAGAAGGAGGAATCCAATATGCTTTCCATAAAGCAGGAAGCTGCGTTGGCTCAGCAGCGTGCAATGGAATATGTGAACTCCTTGAGCAAGGCGGAACAAGATCTTCAATTGACGAAAGTTCGGCGAGAAGATTTTGAAAAGGAAGCGGACTTAATCTCTTCAAATCACGCTGAGCGATCGCTTCGTGAACAAGAGTTGAAGACTACATTAGGTGATGTAGAAACGTCCATAAAAGCCAACGGTAAATTGTTAGCCAAGGAGGAATCGAAAGAGGCTATTTTGACCAAGCAGTTAGAAGATAACCAAACGGCTACACAACATGGAGAATTGCGACTATCTCAGGCAAGTCGAGCCTTTGATCGATCACAAAATGAAGTTCAATTACTCAAATCCATGGTGCAGAACTTAGAGGGCTATCCAGAATCCATTAAGTATCTCACAAAAAGCGCGAATTGGGGCAGTGATATCCCTTTAGTTTCTGACGTTTTAGAGGTTGAAAAAGATTATCGAATTGCCGTAGAGCAAGCATTAAGCGCTTACCTCAATCATTACATTGTACGCAACGAGGCAGAAGCTTGGGAGGCGGTCTCGATTTTATCAAAAAGTTCTAAGGGTAGGGCCCAGTTTATTGTTATGGATCAAATCAAAGCCTTTAAATCCAGCCCTCCTGTACTAGATCCTAATCTTATTGCTGCGACTGATGTTGTCCGCGTCGATTCAATATACAATCAGGTAATTTCATGGCTGTTGGACAAAACCTATTTCATCAGAACAGAAGATCAAGCTGATGTCCCTGCTTTACTAAAGAAATATTCAAAATTTAACTTGATTAGCCAAGATGGTAAGTGGTCTGCTATGCATTCTGTGATTCAAGGTGGGTCGATTGGGTTATTCGATGGCAAAAGAACAGGTCGTAAGCAACAGATAGACAAACTTGAAAAGGAGGTCAAGAAAGGGAAGAAGCGCATTCAGGAATTAGAAGATCATCTTGAAGAATTAAAAATTCAACATGGTAAACTCCTTCATAGCCGGTTGGAATTAAATCTCGGGGAATATCGATCTCGCGCACAAGAGCTCACCCAGGACAAAGTGAAGGTTACCTTGGAACTTGAACAGATTCAAAGGGTATCTCAGGCTGATGCTGATCGCAAGACAGCAATAACTAAGAGTTTAAACGACCTTGCCAATCAGGAAAAAGAACTCTTAGCCCACTATGACAGCTTGAAAAAGACAGGTAGCCCTGATGAAGAAGTAATGAAACTTCAAGAAAAAGTTTCGCAAGCTGAGCAAAGAGTAGCGCAAAGCCGTGAAGCCTTTTTTGCTGCGCAACAAAGCTTGTTAGCGATGCAGTCAGAATGTGATCGAATTCAGGGTGAGTTAACCTTAAGAAAAAACTTTACCGAGCAGAGCCAAGCTCGAATTGATCAACGAAAGGAGAGGAGTACACAACTTCAGCTCGAAGTAGATACGATCGAAAAGGACCTTTCTACTCAGGAAGATGCTTTACAAAAGGCAGTAAAACAATACACAGAGGCTAATGCTGGTCTCAGCGAGGAGGAAAGCGCTTTCTATGCCCAACGCGATGCTGTACTTGCCCTAGAAGAAGATTTGCGAAAAGCAGAACGAATCCGATTGCAGCTCGACGCAGAACTCGATAGCAACTCGTTAAAGAAGGACGCTCTGATTGCCCAGCAAGATAGTTTGGCAAAGGCCTATGAAGCCAAGTGGTCTGAACCATTGAACATTGAAAGGGAGGCTAGTGATGAAGATTCAGAGCAAAAGGACTTCAGCGAAGAACTTCGTCAAACGCTACTAGCTCAAGAAGAATTATTGGCCCAACGCATTCAAAAGTTCGGCGATGTCAATCCGATGGCGGTTGAGGCTTATGAGGCTATGGAAGGACGATATTCCTTTATTACTCAACAACGAGATGATATGTTGGCTGCCCGGGATGATTTAACGCAGACTATCGAAGCCATTGAGAAAGAAGCGACTCTGCGATTTAATGAGGCCTTTGTCGAGATACGCCAGTATTTTATTGAGACCTTTCAAACACTCTTTGAACCGGGAGACAAGTGTGACCTCGTGTTAGAAAACCCTGAAGATCCATTAGAATCCAAAATTACAATTAAGGCTAAGCCTAAAGGTAAAAAGCCGGTTGTTATTGATCAGCTATCAGGAGGTGAAAAGACGTTGACGGCAACCGCTTTACTATTTTCTATGTATCGTTTAAAGCCTGCGCCTTTCTGCATTTTTGATGAGGTAGATGCTCCGTTAGATGATCACAATATTCAAAAGTTTAACTCTTTGATTCGCCATTATAGCAAGGAAACTCAATTCATTCTGGTTACGCATAACAAGCAAACCATGGTGAATGTTAATGTAATGTACGGTGTTACCATGGCTGAGCCGGGAGTATCGAAGGTGCTACCTGTAAATATGGAAACTCGACCCATGCCTGTAGAGGCTTAGGATTTACTCTTCCTTTTTGAGTTGGCAATAGCAACTTAGTTTATAGAGCTGTAATGCAGCTACCGAAGACCATTGAATGGCCATCCACCTCCAAAAGGTTTGCATTAACTGGATAAGGCCTAATTGAAGCTGGCCAATTCCAGACCTATTTTTCGCGGTGTAATATTCTTGAAGTCTCGTGAGTGCTTGGCTTGTAGGGTGGTCAACACGTTGCTCGATTTGGTAAAGGGTTTGAATCGCGGTGCGACTTCGCTCGACAAAGTCACTATTTGTGTGCAGTCCGAGGTGATAGCAAGGTTCATTGATAAACTCAATCTGATAACTGTGTTGTTCAAGTGAAGCACCAAACAAGGAATCCTCATGACCGTAATCTACGATTGACTCATTAAACTTTATGGAGTTAAAACAGGACTTCTTGATGCCAAACACAGCAGAGGAAAAGCTTTTATGCTCATTTTTAGAGCTCGCTTTCGCTTCGATCGTGCTGCCATAGCGCCAATGGAGGAGATAGGAGGAGTTGGGTTTTTGCTCTTCGTAGATGTGCCCTCCAACGACCACATCGTTGTTTTGAAGTGTGTCATGATAACGCTCGATACACGCTGAGTTTTTGGGCATCATATCCTCATCCATAAACAAAAGCAAATCATATTGACTTGCTATGGCTAGCTGATTTCTATTTTTAGCACGACCTAGGTTTTTTGCATTCTGAATAAAACGAAATCCTCTTGTATTCAACCATTCTTGGGTTAAAGGGTAGGAGGCCTGATCATTATCATTCGCCACGACAACTTCATAAGGAATATGGTTTGGAATCGATGCCTCAAGTCGTTCAAGAAGCGCGATAACTTCTTGATTGTATTGGGGTATCAAAATGGATAAACCTGGTTCTGTCATAGTCTAGAGTAGCGGACTACAGGTCAAGGTTCTCGCTTATCGTTTCATCAGCGCATTGCACTACACGAGCAGGAAATCGTTCGATAAGGGTGTAATCATGGGTTGCCATAAGAAAGGCGGTTTTATCATTTTTATTGATTTCAAAAAGGAGTTCCATGATTTCGTGTGAGGTATCAGGATCAAGATTTCCTGTGGGTTCGTCAGCGATAATCAACTCAGGTCTGTTAAGCATAGCGCGCGCTAAAACTAAACGCTGTTGTTCACCACCAGACAGCTCAAAAGGTCTTTTATATTCTTTACCAAGAAGTCCTACCTCACTGAGAACTTCATGTATTCTTTCTTTCATAGCTACCTTGTCACTCCACTCCGTTGCATAGAGCACAAAGAGTAAGTTGTCTTCAACACTGCGGTCAGTTAAAAGTTGGAAGTCTTGAAAGATGATACCGAGTGATCTTCGCAGAAAAGGAATTTCTTTTTTCTTGAGCTTAGGTAGGCTGAATGAGTTTACCATACCTTGGCCGGTAGTCAAAGGAAGGTCTCCGTAGAGCGTCTTCATCAAGGACGATTTGCCCGTTCCTGTTTTACCAATCAAATAGACAAATTCACCGCGATCGATGTGAAAATCCACTTGATGTAAAATCAAACTATCTCCTTGATAGATTTTTGCTCCTTTAAGGAATACAATAGGTACATTTTCCGCTACGGTCATTCTATGAATTTAGGAAATTTCGTGCTTCGAGAATATCTGCTGCCGTATCTATGGCAATGCCATTTGAAAAGCCTTCGATCATCTTTATAGAATAACCGTGATCCATCCAGCGAAGTTGTTCAAGGGATAACGCCATTTCACGCGGACTTGGGGTGAGTTTCATTACTTCCTTAAGTGTCTTCCATCGAAAGGCATAGATGCCTATATGTTTATGCCATTGTTTATCCGAAGACTCGACGATGCGCTCAAAGGTAGTTGCTAGGCCATGGTTTACATTGACCTTAACTCGTTGAGCCATGGCATATTGGTTAGGCGATACAACACCGCCATACAAAGAGGCAATACAGGTTTCCTTGTCAGAAAAGCATTCGACTAATCGTTGAATATTTGTAGGGTTTAACAGGGGCTCATCTCCTTGAACATTGACTACAATGGTGCTTGGATCAAGGGTGTTGTCTATTTCTGAGAGATAATGAAATATTCGTTGGCTTCCATTGCTTGCTTTTTGCATTCTGTAGATTACTTCACCATGAATAGATTGGATGCTACGGACAATGGCGGGGTGGTCGGTAAGAACAATAGTCTTAAAGGCGGCGAGTGAAGCTTGTTTATAAACCCGTTGAATGACGGTTTCTTCTCCAAGATTTAATAAGGCTTTTCCCGGCAATCGACGAGCGTGATATCGCGAGGGTATGCATACTAAGACCGAAGCGTGACTACTCATTCGTTGTTTTTGAGACGAGCAGCGTTGTACCGTTAATGGCATCTACACGAATAGGTGTTCCCGATTCAAGGTATCCTTGCTCACATCGAGCATGATAGGATTTTCCATCAATCTCTACTTTGCCCATCGGACGAAGCATGGAGATGGTGCGTCCTTCTTTGTTTTTCATCGTGTTAAGTTCATGAGCTCTACCTACCACATAACCCTCCTCTTTACTTTGTACTGACTGTACGGTTAGTCGCTTGGATAAATACGAGTTTTGGATGCCTTTGCCTAATAGAAACAAGGCGCTGATAAAGCCAAGAATGACCACAGATGCCACGAGTAAGAACGGTCGTATAATCGTCGAGGGAGAGGTTTTGAGCGTGAACTCATAGGATTCCATGTCTAGATTTTGAACCATTGCTAGTCCCAATCCGCAGGCAACGAAGGTGAATCCCAAAATACCAAATACTCCAAAGCCTGGAATTACAAATACTTCTACGGCCAAAAGAACAAGTCCCAAAAGAAACAGGGCTATTTCCCAATTGGCAGCCAGTCCCTCATAGTACAAGGGTAGGAAGTAAAGGACGGCGGCTACTAGACTGATGATGACAAAAAGGCCAACACCTGGGGTTTTAAATTCCAAGACAATGCCGATCACAATGAGGCCTAATAACAAGGACGATACCACGGGCCGTACAAAAAAGCCTATGACATTGTCCGTAGAAGTCGGAATATGATTTTGAACAGCATATTCTCCTAGGCCAGCTAGTCTCAGTGCAGAATCGGCATCTGGTGCAATGCCTTCACAAAAGTTGATGTCTTCACTTACGGCCTCTTGGGCGGTTAGTGTGATGATTTTACTTGAGTCAGAGATACCAGGGACTACAATGCTTGGATCGACCATTCCTTCTGCAATAGCGGGATTGCGTCCATTAGCTTCAGCCGTTGCTCGCATTTTACCGCGCATGTAAGACTGATATTTCTCGGCCTGAACTTCTCCTGTTTGGTCTACAACAGCCGCAGCCCCAATGGTTGCTGATGGATTCATATAGATTGAATCGCATGCTAAGGAGATCAGCGCTCCGGCAGAGGCCGCATTATTCTGGATATAGATGATTACGGGTATGGGGCAATTTAGTATATCTGTGCGTATGTCATCAGCATCTACCACAAGGCCTCCATAGGTCTCTAACTCGATAAAAAGGTAGTCAGCTTCACGTTTTTGGGCTTCCTCAATCCCTCGGCGAACGAGGCGTGAAACAGATGGGTTGATCTCGTCATCTATGATTATCCGATAGACTAAACTATCTTCTGCCAAGGAAGATCCTTCGCTCGATGGGGCATTGGGTAATGTTTCATTTGATGAATTGCAGCTTATTGTGCTAAAAAGCAATCCGGCAAATAGAAAACAATAGAAAAAGATTAACCTAATTTGAAAAGGTTTTCCCATGAAAAGATGAATTATATCAACTAATTTAAAGCAAAGAATGAAGATGTTTCTACGTTGTTTTACCTATTTGTTGAGTTTTTCCTTAGCCGTAGTAGGTTATAGTCAACGAGGCCAGACCGATTTTCATATCGCTGAAGAGGGCCAGACCTTGTACAGCATAGCGCGCCTGTATGAGGCAGATGTTCAGCACATTATGGACTGCAACAGTGATTTGATTAACAATGGATTACGTGTCGGAGACACGGTCCTTTTGGATTGTGCAACGTTTGCAAGTAAGGATTCTCTTTCGGGATATCATCGGGTTAAGCAAGGAGAAACGCTCTATTCGATTGCTACGATGTATGGTGTACAAATGGCAGATATTATAAAGTGGAATAGCTTGACTTCTTCAGGTCTTGAGGTAAATCAATTGCTTAAGGTAGCTGAAGCAAGTAGTCAAGTCAATATTGAATGGACAGAGACGCTTCTTCCTGATTCAGTATCTGAGACAAGTTATTTATCAACTGAAGAACGTTTATTTAGCATAAGTAACCTAGTGGGGGGTGAGCGGTCCGAGGGCAGGGATACCTTCCATATCGTCGATAATCTTCCCCAGGGTTTTGCTTTATGTTCACCAACCTTTCGTCGAGACTCATCTCTTTATGAAGTCTTGGGAATTGCTGCCATTAGCGCATCTATAGATACGCTTTATGAGTGGGTGGATCTTCAAGGATATTGCTCCTCAAATCGACATGAGATTTCGAGATCACTCGCAGAAACACTTCGTCCCTTGCATTCGGAAAATCCGAATCCATGGATTGTATTATCATGGCAACTCGTTGTTTTAGAGCGAACGCTCTCTAAAGAATAATCCAGACAAGCACAAGGCAAAGCAACTCCCTATAACCACGCTTACGCCCATGATGGGTTTCAATACCATATATTCTTTATAGGTGTAGGAGTGAATCTGCCATAACTGGGTAGGATTTAGCAGTTGATTAAAAACAAAGCGCGTGTGCAGTAGTTCATCAGCTTGATATGCAATAAGAATTCCTTCGTGCCAAAGCCAAGCTAAGTACAGACTAGATAGACTTAATGCAGCATGGTATACCCACTCTATAGCATGAAGGTGTCGACGTTTTGGATAGAATCCAAGAATAGCAAGCAAAAGCAATCCTACAGCAAGACCCAGTACATCACACATCACATCATTAAAGGAATAATACGTTTCATAATGGGCATGTAAGACGATATACTGATACCATTCGTCATAGAGCATAATGGGTAGCGCAACGAGCACTACCATCGTCCAATGTCGGAAGGCAAAGAATAAGAAGAAGGCAAGAATGGCATACATCGGTACATGGATTAACTCGACGTTCATCTCCAATAACAATAGGGTGTGCGCAGTCATCCATAATCCAATTAAAAGCGTGAATATCAAGAGTCCGTGCAATATGAACTGTGGCCGTCGCTGGTGCTTGTATTGCCATCTAAGACGCCATGCAATAAAGATGCAAAGCAGGCCACTAATCCCTAAGACTAACTTCATTACCATCACATTAAAGGCATCTAGTCCTATTTCTTCTAGCGTATTAACAGCCATATCTACATAGACTTCATGCCAATAGATGATGTAATACGAATAGAGCAATCCAAGGAAGAGACTCGCGAGACGTAGTGCGCTATGTTTTGTTAGTATAGGGGTCATACTTTCTTTTTGGCAACAATAAAATAACGCGTTGATGCACAGGAATCTGCATGTGGGGCAATCTCTCTTAAGGAATAGGCGTCGTACAAGTGAACGGATCCTGTAAAATATTTTTCAAATAATGCGCGTACTCTGTGCATTGCAGGTAGATGACGTAAATGGCTTCCCGCGTCATTGATTAAGACGGTTTCCTTAGAAAAATCAAGATTGATAATATGGGATTCCATATACATTCTCCCTTCAGATTCTTTAAGCTTTGGATTTCTTAGCGATATGATGGTTGAATCTGATGATCTCATGAGGTTAGGGTACCAGCGAATATGATCAGGTGTGATAAAATCTCCAAAGAAAAATCCTCCCGGTCGAACAATGGATGCCGTGCGCTGGATAGATTCTTCAAAAAGCTCATGATCTATATAGTGGAGAACATTGAGGCCAGTAAAGGCTATATCCCATTGGGTAATTGCGGGGTCGAGGTCTAATACATCGCCTTGTTCTGCTTGGATACGAGTTTTGGCTATATCAACCATGGCATGGGAAAGGTCAAAGCCAAAAAGGTTTTCTTTCGTTATTCCATAGTTTTCGAGAATGTACTCTTCAATTAGTCCAGTGCCACATCCAAGAGATAAAAAGGTTTTGGTCTCGGCATCTTCTACGAACTGTTTAAAGACCATAGCGATATAGTTCGCCATAAAGTCCTCTAGGCACGGATTGCCGATTAATGCATCATACATCGCTGCATAATCATGAAAAGAATCTTCAACGTTTTCTTCTCCATCTATCTCATTCTTTAGCGTAGACCAAGCCTGGATTTCCTTGTACAGTATTTTCCACCAGATGGAGTTCTCACAGTGACCATTTTCATCAATATGTTGTTCAAGATTATCTGTTAGTAAGTCCAAGTGACTGGAATGATATAATCCTTCTTTGAGCGCATGGTAGCTTTCGTCACTTGTTGACCGGTTCGCCTTGTGAACTGCTCGCAATCGCTTGACATGCTCGGTATAATCTCGGATATAGGTGGGGAAGTCTGCCTTGGGTCCTTTACTCTTAGTCTCAATGTTTTCTTGTGGTAGTGCAAAGAATGCGCCTCCACCAACTCTGGCAATGGATGATTCGTAGGCATAAAATAGGTTTGAGTCCGCGGTAACGCCTTGTTGTGAGGCATTTTCAATCGTATCTATCCCATATACATGGAGGCTAAGAAAGGGCTGATGGCCACTATTACCCATTTGATGCACGAGCGAATGGTTAACATGAATGATTTGACCATTTGTAAGCGTCTCTCTACTCAGCGTGTAGATCTCGTCTTCATCGACCTTAAAGGTGGCATGTTCTGCTTGGCCGAAGACTTGGACGCATCCCCACTGGGTGTTTCCATGATTATGGATTGCCGACATGTCGCCTGGAGTCCAGGACATGACCATAACTTCGAAGTGCTTGTTTTCGTAGACTACTTTTCTGCCATAACTATCCTCGACGGGATGATCATAATTCGCCCAAGGAAGTAGCTCCTCTGACTTGATATCCGCCTCTGTTAGCAATGATCTAAGCTTAGCGCAGGATGAAATCTCATTGGATTCCAGTGCTTGGACAAGTGAGTTTAACGAAGAGGTCAGTTGGGTGTGGGGCATAGGGGCTTTGTCTTAGCGATTTGGGTGTGCAATGCGCAGGGCTTCTTCCACCATATCCTTAGATCCAATAATCAGCGGTATTCTTTGGTGGAGTTCAGCGGGCTGAATATCAAGCACTCTAATCTCCCCTGTAGTAGCAATACCTCCTGCTTGCTCAATCAAAAAGGCCATGGGGTTGCATTCATACAATAACCGGAGTTTGCCATTCGGTGCCTTCTCGGTAGCAGGGTAGAGGTAGATACCCCCTTTGACCATATTGCGGTGAAAGTCGGCAACAAATGATCCGATGTAGCGCCCTGTATATCCCTTGTTGTTGGTATAGTCAATGTATTCCTGCATTCCCTCAGAAAATGAGCGGTAATTACCCGAGTTAATCGAACAAATTTGCCCCATCGATGGGGTAGTCATGTTGGGATGGGATAGACAGAAATCACCGATACTTACATCAAGGGTGAATCCATTGACCCCACTTCCCGTGGTATAGACCAACATAGTAGACGACCCGTAAACTACATAACCTGCAGCAACCTGTTTACTGCCTGCTTGTAAACAATCATCAAGGGTCACCTCACTTCCAAGTGGGCTTTTTCTTTTCCATATCGAAAAAATGGTACCAATCGTCACATTGGCATCAATATTTGAGGATCCATCCATAGGATCGATAGCGATAACATATTTTCCCTGCTTACCGGCTGGAGTATTTACAGGACGAAAATCATCTTCTTCTTCGGATAGGATGGCACAGATGTCTCCCGACTGACTCAGTGAGTCAATGAAGATATCATTGGCAATTACGTCGAGCTTCTTTACCTCTTCTCCTTGAATGTTCATCGTGCCATGTTCTCCTAGGATATCGACAAGGCCGGCTTTTCGAACATCACGGTTGACAATCTTGGCAGCCAACTTAATGTCGCGAAATATTCGGGAGAGATTCCCCGAGGATTCAGGATGTTTGGCTTGCTCTTCGGCAATAAACTGAGATAAGGTGACGACTTGGTGCATGGGCATAACGACTATTTTTTTCCGTGAAGTAAATAGGATTTTATAAATGGATTGAGTTCTCCGTCTAATACCTTTTGTGCTTGAGAGGTTTCATGGTTAGATCGTGTGTCTTTGACGAGCTTATAGGGATGCAGGACGTAATTCCTTATCTGAGATCCCCATTCTATTTTCATTTTTCCTGCTTCGATTTCAGCCCGTGCTTTATTTTGTTTTTGTATCTCTAATTCATAAAGTTTCGATTTGAGCATCTTTAGTGCGGTTTCGCGGTTGCCATGTTGTGAGCGGCTATCCTGACATTCGACAACAAGTCCAGAGGGCTTATGCCTGACACGTACAGCCGTTTCCACCTTGTTGATGTGCTGCCCCCCTGCGCCTGATGCACGGAAGGTATCCCAATCAAGGTCCGAAGGATTAATCTCAATTTCTATGGTATCATCGACAACGGGATAGACAAATACTGCGGCAAATGATGTGTGTCGCCGTCCACTGGAGTCAAATGGGGAAATACGTACTAATCGATGGACTCCGTTCTCTCCTTTGAGTTGACCATAGGCAAACTCTCCCTGAATCTCAAGGGAAATGGATTTTATCCCTGCCACTTCACCATCGCGTGTATCTAGGGTAGTGACCTTAAAGCCATTGTTCTCCGCCCACATGGTATACATGCGTAGAATCATGGCTGCCCAATCATTGGACTCCGTTCCACCAGCACCGGCATTGATCTCGAGGATAGCATGTAAACTATCTTCTTCTTTGCTTAGCGTCGACTTAAACTCTAACTCATCCAATTGGTTTTTGGCTAATGTGAAGGCTTCTTTTACTTCTTCTTCGGTGCTTTCTCCCGCGCTGTAAAATTCTTGAAGTACTTCGGCATCGTCGAGAGAGGATACCACAACGTTATACAAGTCAATCCAATACTTGTCTTTGCGCATCGCTTGCATCATGGATTCCGCTTTTTTGGGATCATCCCAAAAGCCATTTTGCATGGATAAGCGTTCTTTTTCTCTTACGTCAAAAGTCTTCTTATCGATGTCAAAGGTATTGCCCAAGGGAGTGGAGATGCTCGCGGAGGGCTTTGCGTTGTTCTGACGTCATGCACTAAAGATATTGAGACTTTAGCGAAATTTTGAAGCTTATAAATGCGATTATCAACGATT
>JAYYPZ010000054.1:0-4183 GCA_036128775.1 Bacteroidota bacterium
CCAGATGAAATTGAAAATTGTCTCGATCAATCCGCAGATAATATTGATGGACAAAATCCATCGTATGTAGGAGCTTTAGGGGCAGGGCGTATCAATGCCTTAGGAGCTTTACAGTGCACCAATCCAACGAATCCACCGGTAGTGCAATTCATGTCTGATGCCAATGGACCGCAATGTGCCGGGGCTACAGTTCAATTCATAGATCAGTCGTTGTATAATCCAACCTCTTGGTCTTGGAGTTTCCCTGGAGGAAGTCCGGCGACCTCTACAGCACAAAATCCGACGGTTACCTATACCAATAATGGTCTTTATGATGTCACACTCACGGCAACCAATCAATATGGCTCAACTACACTAACTGAGAGTGCTTACATAGAAGTGGGTCCCAATGGTGTAGAGATTTTCTTTGATGAGGACTTTGAATCAGGTTTGAATGCTTGGACGATCGAAAATCCTGACGCTGGGGTTACGTGGGAAGTAATCGCTGTGGGAGGAACTAACAGCGGGAGCCAGGCGGCCAGAGTGAATAACTATAACTACGACGCTTCGGGTCAACGGGATGCCATTATTTCTCCAGCGCTAGACTTTACAGGGCGTTCTTCTCTTCGCTTGACCGTGGACTATGCGCACAGAAGATATTCTCAAAATCAGGCGGATTCTCTTGTAATCTCAATTTCAACGGATGGCGGAAACAGCTATACCCAGCTTTTTGGTCAAGCAGAAGATGGCACAGGTACATTTGCTACAGGATATACGACAACGGCAGATTTTATTCCTTCAACACCAGATGATTGGTGTTATGCGGGTGTTTTGACAGGATGTATTGATCTTGATTTGAGCGCTTATGATGGACAAGGCAATGTTCGGCTGAAAATTGAGAATGTGAATGACTACGGCAACAATATGTATGTAGACAACGTGCAGCTTTCGAGTAATTGCTTTATTCAACCCGGTGCTCCAACAGCTCAGTTTTCCTACTCAGCAAGTAGTGGATGCCCTCCAATTACTGTGCAGTATACCGATGAATCCTATGGAAACCCAGCACCATCTTCATGGTCCTGGTCATTCCCAGGAGGCTCTCCGTCAAGTTCCACTCAGCAAAATCCAACAGTGACCTATGGCACGGATGGAACCTATGATGTTTCGCTAACGGTTTCCAATGGGAATGGAAGTGACACCTACACTCAAACTGGTATCATAACGGTCAATAGTGCACAAACCACTCAGTTTTATTTCGAAGACTTCGAAGTAGCTGGCCAATCAGGTTGGACGCTTGACAATCCAGACGGTGGTGTAGCCTGGGCTGCTACCACAAATGCTTCTGGGATCAATGGTTCTCGAAGCATTTGGATGAATTTTTATAATTATCAAAATGGAGTAGGTGAAGAGGATTATTTGTTCACGCAAAACGGTCTTGATTTTACGGGTCAAAGTAATGTTCAATTGACTTTTGATTATGCCTATGCACGTTACGTTGACGCCAATGGCGCACCAACAGCAGATAAGATTGAAGTCTTTATCAGCACAGATGGTGGCAATACCTATCCTGATTTGGTTTTTACAGGTGAGGAAAACGGCTCAGGTAACTTCTCAACAAGTGCTGATATTCAGGCAGAATTTGTGCCAAGCACGGCGGATGACTGGTGTGGTAGTGGCTTTGGCGCCCCTTGTCCTGTAATTGACTTAAGCGCTTATGATGGACTGGCTGATGTGCGAATACGCGTTACTTCAACGAATAATTATGGCAACAACTTTTATATTGACAATATTGAGTTGAGTAGTGGGTGTTCTCCTGCCGCCACTGGGCCAACGGCTAATTTTTCTTCAACGAACGCTACAGGATGTGCTCCATTCACAGTCACCTATACGAATAACTCATTGGGCTCGCCAACCTCTGAGCAATGGTTGTTCCCAGGTGGAAGTCCGGCATCATCTACTTCAAGTCCGGTCACAGTATCTTACGATAATGCAGGTCAATATGATGTGACCTTGATTGTGAGTGATGGAACAGAAAGTGATACTCTTTCACGTACGAATTATGTTGATGCTCAGACACCACAAAATGCTGCATGTCAGAACACGACGGTCGCCCTGAATGGAAATGGGATCTATTCTTTGAATGCTAGTGAAATTGATGTGACGCCCGCCTCACAGTGTGGGAATCCTAATGTCAGTTTGACTGGAATCACGACCTATACTTGCAATAATTTGGGGCCAAACAATGTTGTATTGACTTACGATTATGGAAGTTTTCAGTCTTCTTGCTCAGCAACGGTGACTGTCGTTGATAATCGTTTTCCTGATGTGTATTGCGCCAACACGACAGTCAGTCTTGATGCAAATGGTGTCGGAGTGCTCTCTCCAGATGACGTGGACAATGGTTCGGTGGATAATTGCTCGATTACCTCTCGTACCTTAAGTCAAACAACCTTCTCATGTGCTGATATCGGGCCTCAGTTTGTTGTCATGGATGTTACGGATGCTTCTGGCAATACAGAGTCATGCTCGATCTTGGTTAACGTGGTTGATGGTAATGTACCTATTCCAAGTTTTGGCTATGGGTTGAATGGTCTCGAAGTCAATTTTAATAATGCATCGGCGGGTAATTGGATTACCGCTGATTGGAATTTCGGAGATGGCAGTACGGCTCAAGGTGATCTCGTTTCGCATACCTATGCAGCACCAGGTCAGTATATAGTGTCCTTGACTTTGAACAACGGATGTACATCTATCTCTCAGATAGATACCATTACTGTTTTTGGAAATCCTAATTCAATTGAAGATTTCAATGTAGGACATATTACAACTAATCCAAATCCAACACAGGATATCATTGAGTTGTCCTACGCTGGGCCATTAACTTCAGTAGACTTAGAGTTGCAAACCATGCTGGGGCAGAAATTGTGGTCTAAGTCTACGGTTGCCCTTGGTGGTCCATTCAATGAAAGAATTTCATTGGCAAACTTGGCAGATGGAAATTATGTACTCTCGATAATAGACTTAAATGGTAATCGTTATGATCTTGTAGTTAGCAAGATTGAATAGTGCGATCATACGATAAAATTTCCTGCCTGCGTTATAGGGTCATGTAGGGGTATTTGACCTCTACTGATAAACGTAAGTAGGTATCATGAATAGTATAATGAAAGTAATGTATAAGCAGGGATTCGCTCTATCGACTGCCTTGGTTGTTGTAATCTCTATATTGCTACTTTTCCCCTCGTGTAATTCAACTCAAGAGGCATCTCCTTATGGCAAGGATTATGTTTTTGGCATTGATGTTTCTAAGTATCAGGGTGAAATCGATTGGAGTCAAGTAGGAACACATCATCCCATTGAATTTGTCTTTACTCGTGCAACAATGGGAAGTAATGGGAAAGATGCTTTCTTCACGCGTAACTGGAAAGGAGCGCAAGAAGAAGGATTTATTCGAGGAGCTTATCACTATTATCGACCTAATGAGAATTCAACTCAACAGTTTGAGAACTTTGCATCAGTAGTAAAGTTAGAAAGCGGTGATTTGGTGCCTGTATTAGATATTGAGACGGAGAGTGATTATGGGCGTGACAATCTTCGTCAAGGAGTGCTCAATTGGCTCTTACTAGCCGAGGAAGAATACGGAGTTAAGCCCATAATATATACCGGCTTGAATTTTTACAAGCACGTTCTACAAGGATATGTAGATGATTACCCTTTGTGGATTGCAGCCTATTCGGGAGGCAAAGCAAGAGTAAAGAACATACCTTGGACTTTCCATCAGTTTTCCGATAATGTCCGTGTAAATGGCATTACTGAAAACAGAGTTGATGGTAACGACTTTTATGGCAGCTTAAGTGAGTTAGATTCCTTTAGAATAAGGTAGACTTCAAGTCGTCTTTTGAAAAAATAGGTATGTTTAGGTTAACACACAACCTAAATTCTCCATTATGTACAAGCTAAAACTGGCATTTTTCGCCTTGATGGTTCTCTTAATGTCTTGTAAGTCTGACGACACTCCTACGAGTCCTCCCAATATTGAAGGCCGCAAAATCCTTTTGATGGGTAACAGTTTCTTTCGTCCTTATGCAGATAATCTAACTGATGTTGTGCTTGATGCAGGAATTGAAAATCATAACAGTACGACAGTCTTTCGAGGAGGGGATAATGGGCGACCGCAAAATTTTTGGAATGATTCGGCAAGTGC
>JAYYPZ010000055.1:0-7901 GCA_036128775.1 Bacteroidota bacterium
ACAAAAATTGATGGTAATAATCGTTTCATAAAGCGCATATTATTGACGTACGAATTTGAATAAATAGCCATATCCTTGATTGTCTTCTGGACAATTTTTTCGAATGGTAAACTGGAGATACTCATCTTGAGGTCGCACAGGCCCAGCAAGGGCTAACTCTGTGGTATCCCCACCAGCAATGAGGTGTAACTCATCAGGATAGTTCGCACTCCAATCATTATTTGCTGTGTTGACAAAACGCCAAGTTCCTGATTCAGGTAAATAGGACGGATTATCTCCTTCATTATAGGTAAAGGTGAAGTCCGCTGAACTAAAAGACATCGTAGTGGGTTGAGCTACTTCCGTAAAAACGTAAGAAATATCAAGACTTCGATCAGAAACGTTAATCGCCTTGTAATCTTGCATTTCTACAACAGAAAGCACCCAATCCCCTTGGATTCCATCGATTTTCAATGGCTCGTTATCTAGGACTAAATCATCTTGACAGGCGGTTATTGCAAGCAGCAAGATGGCAATAGGGAGTAATAAAATCTTCTTCATAAGCATAGGTTTAGCATCCGCCTTCTTCATTGGCTGGCATGCCAGGGTTTCCGTTTAACTCATCATCGGGGAACTGAACCACCATGCCTGGACAATCCCATGGCGCTCCATTAATGGATAGGTTCTGGTTTTCCGATACTGCAATACGTTTCAAGTCGTGCAATCGATTCCCCTCCCCTACCATTTCTAATCGACGTTGACTTCGAATAAGGCTGATTAAATCGCTGCTTGACAGCCCTGAGACAGGAGTCATACCCGCACGGACTATAATTTGGTTGACATCGTTTTCTGCCTCAGCGGTTAAGCCAAGAATTGCAGCGGATTCCGCTTTAATCAATAGCACTTCGGTAAGGTGTAACACGGGATGAAACAAGTCATTCGACCCATTGGCTTTGTTTAAAAAGATATTGTTACCACTTTCGGTAAACCACTGCTGACCACGGAGATCAAGCGTGTTGGCTGTAGCTTCTGCATACACTGATTCTGACATACGTATCGTAGGTGTACCGTTATCATTTCGGTAATGACCTTGCCAATTCGCTCCGCTGTTAAACCCACCACCATCAGGCTGGACAAGGATATCTTCAGTCGTCATCACTTCATCAAATCGATCCCCAATAGAATCAACCAGGTAATATGGCCCCATATCGACAATTTCCTGCGCTAAGCTGTGCGCATTGGAGTAATCATTCATTTGGAAGTATACCTGGGCTAGTAAGGCTTTTGCTGCCCAACGATTGGCATGCGCTGCACTAATAGTACTTTGCTCCGGCAGTAAGGCAATAGCCGTAGTTAAATCATCAATGATTTTAGTGTATACCTCATCGACCGTAAGTCGAGGTTGAGGATCTACACTCCAGGCATCGCGGTAGGGTATCCCTAAATGGCTATTGTCCGAGGTGTATCCATAAGGCTGTGCAAATAGGCGAACCATTTCAAAATGCACAAAGGCACGCACAAATAGCGCAGAACCTGTGACCTCATCATCTAAGGCCTGTGGAAGGTTGGCATTAGCCTTTCCTGCAAGAAGGCGATTAATCTCACCTACAGCGGCAAAATTTTGCTGCCAGATGCCTCGTGTAAAGCCAATGAAAATTCCTGTATTGTGGGTATGGTAGGCTTTGAAATCACCCGATAGATTAGAACCATTAATGTTGTCGGCCATTAACTCGCTCGCCAACCAGGTATTTCCGCCCATAACCTCACCAAAGGCCATAATGCGATATCCCTCGTTTAAAGAAGCTAGAACTTCCGCTTCGTTTTGGAAGTAAGCATCCTGATCAAGATAAGGAGACTCCGTTTCGACTAACTTCTCGCAAGACGTCCCTAACAATAAACCCAGTGATAGAAAAAGAATAGAATACTTTGTCATGGCTTAGAAGTTTACGTTTACAGAAAAGTTAAAGGTGCGCTCTTGAGGCGGTGTGAGGTAGGTCACATTTGGACTCAAGTTCATAGCCTGTGGACCATCGAGGTCACGTACAATTTCCGGATCGCGACGGTAGGCCGCAATGGTAAATAAGTTGATGGTCGTAAACCCAACATCACAACCTGCAATCCACGATTTATTGGCAAAGAGCTTATTGGGTAGAGAATATTTAATGGCCAGTTTCTTCAGGCGGAAATAACTCGCATCGTACAACCACTGGTCGGTATTATAGAACCACTCAGATCCCATTCCTCCATAGGTTGTAGAGTTTCGTGTGAGGCGAGGATATATTGCATCCACATCGCCTGGGCCCGTCCATCGATTTAAGATGTCGCGCTGCATATTCCATTCAGTCCATACGCCCAACTGTCGTTTAGCTGCGTCATCGTAAATGTTTCCTCCGATAGTAAAGGTTCCCAAGATTTCAATTTCAAGGTTCTGACCAATGGTAAAGGTATTTGTCAATCCTCCGACTACTTTTGGCTGAACATTCCCTACAGGGACTCGATTTTCTTCCGACCATTCGTAAGTCTCATTACCGTCGGCATCAAGGAATACTGGCAAGCCATTATCCGGATCAACGTGCGAGAATCGTACGAGATAATTTACCCCCATGGGCATTCCCTCGATAACTCGGGTATCACCGCTTCCTGCCAATGCATCGGGTTGGGCTGTTCCAACATCAATTACCTTATTGCGGTTATGCGTCAGGTTAAGATCAGTTCGCCAGCTAAAGCGATCACCCACAAGGTTGCGCGAAGTAATCATAAACTCTACTCCGCGGTTACGAATTTGAGCGATGTTATCAAAGTATCCCGCCTGTCCTGTAGACGTCGGTACACGCACAAAAATGATGGCATCACGGGTAATCTTATTGTAGTATCCTAACTCGGCAGTGATTCGATCACGAAGAAATCCAACCTCGATCCCAGCATCAGTTGTCCAAGTTGTCTCCCAGGCAAGTTGGCTGTTGGGAAGGCTTGCATAAGACACAATCGGCTGACCAGCATAAAGATTCGATGAACTTCCTGGACTATATCCCCCAAACTGAGCATCGTAAGGAATGTCGGCATTTCCTGTACGCCCTACACTAGCTCGTACTTTAAGGAAGCTAATCTTGTCGGAGTTGGCTAACCAAGTATCTTCTGACATAATGTAGGCGAGTCCTAACCCAGGGAAGTGCCCTGTCTTTCGATCCTTACCAAACTTAGAAGACGCATCAATACGATGATTCATATTGACAATGAGCTTGTCTTTGAAGTTATAATTTAGGCGAAAGAGACTGGAAGTAAAACGCCATTGGTTATCATCGTATTCCGTCACTGTGGTATCCGCATTCGGTGAATCATATACCTCCATGGTATTATAGATATGCCCTAATGCATTTTTAATCTCTGTGTATTCTCCTACAGTGGTTGACTGTTGGTACTCCCACCCCCCAAGAAGAGATAGTGTATGATTCTCCCAAAAGTCGGTGCGATAGTCGACTGTACCATTGACCATGTAATTTGTAATGTTTTTCTGATCAAGCTTAGAAAATACATCGGTTAGCGTCCATAAGGAATCCTCTAGACGGCTATCCCTAAGATCCATGTAGTCCAATCCACCAAAGGCCTTGATCTGTAAATTTTTGACCGGAGTAATAGCTAGCGTTAAATTATTAATCGCACGAAGTTCAAGCGTATTCCAATCAAGATAGTTTGTCTTAAAGAGTGGGTTACGCTGACCGGTAGCATACTGAAAGGAATCTACCGAGTAAAATGGCAAGAGCGTAGATTCCGCCGTTCCAAGACCACCATCCCATGCTTGAGAGACTCTGTTATTCAATCCTTGCGAAAGAGAGGATCGCAGATTTACATTAAACCATTTAATGGGAGTATAGCCAAGGTTTAGACGTCCTGCAAGACGCTCAAAGTTGTTACCCACCTGATAACTTTCCGTATTGAGATAGTTAAAGCTAGCATAGACATCGAGTTTCTCTTTTCCAAAGGCCACCGATAGGTTGTGCTCTTGCTTTATTCCTGTGCGTAATAAAGCATCAAACCAATCATAATCCTCAGCAGGCAAATCGTCATAAGACATTCCACCAGGTAGGGGAGCACGTCCTACATTACCATCATTTTCCCAAGCCTCTTGGTTGAGTTGAATCCACTCTGAAGTGGTTAGGTAGTCATCCGTAATATCTACTGCTAATCCTGAGAATCCCAGATTAGAATTATAATTCCACTTAGGCTTTTGAGTCTTTCCCTTCTTTGTGGTGATTAGCACTACCCCGTTAGCTCCTCGCGACCCGTAGATAGCAGCTGCCGAAGCGTCCTTTAGAATCTCAATTGATTCAATGTCATTGGGGTTAATCGTCGAGAGGGGATTATAGTTTTGACCACCTTCTGATCCATTGATAAAGGGATCTTGAGTGATTGGAATCCCGTCAATCACATAAAGTGGATCACCACCCGAAGTAATAGATCCCGTTCCACGAATTCGAATTCGTGCTCCAGACCCTGCAATACCGCTCGACTGCAATACTTGCACCCCGGCGGCCTTTCCCTGAAGGTTGGCCTCAAAGCTATTTCCTAAGGCATCGCTCGCATCATCACCATCAATTTTGGTAATCGCCCCAACGATGTCTCGTTTCTTGGAGACGCCATATCCTACGACGACAATCTCTTCGGTAAGTTCAATATTTTCCATAAGAGAAATGCTTCCCATGGCAACCGTGGCATCCGGACCTACATTGACCGACTGAACGATCTTGTCGTATCCTAATGACTCAATGGATATTAGATATCGACCTTCCGGGATGTCATCAAAAAAGAAGACACCATCTAAATCAGTAAGGGCAGAACGTTCTAACTCAATAATTTTTACAGCAGCCCCATAGGTCGGCTCATCATTTTCATCAACGACAACTCCAGAGATAGAGCCCTGCCCAAAAAGGCTACCTGTACATAATGCGAGAAGAACGCCTAAAAGATATACTCTAGGCATGGTAAAGTGGTTTTGTATTTTTTTGTACGCCATAGGACGTATTTCGGTTCATTTTTGAAATTAATTATTTTTCTAAAAAAAATAGAGTACTCTAAAGAACGAGTTTTCTCATATTTTACATTTTCTTCATAAACCAAAACCATGACTATATCGTGAAAGGAATAGGTAGTATACAAGACGTAAAGACGAGTGAGCGGCATATCGTGGCCTCAGGTGAGCATGCTGAACTTCAGCTCGTGCGATACAGCGATTATGTACTGCGCATAACAGCCCGCTTGCATCAAGAACAGAATCCGTCTTCAAAGGCCAACCCCTACGCTGTTATTCAATCGGAAGACACTCAGGGTGAGCTATCCTTTGAAGCGGAGGGAAATCATTACCAAATCGGTGGAATGAAGTTTAAGGTTCAAATGGAGATCGACAATGGTCGACTCACTTTCTCCACGCTTGACGGTCGAGTGATTAATGCTGATGACTTTGGCATTCTATGGAATGGTGAAGAAGTAGGATGTTACAAAAAGATTCATGCCGACGAACGGTTTGTTGGGCTTGGAGAAAAAACAGGCCATCTTAACCGAAGACAAACGGCGTTTAGCAATTGGAATACAGACTACCTCGGTTATCCTGAAAGTGCACGCGAGCTCTATTCAACCATTCCTTTCTATATGGGCTGTAATGATGGGTTATGGTACGGCATTTTCTTTGACAACACCCATCGAAGCAAATTTAACTTTGGCGCGTCAAACCACCGTTTCACCTACTTTTCTGCCGAAGCTGGACTTATGGACTACTACTTTATATATGGTAACAGTCCTGCCGCTATTCTATCGGAGTATAAGAACCTGACGGGAGCAACTCCGATGCCTCCAAAATGGGCTCTTGGCCTTCAACAATGCCGCTACTCTTATTATCCCGATACCGAATTTATTCGTCTGGCACAGACTTACCGCGAAAAGGATATTCCCTGCGATGTCCTGTATTACGACATTCATTATATGGATGAATACAAGGTATTTACTTGGGACAAGAATCGATTTCCTAATCCTAAACGCTTAAACCAAGAACTCAAAGACCTCGGATTTCATACGGTTACCATTGTGGATCCTGGCATCAAAGAGGACGACAACTACCCGATTCATAAACAAGGAAAAGAAGGAAATGTATACCTCACCTATCCCGACGGTAGTCCATGGACTGCCGATGTATGGCCTGGAAAGAGCAGTTTCCCAGATTATACCAAGCCATTGGCTCGAAGCTGGTGGGCTAGTCAATTTGCCCAGTTAAAACAAGACGGCGTAGCAGGATTTTGGAATGATATGAATGAGCCTGCAAGTTGGGGACAAGACACACCTAACATCGTGCAGTTTGATTGGGAAGGCCAGGGCACAAGCCATAAGGAAGGACGCAATGTATATGGCATGCAAATGAGCCGAGCAACCTATGAGGGTGCACGTCAATCAAGTAACGGGGAACGGCCTTTCATCCTAACTCGTGCAACCTATGCAGGAGGACAGCGCTTTGCTGCCAAATGGACTGGAGACAACGTGGCTTCGAACGAGCATATGCTAATGGGTAGCCGCATGATTACCAGTCTCGGGCTGAGTGGATTTCCCTTTAGTGGCTACGATGTGGGTGGCTTTATGGGTGAAGGAGATAAGGAACTCTTTGCGCGATGGTTTTCTATTGCAGCCTTTAGTCCTTTTTTTCGTTGCCATAAAATGATTAACTCCAATTCCGCAGAACCGTGGACTTACGGTGAGGAGGTGACAGAGATTGCGCGCAACTATGCTAAGCTGCGTTATCGCCTCATGCCCCTACTCTATTCGCTGTTTTACGAAGCGCACACGAAGGGAATGCCTATTCAGCGAAGTCTTTGTATGCAATACGGCCAAGAAGCAGAGGTGTGGTCTCAAGCCTATGACTCCCAATTTATGCTTGGCGATGATTTACTTATCTGCCCTGTACCGAGTGATCAAAGTATCTCTAAAGTCTATCTACCGAAGGGTGATTGGTTTGATTTTTATTCGGATAAGCACTATGCCGGAGGGCAAGCGCATCTGATAGAAAGCCCACTACATCGGTTACCGGTCTTTGTGCGCGCAGGAGGAATCCTACCTATGCAAAGCAGTGTAGCGCATACCGGTGAAGATCATGATGGCATATTAAGGCTTCATATCTACCTTGGCGATAATCAAGCCGAGAGTAGACTTGTAGTCTATGATGATGATGAAAAGCTTGAGAGCCCTAAGTCCGTATCGCTTAACCTTTCACTCCAAGGAAATACATTAACTATGGCGCAAGAAAGCAATGGACACCCACTATCCTTTAAGACTATTCGACTGTACTGGCATGGGAAAGAAGGACAAGCAAGCGTTCAAGGCTGTACGGTCGATGGACAAGCTCAGACGATCGAGAGGGAGACATTGCAACAGCTTCTGCCCATCTCCAATTTTGACCCCTTCTATGAGGAAGACGATGGAAAAGATGATATGCTCGACCTCCCATATATTGATATAGCTTCTAAAGGCCTAGATAAAGAAGTCTCGGTTACTTGTACTTGGAAATATTGAGTAGCCTTATCATAAAATAAAAAAGCCCCTTCAAACGAAGGGGCCCTCTCTTTTTTAGTTATTGACTACCTTATTTAACTGCGGTATTGATTTCGCCCATGTTTAACATGACCTTAATCTCATCAAGCTGATTTTGAAATGAAGCATTGACATGTTTAAGCTCTGCATTTTCCAATTGTAAATCTTGGATTAAGCGATGTAATTCTTGCGTTGCTGAGATGTTAAGCATAGAAAGGGCATCATAGTCAACACCTCGGAAGTCATCAACCTCCTTTCCATAGATAAACACCTGTCCTTCATAATCGCTGTCTACAGTAAAGCTATTAGCATCGGTGGCTACTACGCTAACATGTAACTCACTGCCATCCTCTTTA
>JAYYPZ010000056.1:0-18163 GCA_036128775.1 Bacteroidota bacterium
GTTTACGATGACGGGCGTGTCTGTCACAGGAAAAACATTGATATACAGCCACATCGTATCACAAATCTCATTGAGGATTGGGAAGGCTCCAAGTTCTCCAAAGTCACATAAGAGTAAACTGAAAGAATCTACTCCATAAAAATTTGGATCAGGATTATAACTGAATACGGGGTTTCCATTGATATCCTGTGTTATAAATACCGTACCATTGTCCGTGGAATCGATTAACGTTGGGGATTGGAATCCCCCTTCGATATCGGTGTCCGTGGAATCGAGTATGGGCATGTCAATTAGGAATGAATCCTCCTGAGCAATAAAAAACTTGTCATTGATTGTAGGCGTATCATTGATAGGCACGACCTCGATAAATAAGGTGTCGTAGACGATTATTGCAGGTGGTGGATACCCTGCATCGGTAAACCCAATAACGATGGTGTCGTTGCCATAATAATGCGCAGGAGTTGAGTAGTCAAAACTTCCATCGACAAAGAAGGTAAAGGTCGCATTCGGATTAGACTGGTAAATTGGATTGGAAGCAAAGTCAGGATAAAGAATAACAGGCGCCGTGGTTTGCTCTGCAAAAATATCTGCGCTATCATGTTCCAAGGCTTCATTCCAAAAGTCATCCGATAAGGTTACGTCTTCATTGACTGTGTAAAAATCGTTGGTAATCGTCGGCGTGTCGTTTACGGTATCAATATCGATGTACAGCGTATCAAAGTAACACCAATTGCTTCCTGGAACGCCCGATATATTTAGATCACACACTTCAAAGATGGCTGTATCTAAACCATATTGATTTGGATAAGGGGAAAAGAAATAACTTCCATTGGGAAGGGCAAACATATCACCTAAGGACGGGCTATCTGCCACGGTGAATTGAACCACTGCAGTTGGATTAAATCCATAAAATTCTTCGATAACACCCGCGGTATCGGTATCCTCTAGAATAAAGATGGAGTCCAAGGTAATCGGATCAATGGTTACCATGTAAAATGTATCGGTGTAGTTGGTAATTGCAGGTAGTGGGTCGCCATCATCGTCTGCTGTAAACACGGTAGAGTCTACGCCGAGGTATCCGCTATCTGGAGTATAGGTCACTAATCCTGTGGAGTCCCAATAAATTACTTCCCCATGAATCGCTGAGTCTTGATAAGACGTCACAAAAAGATTTCCATCATCGATATCGCCTTGAAGCGTATTACCATTCGTGGTGGAATCCAGGAGGCAAACCATAAATTCATTAGCCATTTGGGCTGTATCATTTACGCCAATGATGGTGATAATAATAGTATCTGTTGTGCAGAGTGAATCAGGAAACCCTTCATCACACACGCTAATTACAAAGGTGTCAAGCCCATAGAGGTCGGTTAAGGGGCTGTATTCAAAGTATCCATCTGCAGCCAGCGTGTCGAGCGTCCCTAAGCTTGGAGGAGACAATAGGGTATCTATAAAGACGACGGGGCTGTAGTTGATGGAATCAGCGTTATCATTAAAGAGGATCGTATCGGTAAAGGCAGAATCCTCGAATGTGGTAAAGGTGTTAAGCGTAACAACCGGAGCATCACTGACGGGAAGCACGGTGATAAAGATGGTATCTGGCAGGCAGGTATTATTTACTGTATCACAGACTTCTAAGATGGCTGTATCTAGCCCGTTATAGTTGGAGTCAAGGTGAATCGAGTAACTGCCTAACGTGTTGTTGCCAAAGGTAAGTGACCCCCCATTCATAGGGTTTTGTAAAATAGAGTTGATTTGTAGAACTCCGCCGTTAAGCGCACTATCCCCATTGTTCAAGAGAAGACCTGCAAAGGTTTCATCTTCATTAAAGGTGATGGTGTCGTTAACAATGATTGGGTTGGGACGAACCTCCAAGAAAATGGAAGCCACATTGGATGAATTTCCACTCGTATCCTGAATACTGTAATGCGCCGTATCTAATCCGTAAACTCCAGGATTAACCTCAAACGTCAAGTTTCCTTGATTGTCAACCCAAAGTAAACCCAGGGAAGTAGTGAGCGAGTCTTGCTGCCCAGGACTAAGGGTGTCGAGATCAATGGATGACGAGTCAAGGTCGCCATCTACATCGAGGTCATTGCTGATCAAGGATACAAAAGCATCCACATTCTCTTGAGTAGAAACCGTGTCATCTATGGCAACGGGTGGATTTTGTGCTTGCAGAGCCTGAGAAAAAAAGAGGCTAATGAATCCTGTACAAAGGATAAATCTTAGAAACGGTGTGGAGTTAAAAAATTTGTTCACAAGGCGTAAATTCAGTGCGTTAAGATACGCAAAACAAGAAGGATTTAACATTTACGTAAAGTTGGTTCTACTCCTTAAAATGTTGACTGTCAATGAAAAGAGCCATTTTTTATTTTCGATATGCCCTGTTGTGGTTTACGGCATTAGGATACATTTCAGTTGGGATTCTTCATTTTGTCAATAGGGATTTTTTTATGTGCATTATGCCGCCCTATATCCCATTTCACTCGTTTTGTGTTTTGTTTAGTGGGTTTGCAGAGATCCTTCTCGGCTGCGCGTTACTAATTCCGGCATACAGGCGCTGGGCCAGTTACGGTATACTCGCCTTGCTTGTTGCGGTCTTTCCTGCCAACATATACTTAGCGATGGATGCAGGAGCCCAGGCTTGCCTTGAAACAACCTCAACGATTGCCATTGCACGGCTGCCTTTTCAGGCATTGTTTGCATGGATTGCATGGTGGCTAGGTCAACCGTTCTATCCCGGAACGCAAAGTGCTATGGCTGATTGGTTTGAGTTGAAAGGGTGGACAATTTCTCACGATATTCCAGAGGGTCTACATCGAAGTGTAGTTATTGCTGCCCCTCACACAAGCAATTGGGATATAATCTATGCCCGTGGGGGGTTTCTTCAGTTAGGGATCCCTCTGAGGTTTGCGATTAAGTCCGATTGGATTCGCTTTCCATTTAAGCGCATAATGACGCGCTGGGGCGCATTGCCAATCTATCGAAATCAAAAAGAAGGACAGGCTAAAAAAAGCCGTGTTGAGGTGATGGCTGAATTGTATAACAAACACAAGGATATTGCGATCATGGTGGCGCCAGAAGGAAGCCGTTCCCTTCGAACGCAATGGAAGACGGGGTTTTACTATGTGGCCTTGCAAGCCAACGTTCCCATTGGCCTGGGATATCTTGACTATAAAAAAAAGGAAGCTGGTATTGCTCGTCTCTTGTGGCCAAGTGGGAATCTTGAAAAAGATATGCTAGAAATTATGGCGTTTTATGCCTCAATTTCTCCCCGCTACCCCGAACTGTTTTCCTTGGATGAGCGCTATGCAGGCAGCTCAGTCGATTCAAATCAAGAGAAGAGATAAGAAAGTACAACTTGCCTCACGGCATGTAATGTATTGGCATCAATAACATCCATGTTATCCTTTTCGGTGTGCCAATGGTCTGCAAACGAAGCGCTCGCGCGGTAATTGATAATATCAATCATAGGAATTTTTGCGATGGTATTTACATAGAGGTGATCGTCCTCCACGGCATAGTTTGATACATCGATAAAGAGTTTTTCATATCCGAGATCTTTAGCGAGACACCACACGTCTTTCAGCACATGGCTAGCATACTGTGTAGAGTGCTTCTCTTTGGAAAAATAAGCATCACTTGCCCCTACCATATCGAGGAGTATACCTGCACTGTATTGAGAGGAAAGCTCGCTTTCTACAATGCGTTGAGCCCACATTCTACTTCCCACACAATAAGGATTGATTTCCTCTCCAGAATACGGGTCATTCGCTCCATAGTCTTCGAGGTCAAAAAATAAGATGTCAATGCCTTGATCTGTTCCAAGATGGTGTAATATTCGGGCGATTTCTAGCAATACACCAACACCACTGGCCCCATCATCGGCTCCATCAAAGAGACCACTCCCATCTTGGTCAGCATAGGGTCGTGTATCCCAATGCGCAGCGAGCAAAACTCTATTGGTGGTAACTTCGGGGTTAAATTGTGCCCATATGTTTCGCCCTCGGACCAAACTATCAACCTGGAGATCAGGAAACGCTTTTAGCGTGTCTTGAACTTGCTGAACCATAACTGTATCGCAATACATTGAAAGCCATTCAATCAATTGGTCTCCGCACAATCTATGTGCTTCGGTTTCGGGTATGCGAGGTCCGAAGTCGACCTGCATCTGAACAAATTGATAGGATGAATCCCCCAAGGCCTCAAGACCTTTTGGTAGAATGGCTATTTTTTGACAGGTGGGCTTAGAGGGGATATCTTTTTTCTCGGTTTCATCTGTTTGCGGTGAAGTATTTCCAGTGCAGCCTATATAGAGGCAGAGAATCAACCCTGCAAAGAGTACAATTAACCAATATTTGCTTATTTGATTTCCCACGAGCTTCCCTCTTTGTTGTCAGAAAACGTTACGCCTACAGAAGACAGCCCATCACGCAAGGCATCAGCAACTGCCCAATTTTTTTCTGTGCGTGCCTTATTGCGGATGCCTAGTAGAGCGTCCATTACTTTATCTAAGGAGTCATTATGCCCACTGCTTGTGCTAAACTCTAAACCTAAAACTTGATGCACAATGCCTTTGAATATGGCTAAGCACTGACTCTTTGTATCTGAATCAAGCGAGGTGGAATGATGTTGCATGCGTTGTATGCTATTAATTACTTCAAATAACGAAGCAATACAACGTGGCGTATTGAGGTCGTCACTTAAATGGTTTAGTGCATCGTGTAACGCATCAAACAAAGCGCTGGCATCCTCTTTATTACCTTTTCCTTCGGGCATATTTTCTAAGCTCTCCATCCCTTTTTGAAGGCGAATAAATCCTTTCTCTGCCGCTTGTAAGGCCTCGTTGGAGAAGTCAAGTGGACTGGAATAATGGGTCTGGTACATAAAAAACTTAACCACCATCGGCGGATATCCCCTTTCTAGAAGCTCATGTTCACCGCTGACAAACTCCATGGGTAAGATGGAATTATTGAGGGACTTGGACATCTTTGTTCCGTTGATAGTAAGCATGTTGGTATGCATCCAGTACCGTGCGCTGCTTCCTTCACCTGCTGCTTGACATTGAGCTATTTCGCATTCATGATGGGGAAATTTCAAGTCCATGCCGCCACCGTGAATATCAAACGTTTTTCCCAGGTATTTCGTGCTCATGGCAGAACATTCCAGGTGCCATCCCGGTACGCCAACGCCCCATGGAGAAGGCCACTTCATAATGGTGTCGTCCGATGCCTTTTTCCAAAGTGCGAAGTCGGCAAAAAACCGCTTATCCTCTCCGCCATCAAGATTGCGCGTTTGTTGATCAAGCTCTTCTAAGACTCGACCTGATAATTGACCATAGTTAAATTCCTTAGCATACTTTTCTACATCAAAATAGACCGACCCATTAGCCTCATAGGCAAAGCCCTTCTCTATAATGGACTCGATCATGGAAATTTGCTCGACAATATGTCCTGTAGCTGTGGGCTCAACATCGGGGTCGAGCAGGCCAAACACATCAGAAACCCTATGGAATCCTCGGCTGTATTTCTGTACAATTTCCATGGGCTCGATTTTTTCAAGCCTTGCTCTTTTCTCTACTCGATCTTCTCCTGAGTCATCCGTTAAGTGTCCAACATCGGTGATGTTTCGAACGTAGCGCACCTTATACCCCAAGTAACGCAAGTATCGATTGAGGACATCAAAGGAGATGAAGGTTCGAAGGTTCCCCATATGCACCTCATTGTAGACGGTAGGTCCACAAACATAGAGACCGACAAAAGGTGGGTTAATCGGTTCAAATGCTTCTTTTTGACCGCTAAGGGTATTTTGTAACCGTAATGTAGGTGCCTTCATAGTGTGAAGATAAAATTTCCTTTGTCCTATCGTGCGGAGAAAATTTCTGACTTCCGCAGTTTAATTTGTTCTAACAATATCTCATTGCCCTGAGCGAGGTTTTCTAGATCGGTCCAGTACGTTAAATCATCTGCTCGTGAAGGGGCGAAGTATAGTCCAAATTCCACTGCCCTTGAAGAATTTTTGGCATTACCCGCCATATTCAGTCCTTCTTGAGCATAGACTAGGTGATTTGAGTCTTGTTTCAGTGCTTTGATTAAGAGCTCATACGCTGTGTCATGGGCATTGTGCTCAAAATGCATCTTAGCCAAATTGCTTGTCATCTCTCGATATTGAGGGTCAACTAGATCTTTAGGAAAAATGGATCGCGCTGAATCAAGGAGCTGAATCGCGTCCTCCAATTGATTCGATGCGTAGGCAGATTGGCTTTTACTACGCAAGATGTGATAGCGACAAAGTGCAAGATTATATTGAATGTCATCATTTGACTTAAGCTTGCTTGCTTCATTAAAATGTTTTTGGGCTAAGGCATATCGATGTTGAGTATAGTATAGCCTAGCCAAATCATAATGAGCGCCAAAGAAGTTAGGATAAATCGATAAGGCGTTAAGATAAAGCTGCTCTTTGTTGTCCTCATCTTCTTTAATATGGCTTGCATACCGTGCTAGAATAGAAGCATTATTTGGACTTTGCTTCCAATCTTCAGTTAACAGAGTGTTATCGCTTTGCCAGGCAGGTAACCGTTGGATAACCTTCCCACTGTAGGCGGTTAACCATAAAGCACTCAGACCTACAATCCAAAGAGGCTTGCTCGAAGTCCTAGTTATGGCCTCAGCAATTATGAGCAATACTCCAAGAACAGCAAGAAACAAAAAGCGGTCTGCATAGGTGTCAGGGAGCGGTATAAAGATGTGAGAATATGCGACAAGAGGTAGTAGGAAAATGCCTGCAGCGACGAGCAGTCCTTTGAAATTAGGGCTTGATCTTAACAAATAGATCATTGCGCAAAGTATGCAGATACCAACACCTAAAGCGATATAGGGCTTTGGAGAGCTCCAAGAAACCACAGCGATTTGGTATGCGCCATAGTGGTGCACCAATTCTACTGGGTAGATGAGTTTAGTACAGGATAACAAAGTAATCCATAGTGAATTAGCTATGATTTCTAGTGAAGAAGTCATGCCTAAAAAACTATTGTGGACGGCAGTGTAGGAAGATTGAGTATTTTGATAAAACAAAAAGTCTCGAGCATAAAACTGGACTAGAGGGTTGTCGTTGGCACCCCGGTGTAGAAGAATAAACAGTATACCTAGCACAACCGAAAAACCAATTGACCATTTGTACGAAAAGACTTTTTGAGTCAACCGATTAGGAAGGATGCGGAAGAAGTTGATCGCAAACAACAAGACAATCAAGGGGGCAAACATCAAGATATTCTGTTTGGCCTTGTAGCCCATGGCAAAGAGCAATAGACTGAGCATCACCACACATCCTTGATAAAGCAGATGGGATAAAGTGGACTTTTTGAATTTTGGCAAAGCAATCAGGCTTAAGACCAAAAGGATCGATGCCAGTAACTCATCAGCACTTTTTATGTTGGCCACTACTTCAACATGGAGAGGATGTGCTATAAACAAAGCTAAAACGATGCATCTCAATCCAAGAGATATATGGTGGAAGTACTTCTCCAAAAGAAAAAATAGAAGGAAGACCAAGATTGCATACAGTGCAATTTGTCCTTGGTGATATCTCTGTTGTAAAGCCTCATCAGATAAATTTTTATCGTAGAATAGGGCAAAATAGGTTTGACTCAGTGGTCTTGCGATTTTTGCATCGTCTGGAACATTCGCTTGAAAGGTCTTAGAATCCTTTGCCCAAATAGTGCGTAAAGAATCTATTCCTCCTTGTGTTACGGCATTTTCAGTGATGACTTTTTTGTCGTCAAGCACAAAGCCATAGTCAATACTTGGCCAATAGAGTATCACGGCAAATAGCATAAGTAGGATAAGCGACCATCCCTTCTGTTTTGGGGAGGTTGACGCTACCTTAAAAAATGATTGCAAGGTTTCCATTGATTTAAGCCATCAGAGAATGAGCACTTTGATATGTCAAGATACTATGCTTTTTGTGTTCAAAGACCCTTATTTACGGCTATTGCTTTCATGAAGCATAAGAGATTGTGTAATCTTGTATTCTATGAAATGGCGCTTTTTCTTTTTTCAAGAATTTTTAGGATTACTTCTCGGCATTGTTCTTGCCTTGGCATTAATGTATCCCATTACCAGCACGATAACCATGTTGCTCGAAAAGCTCTATGGAATTGTTGCCTCCATTATTCTGGCTGTGGTTACGTTTCGACATGCGATAAGCTTTGGGACCTTTCCTTTGATTCGTTCTAGGGCACTACGTTACTTATGGTTTTCAACGAATATTTTCCTATTGCTCTTTGTCTACAATCAATATCAAACCATCCTATCTGATCTTGAAGGACAGAGTATTACAATCTATATGGCAGAATTCGGAGTGTATCCAGACTATCAAACAGAAGAAGCCTTGTTGGCTTACATCCGTTCGGTATCAACCTTTGCAATTATCGGAACTTTTCTTGGCATAATAATTACCAATTACCGTTTGATCAAATCGCTGTTCAAGCAACGCAACGCCAAGGTCGTAAAAACGCTTTACGAAGAGCACCTTTAGCCTCCACCTTGTTTATCGTCAAGTAAGTATTGTAGCCGATCCATAGAATCAATGTCTTCTAATGGCTTGTCTTTGCGCCACCTCAATATTCTGGGAAACCGTACAGCAAACCCCGATTTATGACGCGTTGATCGGCGGATATCTTCAAAGCCAATTTCCATAACTAACTGGGGTATTACGCTCCGTACAGGACCAAAGCGCTCTTTTGTATTCTTTTTAACAAACTTGTCTACTTCCGTGATTTCTTTATCTGTTAAGCCGGAATAGGCTTTGGCAAATGGCAGGAGCGTTCGTGTGTTCTTATCGTCTGAAGACCATACAGCAAAGGTGTAATCGCTGTAAAGGTTTGCCCGTCTGCCGCTTCCTCGATTGGCATAGAGTAATACCGCATCTACCGTCATAGGGTTTACCTTCCATTTCCACCAATCCCCGCGCTTACGCCCTTCTCGGTATTGGCTTTCATTAGCCTTTATCATAAACCCTTCCGCCCTATGTTGCCTTGATAGTTTATGTAGGTCCACTAAGTGGCTCCACGAATTGACGTTTATGGCATCGGAAATCATGACCTTGTCGAGTGGATGTTGGTGCATAAATTGTTCAAGGTGGCTTCTGCGTGATTTCAGGGTTTCTTTTCGAAGATCTTTGCCATCGCGTTCAAGGATGTCATAGGCGATAAAACGAACGGGAACCTTTTGCAACATATTTTTCGAAGGTTGTTTTCGACCTAAGCGTCGTTGCAGTTGTTCAAAAGGTTCGATTGAATCTGTATAGGCTACAATTTCTCCATCAAGTACAACGTCCTCATTGAACGATTCTCCTGCACGAATCAATTCAGGAAAGCTATCAGAGATCAATTCCGATCCTCTAGACCAAAGAAAGACCTTACCCTTTCTGCGAATAAGTTGCCCTCGAATACCATCCCATTTCCATTCAATTTGGTAGTCGGTAATCGCGCCTAATTCCTTAAGTGCTTGTTGTTGATCCTTGTCATTTGCCTTGGGATCAGTGGGTATGGGATAGGCTAGATAAAATGGATAGGGTATGCTGAGATCAGACCCTTGGCCACGCGCCATCAACTCTTCAAAGGTAAGTTGCATGGGGTCCCACTGACCGGATAAGGCAAGCGCGATTTGGCCCTCTTCGCATTCTTGGTCCTTTGCCAATGCTTTGATCACTGTCCGTGAAGCAATGCCTAATCGAAAGCCTCCAGTAATCAGCTTGTTAAAAACAAAGCGTTCCTCGGCATTAAGGCTTTTCCAGGCATCTTTTATAGCATGCTCTTGACGCGCTGGCTCTTCTTTCAATGTTTTTAGATCTTCAAGCCAAACCATCCACTCACTAAGCGTCTTGTGGGAACGTTCTATGGGGTCTGGAAGAAGAAGTGCTAAGGTTTCCGCCGTATCACCAACAATGGATTTGCTTTCGTCAATAAGCCATGGGGGTAGGTTGACAATGTCTGAGGCGATCTCTCGAAGTCGCTGACTCGACATCGGTCTTTTCCTTGTATTTTTGGTAAACAGCGCGATACACCACACCTTGTCGGAATCACTGCACGCTGAAAAGTATTGCACTAAGGCCTCTAAGCGCAGGGAAGTTTTAGTGGTTTGATCCACCCTTCGGACTAAGGCTGAAAAATCCTTCATTCGCTCGCTTGGTTTTCTTCGACTTCATGAAAACCATCGCTAAATGCGGTTTCAGCTACTCGGGCATCCCATCCTTTTTCTGTTAAGTATTGACTAAACAACTGTGAGTATCCATGGGTGACAAGCACTTGACTGGCTTGGCTTTGCTCGATGGCAAACAGCAATCCATTCCAATCTGCATGATCAGAAAGCACAAAGCCTCGGTCGACATTGCGACGTCGACGATTACCCCGAAGCGCCATCCACCCTGAAGCAATGGCCGTTACATACGGCTTATGGTTTTTCATCCATGCTCCATCGGCAGAAGCTGGAGGGGCAATGACAAGGGGTAAGGCTTCCTTAGGGCTATCCTTCCATTCCGTAAAGCTGCTTGTAGCATGAATGGCATATCCTGCATCATGAATGGCTCGATTGAGCTTTTGTACGGCGGAGTGGCATACTACAGGTCCTATACTGGGGTCAATTCCTTGTAAAACACGTTGTGCTTTACCCAAGGAATAAGCGTATATAACCGAAGTGTAGCCCATGGTTTGATTCTTTTTCCACCACGCATTGATTGCATCAAAAACCTGGCTCTCCTCTTCCCAGCGAAATACGGGAAGGCCAAAGGTGGATTCTGTGATAAAGGTGTGGCATGGGATGGGTTCAAATTGATTGCCAAAGGAGTCATGCCCAATCTTGTAGTCCCCGCTGGCGACCCATACTTCACCTTTGTATTCTACTCGAATCATGGCTGATCCAAGCACATGACCTGCAGGATGAAAGCTGAAGGTCACCCCTCCAATCGTGTGTTTTTGCCCATATTCTGTCGTCTCTATTGAAAGGGATTGACCGATGCGCTCCCTCATAATAAGTGCGGAACCAGGAGTGGTCAAATAGTGCTTCATGCCATATCGAGCATGGTCTGCATGGGCATGGGTGATCAAGGCACGGTCTACTTTTCTCCACGGATCAATGTACACGTCAGCTTGTGCGCAATAGATGCCATTGCTGTTAAATTCAAGGAGGGGATGTCTGCAGATAGGGTGCACTAATTAAAGGTAAATAGTGAACACCTGTAAGTCAAGGAAGTTGTGTAAACCTGAGATAGAGCAAGAAGTAAGAAGGAAAAAAGAAGTGGAACGGGGCGGAATCGAACCGCCGACACAAGGATTTTCAGTCCTTTGCTCTACCAACTGAGCTACCGTTCCTTCCTTTTAGGGACGCCAAAGTTAAGATTTTTTGTGGTATGTCCATGCATGAATCCCAAAAGAATCGTCACTTAGTTCCTTTTCACTAAAAAGCGCTATACATTTGTACTATGAGAATACTCATTGCAGGTGCAGGTGAGGTTGGTTTTCATCTCGCCAAGGATCTAGCTATGGAAGGACAAGACATTGTCCTTATTGACCCGGATCGCCATCGTTTGGAACATGCTTCCAACACCTTAGATATACAAACTATTGAAGGGGATGCAACATGCCCCAATACCTTATCCAAAGCGGGTATTGCCAATGCGAGTCTCTTGGTAGCCGCCACAAATTTGGAGGCTCGAAATATGACTATTTGTACAATAGGTAAACAGCTAGGGGTGAAGCGAACCATTGCTAGAATAAGCAATTTGCAACACCTTCGGAATAAGCAAAATATTGACTATCAGGCATTGGGAATCGATATAATGATTTCGCCAACCGAGCTGGCAGCGCTCGAAATTTTGCGTCTTGTAGAGCATTCATCGTTTACAGACCACTACATTTTTGGAGACAATGCGCTCCATTTAGTGGGTATTCGTTTGGCCTCTACCTCAAGTTACGTGGGCCACCCTTTAATGGATATGCGAGAATCCGGTGATGTTCGTTTTATTCCCGTATCTATCAAACGAGGTACCGAGACCCTTATTCCCCGTGGAAATACGATTCTAGAAGTTGATGATTTTGTGTATTTCGTATGTATATCTGAAGCCTTGGACAAAGTGGCTTCACTCGATGGCATTGATCAAGTGGATACCGAGCGCGTTATGGTCCTTGGAGGAAGCCGCATCGGGGCGCGAGCCGCCGAACTTCTATCCAAAGAGTTTTTTACTAAACTGATTGAAATTGATCGAGACAAAGCCGTTCGATTAACGGATGAGCTTCCGAACACGCTTGTTTTAAACGGTGATGGCCGGAATGTTGAGTTTCTGGAAGAAGAAGACATTTCAGCAACTGATCTTTTTATTGCTGTTACAGGGCAGACCGAGACCAATATTATGTCTTGCTTAGTCGCAAAAAGCAAAGGGGTTAAAAAGACCATTGCCCTGGTGGAGAATATTGATTATATGAATTTCTCTCAAGCGGTTGGGGTGGATACCATGCTGAATAAAAAACTGATTGCAGCGAACAGCATATTTCGTTTTGTTCGAAAAGGCAGCGTTGTTTCTGTAGCCAGTATCCGAGGAGTCGATGCCGAGGTCCTTGAGTTTGAGGTCAATGAGAAATCAAAAGTGATCAATAAACCTATTCGCGAGTTGAATATTCCAACAGGCGCAATTATTGGAGGGGTTATTCGAGATGGAATTGGCAAGGTAACCTTAGGAGATTTTATCATCCTACCCGGAGATCACGTTGTTGTATTCACGATGCCAGACAATATGGATAAGGTAGAACGCTTTTTTCGATGAGATTAAATCACAAGATTATTCTCAGCTTTCTGGGACTCCTCCTTATGCTCAGTGGTGTCCTGATGGCTTTATCCATTATTCCTTCTGTATATTTTAAAGATGGAGTCACTCTGCAATTGGTGATTTCAAGCGCAGCCACTTTTTGCAGTGGAGGTCTTTTATATCTTCTAAATCGAGGAAGTTCACGCAATATTGGAAAGCGAGATGGTTATTTAATTGTCACATTAGGCTGGGTAGTCATGTCGCTCTTCGGTAGCTTACCCTTTCTTTTGACAGGCTCTATCAGCCATATCCCTGATGCCATTTTTGAATCCATTTCGGGCTTCACCACAACAGGAGCATCCATACTCAACGATATTGAGTCTATGCCAGAAGGGGTGCTTTTATGGCGTTCTACAACCCATTGGATTGGTGGAATGGGAATTATTGTACTTACGATCGCCATTTTGCCTCTTTTAGGTATTGGCGGTATGCAATTGTATAGTGCTGAGGCTCCTGGTATTGGCGGCGAAAAACTTCACCCTCGAATCACACAAACTGCTAAAAGGTTATGGCTGATCTATGTGGGGATGACCATTGCAGAAACCGTTGCCTTGCGCTTAGCAGGTATGTCAACCTTTGATGCGGTGAATCATGCTTTTGCCACGGTCTCGACGGGAGGGTTTTCAACTAAAAATCTCAGTATTGCCTATTGGAACGATAACCATGCTATCCAATGGATCATCATTGTGTTTATGTTCTTAGCAGGGATTAACTTTTCATTAATCTATTATTTCCTACGAGGCTCTTGGAAGAAAATGATTGGGGATGCAGAATTTAAATTCTATGCGTTGATTGTGGTTGTAATGACTCTTGTCATTACGGGGAATGTATTGGCTAATCCACCTACTGAGGGATGGGACTACCCCTTGCGGGATGCATTGTTTCAAGTGCTCGGAACCATAACAACTACGGGCTTTGTTACCGCCGACCTCACGGTTCACCCAATGCTTATCACGCTATTCTTTATGATGTTGTTTCTCGGCGGATCGGCAGGCTCAACGAGCGGGGGAATGAAGCTGATTCGCCACCTCGTGATTTTAAAGAATAGTGCACTGGAGTTTCGTCGTTTGATGCACCCCAATGCCGTCCTCCCCGTGCGGATAAATCAAAGTTCAGTAAGCAGTAAAATCCTTTTTAATACAATGGCTTTTATGATTGTTTACTTTACGATTTTCATACTAGGAGCTGTTGTTATGAGTATTAGCGGGGAAGACTTCTTAACCTCTATTGGCTCAAGTGCCTCGGCGATAGGGAATGTTGGTCCTGGCTTAGGGAAGGTTTGTCCGACTTGTAATTATGCGGGGCTAACAAGTTTTGGCAAACTCTTCTTATCGTTATTAATGCTAGTTGGGCGTTTGGAAATTTTTACGGTAATCATTGTTCTAACGCCTTCATTTTGGAGAAGAACATAGGCAATACGCCCTTTGAGCACATTTAGCCGTGTAAAACTGACGTTTTATTACTTCCTAAGTCATTGTTTTTTTGTGACTATGATGCGTTATTATTTTGGATTATTACTTTGTCTAAGCACTTTCTTCAATTCCGCCGTCGCTCAGGAATTGAGTTATGTAGATATCTATCACCCGATTGCCGTGCGCGAAATGCACCAATATGGAATTCCAGCTTCCATTACGCTAGCACAAGGCATATTGGAGTCCGGTAGAGGAAAGTCAGCATTGGCTGCTGAGGGGAATAACCACTTTGGTATAAAATGCCATAAGGGATGGGAGGGACCTTCTATGTTATTGGATGATGATGCCCCTGATGAATGTTTTCGAGTCTATGAGGACGCGGAATCCTCCTACAAAGACCACAGTATATTTTTGACGACAAGGTCTCGTTATGATACGCTGTTTACCTTCGACAGAAAGGACTACATCTCCTGGGCGCACGGCCTTTCCGCCTGTGGGTATGCAACGAATCCTAAATACCCTGAGCTTTTGATAAGCATCATTGAAAGTGCCAATTTGCAGCGATTTGATGACTTTGCTGAAGGGCAATATGAAGTGGAGGGTCCATACAGCAGTCTTGTAAGTGAAAATGGAAACAGTCCATTGTCCGATTCAACAGATGATAGCCCTCCAGAAGCTAGTACTTCGTATCCCGATCTTCGCGAAAACGATGGAGTTTTCCTGCTCAACCGTATCCAGGCTGTAGGCTACCGAGGAGAGGCTTTGGATTCACTTGCTGAGCTATTAGATCTAAGTATTCTACAACTTTCAAAGTATAATGATTTGTTAGCGGGGGAATCCATTCCGCTGGGTAGTCCCATTTACAGGCAGCCTAAAAAGAAAAAAGGCCTTGAAAAGACGGTTACCGTTCAACCCGGGGACAATATGTGGTTGATTAGTCAGTGGCAAGGGATTCGCCTAACAAGACTTTATCTTCTCAACAATATGATTCCAGGGGAGGAACCTGCAGTAGGTGAGGTGTTGCATTTGCGTAAGCCATCTGAGAGCAAGCCCACTCTGCGTGATAAGTCGGAAGATAACGCGGAGACTAGTCAGGCTACTGAAGTTAGAGTGGAAGAGGAAGAAGGAGACACCGAGGCAAATCTTGAGGAAGTTGCTAGCCAAAATGTAGAAGTCGACACAGAAATAGACACAGAAGTCGACAGTGAAATCAACGAAGAAAAAGACGCAGAGGTATACGAGGAGTCTGAGCCTTCTGAGCACGCCGTCGATATATCTAATGATGGATCTAGCGAGGAAGCCCTTGCTGATCTAAGTTCTGCGCCTCAAGTTGAAGTGGAGGTCGATGGCGGACAGCTCTCAACTTTTAGTGAAGATGAATCATTGCCTGAACTCGTTGATGAGGTTGAGACCGATGTTGCTGAGGAAGATACTGAGGTGACTGAATCTCTAGAGCCAAATCCTGTAAATGAGGAGAATATTGCCCCTGATGCTAACCAAGTGCCTGCAGAAACAGCCCTATCTGAGCCTGCACCCGAAGTCATAGAAACAAGGGAGCGTTCATTTCATACGGTATCCGAAGGGGAAACACTTTTCTCAATAGCCCGCCTTTACGATTTGACACTGATGAATCTGAAGCAGTGGAATGCCTTAGATGGGGTAAGTATTGAAGTAGGTCAAAAACTTTTTGTAGAACCGAGATAGACTACTATGGCAAGTATACAGTTACACGACAAGGTTTTTAAGCCTTACATAGATCGCAAAGAGGTAGAGGCCATAATAGATGCGATGGCCAGCGATATTGCCAAAATTACCGATGATGATTTATTGGTTGTTATTGTACTCAATGGGAGTATGTTTTTTGCCACGGAGCTGTTGCAGCGCATTAATCATCCATGGGAAATTGATACTATGCGACTAGCGTCTTACCATGGTGGGCTGCAATCAAGTGGTCAAGTGGAGTTTTTACTTGATGTCAAGGCTAACGTGAGCGGAAGAAATGTTCTCTTAGTGGAGGATATTGTCGATACAGGAAGAACGCTAGCCTTTTTGCACGAGCATTTTAAGGAATTAGGGGCGGAAAAAATAATGACAGCTACTCTTCTTCACAAGCCAAGTCAACGAATCAATGATATGCCCATTGAATACATAGGCAAGGATATTGACGATGCTTTTGTCGTTGGTTTTGGATTGGACTACCGAGAACTCGGGAGGAACCTTCCAGAAATCTATGTTCTAGAATCTTAGGCGCTTAGAATGGTTCTTTAGTCCTCATAAATTACGAAGACTGCACATTGGTTTAGCTTGTCTCCTATAACTTTTATCTCCTTAAGGTTCAGTCCCTCTTGCTGCATTTCAGCCAGCTTATTGTTGATGGACTCCTCCATTTTATCGAATTTGATTCCGTATAAATCGATGATTTTAATCTTTTGCATTTGTCTGTGTTCTACGATTGAATATAATAGGAATCCTTGACTAGTGGGAAAACTTTGTGTTCAATATGGGCATTATATATCTTTGAAACTATGAATATGACGAATATTGTATTGTTTGGCCCTCCGGGTAGTGGTAAAGGAACGCAGGCTCAAAAGTTAGAATCAACGCTTGGTTTGCGACAAATCTCCACAGGAGATCTCTTTCGTTTTCATCTTGGCAACTCTACCGAGTTGGGCAAGAAGGCTAAGGCCTATATGGATAAGGGCGACCTTGTGCCGGATGGGTTAACTATCGAGATGTTGCAGTCAGAGGTGGAGAAACACCCGGATGCAAAAGGCTTTATCTTCGATGGATTCCCGCGTACGGCTCCACAAGCTGAAGCACTTGATGCCTTTCTTTCAAGCCGCAATACTTCCATTGCTGCAATGATTCTTTTAGAAGTTGGAGAAGATGAATTGGTACGCCGACTTCTAGAGCGTGGGAAAACGAGTGGAAGAGAGGATGACCAAAATGAAGAAGTTGTTCGGCACAGAATATCCGTGTATCATGAAAAGACAGCACCTGTTGCAGATTTTTACTCAGCTCAAGGTAAATTCCACAAGATTCCAGGAGAAGGAGGTGTAGAGGCCATTTATGCCAGCTTGGAGTCTTTAGTAAAAAGCCTGTAACCCTTATTGGTTATGGCAGATCAAAATTTCGTTGATCGAATACGCATCTTTTGTCAAAGTGGCAACGGTGGAGCAGGGTCATCTCACTTTAGAAGGGAGAAATTTGTGCCTTTAGGCGGTCCTGATGGCGGAGATGGTGGTCGTGGAGGCCACGTGATTATCCGCGGTAATCGCAATCGCTGGACGCTGTTGCACCTGAAATTCCAAAAACATAATAAGGCAGGTCATGGTCAGCCGGGAGCAGGTCAGCGATGTTCTGGTCATAGCGGTGAGGATATCATTTTGGATGTTCCCTTGGGCACGGTGATAAAGGACGAGGAATCAGGCAAGGTGCTTTTGGAAATCAATGAGCATGATGAGGAGTTGATTCTCTTTGAAGGAGGTCTTGGTGGACGAGGAAACTGGCATTTTAAGACATCGACAAATCAAGCTCCGACCTATGCGCAGCCTGGCACATCCGGCCAAGAAGGCTGGGTCACCTTTGAGTTAAAGCTATTAGCTGATGTGGGTTTAGTTGGCTTTCCCAATGCCGGTAAGTCAACTTTGTTAAGTGTGGTCAGTGCTGCTAGGCCAAAAATTGCCTCCTATGCTTTTACCACGTTGACACCTAATCTTGGCATGGTGTCGTATAGAGATGATCAGTCCTTTGTTATGGCAGATATTCCTGGAATCATTGAGGGCGCTTCAGAAGGTAAGGGGCTGGGGATTCGATTTTTGAGACATATTGAGCGAAATGCTTGCTTACTTTTTTTAGTGCCTGCTGATGCTGACAACATTGTTGAGGCT
>JAYYPZ010000057.1:0-2947 GCA_036128775.1 Bacteroidota bacterium
TGAAAGGCCTGATAATTGGAGGTCTATTGATTTACTGGCTAATGCGATAAAATCGCTTTAGTTCACCTTGCAACCATAGATAGCAATATCTGCAAAGGTCTTGTCTTTGCCGCATGCCGTCATTTGGGTCTCAACGATTACTGCAAGACGGTCTTCGAGGGGAGAGGATATGTAGCCTAGAATATTCAAATGCTCTTCTCCACCCACGTCGCTACCGATTGTTTTGATAAACTCTTCTCCTCGGTAAAAGTTTAGAGCATATTTTGAAGCATCTACCTTCTCACCTGCAGAACAAGCAAAGCGCGTTGGTTCTACAACAAGTTTAAATTGATAGGGAGTGTAAAAGCGAGTTGCATGAAAAACACCTAGATCACTGGACTGAATCTTGTGCTTTTTCAGTTTTTCTTTGACATCGCTGCGTTCCATTACAGAGCATGGGTCGTGTATGTAGGAAGCATCTACATCCTTATCTAGATACAACATTTCAATCTTGTTATCTGTGACCATGTCCTGCACTAGAATTAGAGAGTATTGTGTCTGCGTCGATTGATGTACGCCATGTACCATGTAGGCCATAGCACCATTTTCTTCCCAACCTAAGCCAAACACCTGGGGCCCTTGATATACAAGCTGCCCACCATCTTTAACTGAAGATGCATAAGGAATGGATAGGGTCTCACACTGAGCACTCATCATCAATGGGAGGAAAATTGCTCCGAAGAGCAGTCCAAGAAAACGATTGGTAAAAGACATGGTCATAAGTTATCCTTTTTCTCTGAAATAAATTTGAATAGGGGCCCCTTTAAAATCAAAATTTTCTCGCATTTTATTCTCTAAGTAGTTGCGATAGTTTTGCTTGATATACCTAGGATGCTTGCCAAAAAATGCAAAGGCTGGAAATGGGGTAGGTAATTGCGTCACGTACTTTATAGCAGGGTTTTTACCCTTTACCACGGGTGGTGGGAAGCGTTTTAGAATCTCCTGCATCACATCGTTGAGTTTAGATGTGGTAATTCGTCGTTTGACATTCTCAAAGACATGTATGGCGGCATCAAGAATTTTCAATGTGCGTTGTTTATCATGAACTGAAGCAAAGACAATGGGTACATCTCGGAAAGGTGCAATTCGCTCGATAAGTTCTTTTTCATAATCACGCGCTGTATTGGTTTCTTTTTCGATCAAGTCCCACTTGTTAACAACGATGAGAATTCCTTTTTTCTTGCGTGCTGCCACACTAAAAATACTTACATCTTGTGTAGTAATTCCTTTGGTGGCATCAAGCATCAAGACGCATACATCGGCCTCATCCATGGCTTTTACGGCTCGAATTACCGAATAGAACTCGAGGTCTTCATGCACCTTGGATTTCTTCCGAATCCCTGCCGTATCAATTAGGATTATATCCCGACCAAACTTATTAAATCGTGTATGGGTGGAGTCTCGGGTTGTCCCAGCAATTTCAGTTACAATTTGTCGCTCCTCTCCAATAAATAAGTTGACCAACGATGATTTTCCGACATTGGGCTGGCCAATCACTGCAATACGAGGAAGTCCTTCTTCTAAATCCTCATCCATATCATCATCTGGAATGCTTTCAATAACGGCCTCTAACAATTCACCCGATCCCGAGCCATTGATTGCCGATATAGGATAGATTGTCTCAAAGCCCATACCGTAGAATTCGCTTGAATCATAGAGTCGTTGGCTATTATCTACTTTATTGACTACCACATGAACTGCTTTGTCGCTTTGATGCAAAAGCCGTGCAAGCTGATCATCCAAGTCAGTAATACCTGTTGTAACATCCACAACAAACAGCAGAGCATGTGCTTCTTGCATGGCAATTTTGACCTGCTCACGAATGCGCTTTTCAAACATCTCATTGGAGTGCGATACAAATCCACCGGTATCAATCAGGTTGAACTTTCTACCTCCCCATTCGAATTCTCCATAGATGCGGTCTCTTGTCACACCGCTGACATCATCAACAATGGATTTACGTTCACCGATTAATCGGTTAAAAAGGGTGGATTTACCCACATTGGGACGGCCTACAATAGCTACAGTATGCATAAAGAGTACAATTTACGATTTTCGATAACCAAACTGTCTAAGCCAATGTTCGCTATTCCGCCAATTGGCACGCACTTTAATATGCGTTTCTACATAAACTTGCTTTCCAAAGAAGGATTCAAGCTTCTTTCGAGAGGCAATTCCAAGCTTTTTTAAACTTGATCCCTGTTTACCAATAATGATTCTTTTTTGAGAATCCCGCTCTACAAAGATTTCAGCGCTTATACGCAGGAGCTTCTCTTCCTCCTTAAAGGCTATAATTTCGACCTGACAGGCGTAGGGTATCTCTTCATGAAAGAGCTCCAAGATTTGCTCGCGAATAATCTCAGAGGCAAAGAATCGCTCGTTTTGGTCAGAGAGGTGTTCTTTATTAAAGTAGGGTGGATGGTGAGGTATTTTCGACAGAATAAACTCCCTTAATTCCGCAGTATTGTGTTGATTGAGCGCGGATACAGGAAACACCTCACAGGTTGGAATTCGTTCCTTCCAAATCTTCACTTGCTCAAACAACAAGGCTTCATCTTTAACGAGGTCTGTTTTATTCACGACAATAACAATAGGTGTCTTTACCCTTTGAACCTTTTCAAGAAAGCTCCCTTCCCAAGGCAGTGATCGATTGACTTCTGTCAGCATGAGGGTCAGATCACCGTCCTCAAAGGTCTGTAAGACCGCGTTATTCATATCCTGTTGCAAAGCATAAGCAGGCTCAAGAATCCAGCCTGGTGTATCGGAAAAGATAATTTGATGGTCATCATCATTATACATGCCAAGAATACGATGACGAGTGGTTTGTGCCTTACGGGTGACGATACTTAGGTTTTCTCCAAGAAGGGCATTCATCAAGGTAGACTTCCCTGCATTCGGTAGGCCAATG
>JAYYPZ010000058.1:0-25263 GCA_036128775.1 Bacteroidota bacterium
GTTACAAATCCTCTTCCGCTATAGCGCTTCTCCAAACCATAGGTATCATCAAATTCCTCCTCCACAAAGCCCGGTAGAAGCTTAGCCCCTTCCTTAATTGCCCCTATATTCCAATACGCATAACCCATAAACCGTGAAATCCAGCGTTCAGGCACATTTTTGGGGAGGATGCCCATTTCCGAAAAATATGTGGTAATGGCCTCCGTAAATGAAGCAGAATAAACGCTCCATGATAGCTCAGATACCAAATGCCCCCCGATACCGCCTTCCCTAAAGTTTGCATTTGTCCACAAACTCTTTACAGGATACATGATCCGTGTTATCGGACGCACCTGAAGGATCATGGGTTTTTGCTTTACATATACCCACTCCACATCCACCGGATAACCATAATGAAGTTGCAACGACATGGCCAAGTCAACCCAGTCCAGCTTTCTCGACACAGGATCATCAACTTTGGCAGATTCCTGGGATATAAGCTTCCCTATGGTTAGGGTGTCATTATTAACCTCATACCTTTCGCATAACATTGAAAAAGGAGAGTCATAGTTGGGGTTTACCGAAAAGGAAACATATAATGATTCCGTGTGAATGTACTCTTGAATAATAAGAGCGACACTTCTTGTCCCAGAAGTTTCGACCAATTTTCGCAGTGCGTTTTCAATGGTGTTCGCGTCTAGAGGTAGGTTTGGAATCGATAGGCCTTGGCCCGCCATGCTGAAGGTATGGCCATCTTCATTGATTTGAGAGGACCTTATAATCAAGGACGAAATTTGCTCCTTTTTACCATGAAATACGATGGTCTCCGAAAGTGCTTTGGGGCCTTCTTGCTGTCCAGAGAGGAGCAGCGCAAAAAATGTTTTGGGAATTCTGAAGCCGGCCTCTTGAAGTCCATCAATGTTTCCTGCTTTGGGGCCGAAAGAGGTCCTTAAGTATTCAGGAATTTTTTTATCAAAAAACATATCCATAACCAACAAATTGCCTTATGTCAATATGGATTTGAAATAAGAAATAACCCGTTGAAAGTTGTCTTCATCCATCGTAAAATCAGACATAAATTTAGGGTCTTGCACAAAGTGCGTTGGTGAATTGATAACATAAGGTGTAAATACACTACCCACTGAGCGCTTATAATACACCCGTTCAAGTTTATTCAACTCGTCTAGAGAATTAAGTCCTGAAAACATATAATTCGTAAAGCCGACTGTTTTTAACAACTCAGCTGTATAGGCAAGGTGGGCGTATTCATTGTTTGCTACAACATGCAAAAAATTAATATTTTGAACATCGCTTCTCACCAATCTAATGATGACTTGAGATGCGACATCGACAGGAATAATGTTAAGTCCAGATTGCTTGTTGAATTGAATTCTTATACTATCCTTGCTTTGAACCTTACTGAAAAATTGTGCCCAACCATAAAAAACATCAAACTTTGTGGTATATCCATGCGGCTTGTGTATGCTTCGGCCGCAGATTGTTGAAGGACGTAAAATGGTCCAATTTGATATTTGCCGATCTTGGACCCAAGACTGAAAAATCTTTTCTGCGCTCGCCTTAGAAGCCTCATAGGCATTGCGAAAGGCTCCCCACCCTATCGTATCAGGATATACTTTTCCCTCGGTAATGCCTGCCACATACGCAGAACTCACGTACATAGCGCGACCTATCTCAACCTCTTGTAAACTATCTAGGAATTTTTGAGTGCCCACCACATTGATCTGCTCTAATCTTTGTTGTGCACTTTCGTTACTTCTAAAATCTAGGTAAGATGCACAATGCAACAAGAGATCGACTTGCATAGAAGAGATTATGGTCGAATGGTCTTTCTGGCTAAAGTCAACGTCCATAAAATCAATATGATGACGTATAAAACCTTTTACATCTTCTATTCCGTGGATATGCTTGTTTGGGCTAGCCTGCAAGATGGTCTCAACCCGCTGCCCAAAGGAGATATCTTTTTTTCCGCGGCCAACAAGTACAAGTTGAAGGTCCATTTTGTAAAAGGCCATTAATTCAAACATAATGTGCTGCCCTAATAAACCCGTGGCACCGGTTAACATTACTTTCATGAGGGATTTGTTAAGGTAAGTGTCCAATCAAGAGTTGGTTGCAAGATGCCATTAAACACCTCCTTGGGATAAGATTCGCTACCCTTATTTCCATAAGAAATAGTCATTTTTTCCGTAGACAATGGCAAGACCTTCCATCCCTCCTTTTCCTGAAACATTAGCCCACATTGAACAGCATACTGCCCGTAGCCAAATAGGCCTTCTTCCAAGCTAACTTCTACGCAATAGGTTCCCTCAAGAGCTTTGAGCTCCTGAGAAACCGAAGTAAGTATTGGAATATCTAAATCATTAAAAACCTGGATACCAAAGTAAATTTCTTTAGAGACAGATGTGATTTCTAACGTGAATTGCGCAAGGTACCCTTTGTCATTTTCATCCACTTTTTGATTTTTTAAAATCACGTCCTGGGCCGCATAAATTCTTACTTCTTCGGATTGAATTGTGCTGAGGTCGGCCGCAAATTTGTCAAAGGGGAAGTCTATTTTGGGTGAAAAAACATAGCTCCTTTCCTTATCTGACTTCAGGTATAAAATTGAATCCACAAATTCTCTGATAGTATGAATCTCATGGCTAACAATAATTAACGTGGTTTCTGAAGACATAGCATTGAGGGCATGTTTAACTTTCTCTCTAAATCCAAGATCTCCCACACTTAGCACCTCATCTAAAAGAAGAATATCCGCCTTAAGATGAACGATAATGGCAAACGCCAACCTCAAAAACATACCGCTACTATAGTGCTTTACGGGCGTATCTATAAAGTCACCAATCTCACTAAATTCAACAATATCTGAGTAAACCTTTTCGATATCTTGCTTAGACATACCCAAAAGCTCACCCCGTAAAAAAACATTCTCTCTGCCACTAAGGTCAGGGTGCATCCCTGTGCCAATATCCAATATGCTTAGCACCTTTCCGCGGACGAGGACCTCCCCATCTGAGGGCCGAATAATATTGCTCAGAATATTAAGCAGCGTACTCTTGCCGCTGCCATTCTTGCCTATTATACCCAAGGATTGACCTTTCTTTAAATCAAAAGATAAATTATTGAGTGCGTAGAACGCCTCTTTTTTTCCTTGACTCGTTGTGCGAGTGAACGTTTTTGTTAATCCCTTAACCTCTAAAATATTTGCATCACCGATCATACGCTATCTGCAATTTTATCTTCTTGTGCTTTGAATACCAAAATTCCAGCTAAGCACACCAGCAAGCCCAACAGGACACCTATCCAAGAAAAATAATCAATAGGCTCTGAAAAAAAGCCCCAACGAAACCACTGAATATAGGATGCCATAGGATTTACATAAAGCCATTTAGCATAGGTGCTGGGAATAATGGTGACCGGATAAAAAACAGGTGTCAACCAGATTCCAAAATATACTAGAAACGGTACAATGTGATGAAGGTCACGGTTGCGAATTGTCGCTGCACTTAAAAGCAATGCGAGCCCTAGACCAAAACAAGCTGTTCCCAAAAGCACAGGAACCAAGACTAACCATTTTATAGAGAGTGGTATACCGTAATAAATCAACAGGCCAGCAAAAAGACCAAAAACAATAATAAACTCAGTGAGGGCTACTAAAACCTTTGAAACAGGCAGTAAAACACGAGGAAAATAAAGCTTACGAATCAAATCTTGATTTTGGAGCAATGCGTTACTTCCTTGAGAAAAAATGTAATTAAACAAACTCCAAAATATCACACCGCTCACCACAAACAAAACATAAGGATACGGCGTGTCTAAATTCAAAAGTCTACTAAAAAAAATCGTGTAGACAGCTACTGCTACTAGAGGCTGCAAAACAACCCAGCCGATGCCCACCAAAGATTGTGCGTACTTAATCTTTATGTCTCGCTTTGCCAAGACCCACGCCATGGAACGGTAACTCCAGGTCTTTTTTAAATAAGGTCTCAGCTTTTCTGACCTTGATGTTATGCGTCTTGTATTCATCTAAATAATTCCTATGGGTATTAGTTGAGATAGAATGATTTTATAACTGAGGCAATTCTTATGATATCCGCTGAATCTAGTCCTGTATGAATAGGCAGTCTCACTATACGAAAGGGAAGTTGTTCGGTAAATGTAAAGTCCCCAATTTTTTTTCCGATAGACAAACCCATAGGTGATGCATGTAAAGCACGATAATGACTATGACATTCTATACCATGGTCACCCAAAAATTGGATTAATGCCTTCTGTTCTTCGGCATCCTCCACAATCCAAGCAAAGAGATGACCATTGGACACCATCTCCTTACGGGGGTAGACTTGTCGAGCGATTTGTTGGGCAAAACCTTCCAAATGGTCTATGTACAGCTTAGATAATTTTAGGTGATGGTCTAAGACTTCGGTTGCTCCCTCTAGTTGCGCAAGTAAAATGCCTGCCGACAGTGCGTTCATCGCATATTTTGAACCCAACGTGTGCCAATCGTAAAAGTCCACAGATCCCCTCTCGAAATCTGTTCTATTCGTGCCATTGTGATAAACCTGGGCTACGTTGGAATCATCGTGTTCGGAACGCACCAAACATAGTCCACCATTAATAGAAGTAATGTGTTTAGTGATATCAAAACTTATCACACCATAGTCCCCAATACTCCCCAAGGGTTTCCCTTCAATCGTTGACCCAAAACAGGTGGCTGCATCTTCAATCAAGGCTATACGCTGAGCTCCTGCAAAGTCGCGTAAGGCTATAATTTCTTGATGGGAAGCACATGGAACACCTCCATAATGCATAATCATAATGGCCTTTGTTCGAGGCGTTATCGCTTGTCGAACATAATCCAAATCAGGACCAAAGGTTTTCTTATTGGCAGGAACAAATACAACTTGTACACCGCGGCGCACAAAGGGGTTTAGCGCACTTACAAAAGTGAAGCTCGGAACAATAATTTCATCGCCTGGTGCAAATTCTATACTGTCTGCTGCCATCATGAGTCCTGCGGTGGCAGATTGGGTAAGGTAGGCCTTTCCTCTTGGATACCAGTGTTTGAGTTTTTCAATACAATCTTTTTGAACAACGTTTGTGCGAAAGTGATCGTATTGGCCATTGAGTTTTTCAATCGCAGCCAGGTAGCTCTTATTCGATCGAAAAATTTGAAATGGAATTCGTGGTGTAGATGACATGTCTTAGTTGGCAAAGAAAATATACATAATTTAACGTTTATGATGCCTACAATTCATGGTATCCTACCCTATTCAGTATAGCAGATTATGTACAACATCACACACATCATCAACACCATACATCCCGAGGAAAATGCCGAATTGTATAGGTACCAGTCGTTAACGCTTGAGAGTATGCGATTGGCCCAAAAGTTTTGCGATCAAAATATCTCTCTGTCTGCAGTTCAGTACGCTAAAATTGATGATGGACTGCCCGAGGAGTTTGACCTCTTACCACCTTTAGAAAGAAGTGTCAAAAACCTTGTTCCTGACGCATCTAAAAACCTTCCTTTGATTCAAGATGTTCTGTCACACGCCAAAGAAAATGTTCAATGTGATTTTCTAGTCTATACCAACTTGGACATCATCCTGACACCGCATTTCTACGAAAGTGTGGCATACTACCTAAATAAAGGTCATGATGCGCTTGTAATTAATCGTCAACGGGTTTCCATAGCCTTTGATCGCGTCGATGATTTACCTGCAATTTTTGCCGACAAGGGCATGATTCACCCGGGCTTTGACTGCTTTGTTTTTTCGCCAGATCTCCTGCAATCCATTGACATGGACACCATTTGTCTTGGCATTCCCTTTATTGGTGTAGGATTAGCCCACTGGGTGTTTTCCTTATCTGAAAACCCTCTTTTTTTGCCGGACGCCAACCTCACAAGACATATTGGTTTGGAAGTTATGCCGCCCGTTGACCCTGTGCTTTACAAGCATAATCGGCAGGCCTTTAATCGAATTAAGAAGAACATTCCCTGGAAAGAAAATCTTCACAAATTTCCCTATGCTCTTAGACCATTTCCAAGCAACTTGTGGAGATGGGGGCTTAATCCAAGCTTATCTACCCGAGACTTTCTTGAATGGAAAATGTGGAATTGGCGTCGAAAGCTTGGCTTTTTTCTCAACCAAAAGCGCTGGAATCAACTCAAGTAGCTAGGCCGCCAAAGAAAGTTTGCGTTGCTTAGGTGTCGAGTGATTATCCAATCGCTTGAGCAAGGAGTCGATATATCTGCAATCCGAAGCATAGCTTGGATGTTGGGGATATAGAGAGGCCTTCGCCTGGAAAAAGTGCAGACGAGCACTCACCCAATCTCCTTGATCATAGGCGATAATCCCAAGAAATGCTTTCGCCTCAAACTCGATGTACATACCCAACGATTGAGCTTTGAGAGCAACTTCTCTTGCGAGTTTTTTCGCTAAAAATATATTTCCACTATTAACAAGAGTACAAGCAAGCGAAAGACGAGACGTCAACTCTTGTGTATAATTACGACGAGGTGCTTGGCGCGTGGACGATTGAGAAAACTTGATGTCATCCAAAGGGCTATTAAAGGAAAAGGTAGTTTGCATTGCGATTAATTTTACCCCAAAGTAAACCACACAAAACACCGCCTATGTGTGTTTTAGTATTTGGTCAATCTTTTTTTACTATGCGCAGTGTCACTGATTTTCTGACATTCGACTCAAGCCATCTTGTATGCGCTTTGCGATGCTATCACGCAATGTTTTGGGGGAGAGTACTTGTATATCTGGGCAAAACCTCAAGATGTCACCCTCTAAATCGGGCGTTGGAAAGACGGTAAGCTCTATATCCATATAGTCTTCACGTTCTTTAGTAATCTTTTGTGATGCGTGAAATGGATTATTGCGCACATACCCCCTTATGGTCTTATTAAAAACCCTGAGCTTCACCCGTTCGGGTTTTCCATCCATTCGGTAAATGCCATACGCATGGGCATAATGGTCTCGAGCATTAAAATCATAGGGAAAGGTAAACCCTTCGGATTCCTTTACTTCAAGATTAGTAATCCTATCAAGCGCAAAGGCATAGGGCTTTTTTGCCTCATCCCCTTTAAAGCGGCCAACGACGTACCACATTTGTCTCCATTCTTTTAATAATAACGGTTCTAAGTCTTCGTGCCGTTTTTCGGTGCTTGCAAAACTCTGGTAGGCGAAGTCTATTCGAAATTGCTGCTCTACTGCGCGTAGTAGCGGCTGAATGAGGTCCAAACCCTTATAATTTGGGCTTTCCTCAAACTGAATCATTTGTCGGCGTGCTTCAATAGAATCAGACACCACCCCATCGAGCACGGTTTGAAGCTTAGTCACCACATTAGAAAATTCACTAAAAATGGGCAGGCTATCGTATTGCTTCAAAATCAATGCTGCCATATCCAAGGCTTCTCGGTCATTGCTAGAAATAGGAAGTTTTGCAATGGAATATTGGGAGTCTTCATAATAATAACCCCCATACTTTCTGCTATAGCGAATAGGCGCATTAAACCCAAGGCCTTCATCAAATCGCATGGCGCTGAGGTCCTCTTGAAGCGTGCGTTCACTGATGGAATCCTTTAAGTCATTGCGTAGCTTGTCTAGAATATCTTCTTTCGATGGATAAGGCCTTGAAGCGCTCGTTAACATCTTGTCAATGATCTTGTAGCGAATAGCTGCATGCTTATTCTTTGGCATCTAAATCTTTGTTTAAATTCACCATAAAATAATCATTATGTACAGAGTGCAGTCAATTATGATCCTAGCTTTTTTCCTTTTTCTTGTTGGAAATTCTGCCCTTTATGCTCAAAGAGACCTAGATGCCAGTACAACCAAGCCTCTCTCTGACGAAGAATTAGGGGCCAATGCCGATCAGTTTGTCTTAAGGCTTGGATTTAACCGACTTTGTCATAATGAAAATGCATTTACTCCGTATTGGTCATCCCTTGAAGTGGGCTACGACTTTTTTGTGGATATGCCCTTTGGCCCTGAAGATTCCCCATCAAAATTCAGTCTTGCCATCGGTGGTGGGTTGCAGTGGAACAACTACTTTCATAATGGTCGTTTTGTCCATGATTCAACGGGGTTAGCCTTTCAAGAAACGACTGACTTTCGCAATCAAGATAGCGTTCGAAGAAGTAAACTCGGTGTAACCTATTACAACATCCCTATTGAGCTTCGATTCAGAAGTCAACCCAAAGGGAATGGCCTAGCTTTTAAATGGGCGCTGGGCTGGCAAACTGGATTTAAACTCCGATCCTATCAAAAGGAAGTTCGCAATGAAAATGGGAACTATCAAGTGTTCCGAACAAATCGCTACCGCGACATTAACTTTCTCCGCACAGGACCCACTGCACGCATTGGAATTGGTGCGCTGAATATTCAAGGGTTTTATAGCCTAACAGGCTTGTTTAAAAAGGATAGAGGTCCATCCATGACCCCTTGGTCGGTTTCCCTTTTTATCAGTGCTTTTTAATCAGATTGCCAAATCAAACACCCAGTAGAATCCAAGGGACATTCCGACGATTCCAAGAAACCATCCAGCAATGATTTGTTCTATGCTATGTGCTTTCAGATAGAGCCGTGACGCTGCAGAAAAGCCCGCAATCAAGACGCTAGCAATAAACCACGGAAGAACACTTTCATTCGAGTAGGGCGCAACATGGTAAACGAGTAATACAAGGGCTACCGAACTCGCTGAATGAGCACTTACCTTCCAGAATAACGTGCATAGCAATAAAAGCACAAGAGTGAAAAAAACTCCTAAATACATCGCTTCAAACAAAGGGTTGTGGTAAGTCAATATGTCAATTTGCCCAATGACCGGATCTGATCCTTTTCGCATCATGAAGTAAGCCCAAAAAATAAAGGAAGAGGTAGCTATATAGGGGACAATTCGATCCCGTCGTTCGCTAAGATCGACTGATTTTACTAGGCCAAGGCCTCGACAAATCAATAACATAAAAATCGGATAGATAATCGTAAAAATCCCGGTTAACAGCAGGGGAACGATAAATCTGTAATCGCCGATTGGATAGCGAAAAGGCGATGTCTCCAATATAATATACGCCATAGCCATGGGGATGAATATTGGATGAAAGACTATTGAGAGCCCTTGGGCGAAACGCTGAATAACTTGTTGTAATGACATGCTCGACTTCTATGGTATACTAGAGTTCTTTACGCAATCGTGCTACAGGTATATCCAATTGCTCTCTATACTTGGCAATGGTTCGGCGAGCAATATCGTAGCCCTTTTCCTTCATGACCTCCATAAGCTTTTGATCACTTAGCGGTTTTCGTTTATCTTCGTTGGCGATAATATCCGCCAACTCGCTTTTTACTTTTTTCGATGAAATCTCTTCGCCGTCCGCCATGGTCATCTTCTCGGAAAACAGTGCTTTTAGCTTGATTGTTCCAAATTCAGTTTGAACAAACTTGCTGTTAGACACCCTGCTTATTGTGGAGATATCATAGCCTGTCTTTTCGGCAATGTCTTTTAATATCATGGGCTTTAGCTTCGCCTCGTCTCCTGTTAAAAAGAAGTCCTCTTGATAGGCCATAATGGCCTCCATCGTAGTAATCAACGTGATTTGTCGTTGACGTATCGCATCGATAAACCACTTGGCCGAATCGATTTTTCGTTTAACAAATACCAAGGCGTCTTGGGCTGACTTTGATTCCGGTTTTGCCCGTTTCTCGGCCTCTAGCATTTCCTTAAAGCTTTGGCTCACCCGAAGGGTTGGAGCATTGCGGGCATGTAGGGTTAGGCTTAATACACCTTCACTGTTCGTGATCTTAAAGTCTGGTGTAATCACCTGGTGCGTCATTAGTCCTGCATGCTGGGCAAAGCCACTTGATGGACGAGGATTAAGCTTAAGAATTTCGGCTTGAATAAATTTTAACTCCTCATCGTCGATGCCCAGCGCATTGATTAGCTTATCGTAGTGTTTTTTAGAAAATGCATCAAAGTGGTCCTCCAAAATTTCAATAGCCTCTTCGATACTTTGCGTGCTTTCTTTTCGCCGAAGTTGCAGCAAAAGACACTCTCTCAAGTCCCTGGCCGCTACCCCTGCCGGGTCAAAGGACTGGACTAATTCTACAGCCTTTTCAATCTCTTCTTCGGTTGTTGTAAGGTTTTGGCTAAAGGCGAGGTCATTGACTATCGAAAGATTATCCCTTCGCAGATATCCATCAGAATCCAAGCTTCCAATGACTTGAAGGGCTAGTGTATGAAGGTGATCATCTACTTCCCGTACTCCAAGTTGGGCATCTAGGTGTTCTGAGAACGTAGTCGAGGCAGCAACCGGAATCGCTTTGTCTTCCTCTGTGCGCTGTTTAGCTTTAGAGGGTTTTCGTTGGAGGTAGCTGTCTTCGTCAATGTAGTCCGCGAGCTCCTGATCAATAGCTTCCGAGTTTTCTTGCTCGTCCTTTCCTTCTTCTAAGGCGGGATTTGCTTCTATTTCATCACGCACCCTTTCCTCCAAACTACCTGCGGGTATTTGGAGAAGTTTCATCAACTGAATTTGCTGAGGGGATAACCGTTGAAGAAGTTTTTGCGATAACTGTTGTCGAATCATAGAATAATCATAAGCAAAGTTATACCTTTCTGTCGGTCTATAAATTGAGAGCACAGATTAAATGAAAAATACATTTCAAACCATCCATTCTTTACAGCAATCAGCAGAGGGAAGCATCGTTGAGCTTCGCGGCTGGGTCGCCGGTCGACGAGACAGCAAAGGGCTTTGTTTTGTGGTGTTTCGAGATGGCAGCGGATACTGCCAGTGTGTATTCAGCCAAGAAGACTTGGGAGAAGAAATCTTTGAACAAACTAAGTCCTTTAGCCTAGAATCCTCTCTGATTGTCAGAGGCAGTCTTCATTTTGACGAACGTCAAGAAGGGGGGAAAGAAATTCAGGTTCAATCCTTTGAGCTTGTTGACGTTTCTGAAGAATACCCCATCTCAAAAAAAGCCCATGGTACAGACTTTTTGTTAAGCCAACGTCATTTATGGCTGCGCTCAAAGCGGCAGTGGGCTATCATGCAGATTAGAAATGCTACGATCTTCGCGATTCACAAGTTTTTTCAGGAAAGGGAGTTTGTTCAAATGGATGCCCCTATTCTATCGTCCAATGCTGCGGAAAACTCTACCGAACTTTTTGCCACTGAATATTTTGACCGCTCAGCATTTCTTTCGCAGTCCGGTCAACTCTATGGAGAAGCTATGGCCATGGCCCAAGGTAAAATCTACACCTTTGGACCAACCTTCCGAGCTGAAAAGTCGAAGACAAGGCGCCACCTCACGGAGTTCTGGATGATGGAACCCGAGATGGCCTTCTATGATCTGGATATGAACATGGACTTGATCGAAGAAATGCTGCGCTATGTAGTCAATGATGTCATAGATCGATGCCCCGAAGCTTTTCAAGTGCTCGGGAGGAAGCTTGACGCGCTGCAATCCGTAAACCAAATCTTTCCTCGGATTCCATACGACCTTGCTGTTCAAGTTCTTCGCAGTGAAGTCGATGTGAATGGCATGACAGCCAAAGCTTACTTAGAAGGAGAAATCGAAAAAGAGGTGGCACGACAAAAAGAAGTCATGCTCGAAATTGAAGAACGGGAGGCTGCTGCCAATGATATGAATTCAAAAAAGGGCGTCAGAAACTTTAACAGAAATAAAGCCGACTCCCTTAAAAATGACCTAAAGCAGATCGAAGAGAATTTGCGCAATTATCCTAAATGGTTAGAGTCGGCCTCTACCTTTTCCCATGGGGAAGACTTTGGAGGCAGCGATGAAACTGTGCTTACTATGTTGTATGGATGTCCCATTATGGTATACCGATGGCCAAAAGCCATAAAGGCCTTTTACATGAAGGTAGATCCAGATTATCCAGATTATGCCAAAGGAGTCGACGTGCTTGCTCCCGAAGGCTACGGAGAAATTGTAGGGGGTGGAGAGCGCGAAACCGATATCGACTATTTACTGGAACAGATCGAACGACATGATTTGCCACAGAATGCGTACGAATGGTACCTTGATCTACGCCGCTACGGTAACGTCCCTCACTCGGGCTTTGGTCTTGGGCTAGAGCGTTTGCTTTGTTGGATATGTAAATTAGACCATATTCGGGAAGCCATTCCGTTCCCAAGAACTAGTCAACGTTTAGAACCCTAACATTGAATAGTAAAAAACAAGCTGTAAATCTCCTTAGGCGCAAGCCGTTGCTTAGTGTCTTGCTACTATTTTTCTTGTCGATAGGCTTTCGGTTGCCCTTCGTTTTGTGGGAACCTGGCGCGAACCTATGGACCCACACTATAGATTTGATAGACCAAAGTAATGCGTCCTATCTTGAAAGCTCTGCCAGTCGATTAGGCCAACCCCCGATGGCTTTTTGGTTATATGATTTACTGGCTCAAGACGGCGAGGGAATGCTTCGGGCCCAAGCACTTTTTAACCTGAACTTATTTCTGCACGCACTATCTGCCTTTCTTGTATACCTAACGACCACTTTGCTTTGTTTGCGAAAGGGCTTGGGACCCACTTATGTTCCCGCCATAGTAGCCACCAGTGTATATCTATTTCTTCCATCTACCCTTTGGTTTCAGGGAATAGTTTACGGTCCCGAGACCTTAGCCCAAGTGTTTTTTATTGGTTCTGTCTATGCAAGCCTTAAACTGTGGATGCGAAGAAAGTTTGTGAGCCTCAAGTATCTCTTCTGGTATAGCATTCTCTTGCTGTGTTTTGCATTAACCTCTTGGTTTGGTTTTGTCTTTGGACTTGTCGTAGCCATCTACAGTATATACCGTTGGAAGCGAGACCACCATTATGCGCACTTTGTGGGAGTAACCATGTTGACCTTGCTTTTGAGCATCCTATTGCTAGTGCAAGGAAAATATTACCAGCACGGAGGGCTAAACTTTATTGACTACATGATTCAAAAGTTAAGCCAGCACAACTCACTCAATCGACAAGCCTACCTTTTAGGGATACCTAATAATGTGGGGACAAGTCTTATCAACTACATCATACTCCTTGCACCGATTATTCCATTAGTTTGTACCCTGGCCTATTTTGTGGTTCGAAACCGGGGAATGAAGTTTGTCTTTACCCGAAACGGACTCCGATTCTTTGGTCTTGCAGCATGGCCAATAATAACACTTCATTGTCTTCTGTTATCCTATTCCTCACAGGGCTTTACCTCCCTCTATATGGCGTATTTCCTATCCGTTTTGGTAGGTGTTTTTTACCACAAACTTCATAATATCAAGCTTCTACCCCTCAAGACAAGCCTTACATTGCTTTTGCTTTGCCTAAGCATTAGTTTAATAGTCCTTCAAACAATGTATATCTAGTGCGCTATTGGGGATTATAAGGGCTTTGTTGTAAAATTAACGAGGAGGGGGTTTCTATTATGCTTTGGAGGGCTGCATATCCTCCATTTTCCTCTGCGTATGCCCGAACTATTTGCCAGCCAATCCACTCTCCGATACGATCAGGGGCATTCGGTGCACTTTGGAGGTTTACCCATCCAAGCGATTGGGTGCCAGAAGAAATGGATAGTGCCTTTTGATGAATAAAATGAGATGTTGAGGTTATATCACACTCGTAGTGGGAATCATTAAACATGAGCCATAAGTCATACTCATATTCCTTACACCAATCCATTGAGGGCTTTGAATATTCAATCAACTTGTGATCGGCCCATTCAGGTAAGAGACATTCAAGGAAAAACAGCCGCTTGCCTGCATCTACCATGGCTTCTCCCAGCATCATTCGAGCTACACTATCCTGCGCGTAGTTTGCCATATACAAGGCATTGGCAATATCTAGTGGAAGATGATTCCCAGGGTTAAATCCATAATCTAAGACATAAGGGTTGGAGTAAATGTTTTGTTTTAGAGACTCTACCCAATATAAATCCTCTGGCGCGCCGCTTCGCATGGCTTGAGCCATAGCAGAATCCAGGTTTAAGAACAATGGATACTCTGGAAGGTAGTACTCTGTGTTAACAAGGAAGGTTGCCGTATCATGTTGGGCGTCATCTAAACATATGACCCTGGAGAATCTAGGTGAAGGAGGAGCTGACAAGCCAATCCAATCTGCGTAACAGCTTGTTCTATAGGCAATCTGATAGGACTCCTTAGCTTGCTCAGAAAAATAATAGTTGTAGTGAGAGAGGACCCGCTGTATACTGTCTCCTACTTGATTACTTATCTGTTCGATTTGTTCATCCAATACATCGAAGAACATCTCATCCATTCCAGCGTTGACCAGTAGATTGCTTGGAATTCGATAGGTTATTAATGGGTTATAATGTGACGAACGGCTACTACCTGTTGTTGAATTTGAAAACAATGAAGCAGAAAGCTTTTTATCAAGACGAAGACTATCCACATTGGCTTGGTTTAAATCAAGCGTGGCCTCGTCAAGGTATTTGGTATTTTCATTGTTAGTTTGGCAAGAGCTTAGCACCAACAATCCACATAAGCCAAGCGAAACAAAAAGTTGAAAAGAGCAAAATTTATGCAGCATAGAATAATGAAGTTAGTATGTAGTATTCGAAGTTTAGTCCTTCTTGTCGGGTTTCTTTTGGTCGTGCCAAGTACAAACGCACAAGATCGCATTCCTATTACCTTCGGTATACACCTCAATCCAACCCTGCAAATTCCTGGGAAAAACGGGGCGCTCACCGAAACAAATGGAAACAAAGCGGGCTTTAACTATGGCTTTGATATTCACTATCAATGGAAGGCACAAATGGCTTTTACTGCGGGAATACATCATGCCCTCAACCGCGTTGATGTCGATTTTAATATAAACCAAGGGCCTTACGCAGAATTAGACTACGACGTGCGCTTCCAACAGGTGCGAATTCCTCTGGGGTTTAAGCTACAAACAAAACAATTGGGCTATATGCAATACTATGTCCATGGGTTCTTAAATCCAAGTTTTACCGTACAAGAGCGCATTGCAGATTCGACCAATATCTTAAGCGATCACAGACCCAAGGGAGACTCTAAAATCATTCGGCCGGCCAATATGGGCTTCGGCTTTGGAGTTGGTTGTGATTACGAGGTGCTTCCGCGTCGATTTATAAGTGTAGGTATGCGCTATGAGAACAGCCTTGTCAATCATTTTAGAAAAACCGGGCAATTCCAAGAATACTTAAGCGGAAACCAAGTCTCTATGCACTATTTAAGCCTCTTTCTCGGGTTTCGATTCTAGTCTATCCATGAAGTTAAGGCTCTTACAGATAAACCCCATTGTAGGGGATATAATTGGCAACCTTGCTCAGATTAAGAAGGGTTGGGTCGAGGCACCTTCCAGCACGGATTTAGTCATAAGCCCAGAACTAGCCGTTTGTGGATACCCTCCCCTTGATCTACTCAAAGAAGATTCCTTTGTGCGCTCTTGCATGAGGTCTGTAGGGCGTTTTGCAGAAGAAAACCGCGATGCCCCTCCGTTAATCCTCGGCTGTCCTTGGGTAGTAAACAACGCTTGCTATAACGCCGCCATTCTTATCGAACAAGGGGCGATTACTCATGTTTTTACCAAAAGAGCTCTACCCAACTATGACGTTTTTGATGAAAAACGCTACTTCGTAGAGGGGAATCACAATAATGTGTTGACCCTAGGTGGTCACCGCCTTCTGATTACTATTTGTGAAGATCTTTGGGTCCTTAGTCCTCAACATCTTATCGGTGCGTCGTTGGATAGCGGGACTTCGTTATCTGCTGTAATCAACCTATCGGCATCTCCCTATGCCAAAAACCAACAGACCCAAAGAGAAAAGGCCATTGCAGACTTTGCCAAAGAGGCCAATGCCCCCATTGCCTACTGCAATCAAACAGGCGCCAATACTGAACTCATTTTTGATGGAAAAAGTGGTGTATATGGAGAAAATGGACCGCTCAGCCCTACTCCTGCTTTTTCAACCTGCGCACTAGACGTTGACACGTCCAACATCAGCCAAGAGAGGCAAAAGCAAAGACCATGGGAAGAAGATGTGCTCCAAGCCCTCACCATGGGAATGAGCGATTATTTTCACAAACTATCTCTCTCTCGTGCCATCTTGGGTCTCTCTGGGGGAATAGACTCCGCCCTTGTCGCATATATTGCATGTCGCGCTATCGGGGCCGAAAATGTTCTTGGCGTGCTTATGCCATCTGAATTCTCATCCGACCATTCCGTTAACGACGCGCTTGCCCTTGCGCAACAGCTTGGAATGCCTACCAAAAAACTTCCCATTCAAGCTTGCTTTACCCAAACCAAAGAATCACTGAATAAGAGCCAGAGAGGTCTTCGGCCAATAACCGAAGAAAACCTTCAGGCTAGACTGCGGGGACTATTGCTTATGGCCTTAGCAAATGATGAAGAGCGAGTGCTGCTCAACACCAGCAACAAAAGTGAAGCTGCTGTGGGCTACACTACAATTTATGGTGATATGTGCGGCGGACTAAGTATCCTAGGTGATGTATGGAAATCGGAAGCCTATACACTTGCTCAATACATCAATAGAGAAAAAGAGATTATTCCCAATAACATAATATCCAAGCCACCTTCCGCTGAACTTCGACCCAATCAATCAGACGCAGACGAATTGCCAGATTATTCGGCACTTGATCCGTTTTTAAAAGAAGTTATTGAGGGGCGAAAGACCCTAAAAACAAGCACCACAACAACGCTATCCAAGGAAGAAAAAGAAAGGGTGTATGGACTTGTCGAGCGTGCTGAATGGAAGCGTTTTCAGACCCCTCCCGTCCTGCGCATAAGCCACAAAGCCTTCGGAAGCGGGCGAAGAATTCCTATTGTAAAGCGACGTTCTTAGTCAACAAATTCAAATTTGTTTAACGGTAAATTTTCTACAGCATCAATGCGTATGCGTTTGCCCAGTCGCTTGCTTAGTTTATAGCGCTCAGAAAATAAGCCTTTGGTAAACCACGCATGAATATACGGGTGAACTTTAAGGTGAATTGAGGCGCTCTCCGTTCGCTGCTCGATGGCATCCTCTATTCTATCGGTAACTAGAATAGATGCTTCAATTTTGCCTGTGCCATTACATGCGGGACACTGCTCCACTGTTTTAATTTCCACCTGTGGGCGAACGCGTTCTCTTGTAATCTGCATTAAATTGAACTTGGACAATGGAAGGACCGTGGTCGTGGCCTTATCCAGCTTAAGGAGATCACGCATGCGATCATAAATAAACTTCTTGTTTTCCTTTTCTCGCATATCGATAAAATCGATAATAATGATGCCCCCCAAGTCCCGCAATCGCAGCTGTCGAGCAATTTCATCCGCCGCATCAGTATTCACGGCTAATGCATTGGTCTCCTGATCTCCCTGCATGGCTACTTTGCCTCCGCTATTTACATCAACAACATGCATGGCCTCTGTGTGATCCAAAACCAAGTAAGGACCCTTGGCAAAGGTTACTGTATGGCCAAAGAGGTTTTTTATCTGCTTGGTTACTCCAAATTGATCAAAGATCGGGCGTTCACCGCGGTGGTGCCGCAGAATATTGGTATCAAGCTCTGCAAAATCACCTATATAATCAACTAGGCTATTATAGATTGTTTCGCTGTCAGTAATTACGGCGTTAAATGAGGCATTTAGCATATCTCGAATGGTGGTCGTAGTCTTATCCAACTCAGAATGTATAACCGTCCTCGGCTTTGCCTTGTGCACCTTAGCAATGGCTGTCCTCCACTTCTTAAGGAGGGATTCCAAATCTTGATGCAATTCAGATGACTTTTTTCCCTGGGCATTGGTGCGAACAATAACTCCAAAGTTTTTCGGCTTTAGGCTCTCGATTAGCCGCTTTAAGCGCTTTCGCTCCGACTCATTGCTAACTTTCCGAGAAACTCCCACCTGATTGGAAAAGGGCGTAAGAATCAGATATCTTCCTGCTATAGAAACCTCTGTGGTCATTCTTGGACCCTTGGTTGAAATAGGCTCCTTATAGACTTGAAAGGGCAGGATTTGTTTTGGCTTTAAAACATCCTCTATTTTTCCCTCTTTGTCCATATTGTCCTGGACCTTAAGGCGTTCTAAGTTGTAGTCCTTGTGCTTACCCGAGAGAATGCCATGCATATAATATGCATAGGTTGTAAATAAAGGCCCCATATCCGTGTAATGTAAAAATGCATCACGTGGCCCTCCTATATCTATAAAGGCTGCATTCATACCCGGCATGACCTTTTTCACACGCCCTAAAATGATATCTCCAACCTTTAAAGACTCGTCTTGTGAGTCTTGGTGTAACTCTACAAGCCTTTGATCCTCTAGTAAAGCAAGTTGGACTTGATCGCGCTTTGCGCTGATTACAAGTTCCTTTCTCACTTAAATAGTTTTATGACACAAAAGTTACTTCTTCTTGTGTCGATTACGTCTTAATCGCTTTTTACGCTTGTGCGTTGCAATCTTATGTCGTTTTCTTTTTTTACCGCTTGGCATAATAGATTCTTTGAATTTGTTGGTAAGGGTTTCCCCTTAAAAACGCATTATAAGTATATGTTTAATTCTTGTGCTAATCGATTCACCAATGTTGTGTAGTCAAAATTAACAGACTGCAAAGATAGGAGATTTTCTAAGAACAGTCTTCCATTTTCTGGATTATCTTGAAAGGTCTTTGCAAGATAGTCCTTGATCTTTAAGAAATATTCTTCCTGTTTTTCGGATTGTCCGCTTAATCCCGTTAAGAAATAAAGACGCGCCAACGCCTCAACCTGATACGGGTTATACTGCAAGACCTTGTTTTTGTAAATCCGGACGGAAGTCATCACATTTTCTGGTCGCAGGCCTTCAGATAACATCTCATCAGTGTAGGCAATATATCGCTCACATAGGGCGTCTATGCGCCCCCTGTGTTCTAGAACAACAGCCTCATTACCCATTTTGCCCTCCTTACTATCATAATCAATCAAAAATTGCATCAAGCTGCTGGCACGAGACAATGTATTGGTATCTATTGGCGCCTTTGTTGTGAGTTGATTCATAACATGATCAAATCGAGTGGCCCAACGCTCCCTGTACTGCCCAGCCAACAAGTTTGATTGACTTATAACAGCTATGGAATCTTCTAATGTTTTTGACTCGGAGGACAATACCTGCTCATAAAGAGACAAGGATTCCTCTTGTTTTCCCTCATCTTCTAAATGCCGAGCATGTACTAGATTATTTGTAAATCGCAAGCCTATAAAGGATAGGATCAATAGCGCAAGAATACTTATCCAAATAGCTGTTGCGTAGACCTTTCTATTCTTCATCATCCACCTTCAGAAGCTTTACCTGCTCTGAGAATACTTTGGAGGGTTTGAAGGCCGGGATATAGTGGGCTGGTATTTCAATGACTTCATTTTTCTTGATGTTCCGGCCTAATTTCTTAGCTCGCTTTTTAACCACAAATGACCCAAAACCTCTGATATATACATTTTCGCCACTTTCTAAAGCGTCCTTTACTTCCTTGAAAAAACTTTCTAGTGATACGAGCACATCCACCTTGTTTACGCCTGTTTCTTCAGAAATTTTACTGACAAGATCTGCTTTTCTCATAATGTCTTGGGTTTGAATGTTTTAGTTCGTTGAGTAATTTTAAGAAATTCTTTTCAAAATCTAAAGATTTCCGCTAGAACTTTTCTTTTTGTTTGGCAATTCCGCTCATGAAACTCGAAATTCTTACACAAAGCCTTAAAGATTGGCATAAAGAGTCTGGTATTCAGCACGAGTGGAAATCAAATAATCCCTATCAGGCATGGATAGTAGAAACCATCTTACAGCAAACAAGAATTGCCCAGGGGGGCGCATACATTCGGCGATTTTTACAACGCTTCCCTGATGTGTCTAGTCTTGCCAAAGCCGCAGTCGATGACGTATTAAAGGTTTGGGAGGGCCTGGGATACTATCGAAGAGCTCATCTTGTGCATAAGGCGGCAAAAATAGTGGAAGAAAGGGGGCGGTGGCCAGAAACCAGAGACGAATGGCTTAGCCTTCCCGGCATAGGGCCGTATTCTGCAGGAGCCCTTGCCTCTTTTGTAAACAATGAAAATTGCCCAGCCATTGATGGTAATGTTATTCGAGTCTTTGCTCGATGGTATGACTTAAACCTTGACCTCTATAGTGCGCAGGGAAAGCGACACTTACATTCCTTGGTCGAAAACCATTTGGCCCATTGCCACGCCAATCTATACAATCAAATTCTTATGGACTTCGGTAGCAATGTTTGCAAGCCCAAAAAACCACTTTGCAGTGCATGTGTGGCTCAGGCATACTGCAGGTCCTTTGCGAAAGGAACAATAGAAGATCGACCGATTAAAAAAGTAAAGCGCCCTAAGACGCATCGATATTTTATCTTGTACTGGCATATAAACGAATGCCAACAATTAGGTATGATAAAACGAAAGGCGAAGGATATATGGCAGGGCCTTTGGACACTTCCACAACAAGAAACAACTATGGCTAATTGGAATTCCATAATAGAAAAAACAAATGCACTAACACATAGGCAGACCTTAAGCCATCAATACATCAATACGGTAGTACTACAACAAAAGGGCCCTACGGATCTATCATTAGATACGCATTACATCGACTTACCAGATGCTGTTTTATTGCCTATGGATCGCTCGAGTCGACAGTATGTTGACCGCCTAGCCAAAGACTACATCTTAAGAGGTCGCAAGTAAAGTCTGCATTAACGGCATTAGATGGTCTTTCTTTTCTGTCGGAGAGTGTATAAAGCATGCTAGAGACAACCACGACTTGTGCTGCGCAAACATATCCCTCCATACCTTGATACGCCTGGCATCAACCGTCGCGTTTCCGGAGGCAACAAAGCGAACCATTAGATTATTGGACGTGATGTACGAATGAAATACATCCTGACGCCCCGGGGTGTCCGTGATAATCAAGGATAAGTTTTTTTCTGAAAGGGCTTCCGCAAAGCTGTATAGCGCAAAACTGTGTGGCGCAAACCAGGAAGAATGCCTCAATTCAAAAGCCAATGGTACGTTTCGATCTAGTCCTTCAATAAGGGATAGAAGCTCGTCCAACCGATCTGCCCCCACATGGCTTGGAAAACAAAGGAAGCAACGTCCAAGCCTTGGACCAAACCCCTTAGCGAGTTCTAAAAAATCTTCTATTCGACGCAACATTTCATCCTGATCATAACGCCTTGCGTGACTAATTGACTGAGGAAGTTTAGGATAAATCGCAAAGCGCTCATTGGTTTGGTCAGACCATTTTGCTATTTGATCTGGTGATGGAAACTTATAGCGTGTGCCATTAAATTCAATTCCTGAGAACACCTTTGAATAGGCAGTAAACATTTGTTTTCTCGGAGTACCAGGTGGGTATATTGTACCTATCCACTCGGGGTGACTAAACGAAGAGAGGCCTGTTACAATTCGATTATCATTGCCATGCTTAGGGGGATAGTCCGCCTCATTAAACACCACAAACTTTCGGGGTTGAATTGTAAAACTATCATCAAGGCTTGCGTAACCAAACTTCATAAAGTTCTGGTAATTATCCCGTTAATCTTGATGAACCTGAGGTTCAGAGGACAGCGTGATGACATAGGGCTTTGAAGGAGATGCTGTAAGCGTATTGGACCGAAGCCATGGGTTCAGGCGCTTAAGCTCCTTTAGCGTGGTGCCTTGGGAAAGGGCAAAATCGGTTAAATCACGCAACGTAGTATCTACAGAAACTGTATACGTCTCTTCCATAGCATACAGGTCGTTTTGACTTAAACTGTAGCCGAAGTCTTCGGGGTGTTCTAGAATAACTTTAAATGCAGTAATTCTAAACACATATCGGGCAGTTTCCTGATTTAAGTGCAAGTCATAATAATTATCGACTCGTTGCGCAGTCATTGCCCTTTTTAGTGCCGGATAGCCCATATTATAGGCTGCTGCCGCCAAAGTCCAAGGAGTTTTCGTATTGGGAAAATCATTAGTGATTTGGCGATGAAGGTCTCTTAAGAAAAGACAGGCCGCTTCGGTAGCCTTTTCAAAATGATACCGCTCATCGACCTCAGAACTTATCTCCAAACCATAGGAGCTTCCTGTAGCTTTCATAAACTGCCAATAACCTGCTGCTCCAGCAGGAGAAACGACGTTGCTCAGATTGCTTTCGGCGATGGCAAGATATCGGACGTCTGGTGGGATATTGTAGCGGTCAAACATGGCTCCTATTGCATCAAAATACTTTCCAAGACGCTTCATGTTGAGTAATGTGCTGCTGTGCCAATACGTGTTTCTAAGCAATTCCTGATCAAAACGCTCATGAATGTCTGTGAACTCCAAGGGCATTCTCTCTTGACAAAAATATACCTCAGAGGAAACGTTAGGAGCCCGAACTTCTTGAGGAAGGGCAATCATAAGGGGTCCTCCAATGAAATGATTTTCATCGTTCGCCGGGTGTACCCTGTCCATGCCGGTTTGAGCTTTGTCCGTTGCACTCATGCCGCGCTCGGCTAAAAAAACAAAAGATAGCGCAACAAAAAGGAAAACCACTACAGACAATATATGCTTGGCAAACTTCATGATTTTAAAGATACATCCTTAGAAATAGGTACCAAAGCGCACTTTTCCCCAAAGCTAACCACCTTTGCAATTCGTAGGAGTTTTCGAGCATAGGCCATATATACTTTGGCACTTAATGTTACCTCTGCACAACCTTTGATCGAAACCCTAGCATTTACATAAGGAGATGTGTCCCACATAGCTAAGTGCTCTAAGAGCCACTGATTATATAGCGTTTCTTTAGAGTCTGCCCAAGTCGTCCAAACATTGTTTTGCTCAAACTTGACCGCTAATAATATAGACGCCCATTGCGGAAGAATGTGTCCCTCACGGTTTGAAAAGCCAACGAGTGTATTTGTAAAACGACTAAAGTCTATATCGTGTAATTCCTTTCGAAAGATGGACTCCTTTACAAGCGGTGCTCCGCCCATAAAGTGCTCTACATCTATAATTTCAACCTTTGACTTGGGAATAAGCTTAACCAAGTCAATTGTCAACAACCCTTTGCTTGTTGGGCTGTCCACTAAAACGACCATTCCTTAGTTCTCAATGCATAGAACAGATCTAACATGAGCTCAGAATACGAAGGGTTTTGGTTGCGATTAACTTCTAGTGCCATCATGGGTGCCCAAAGGGGCGCTGTGGTAACAGGGTCATAGGCTAATATATTTGAGAGGCCCGTAACCAAACTGCCTTGGCTTGCTTCTGCAGTGCGACGCACTAAAGCAACATCCCCAAATCCCGATTCCACCAATGCCACCTCACCAATTGGCAATTGGAGTGCAGCTCCCGCTATTCCACGAAGCGCTTTCGTATTGGAAATTCTATAAATTTGTGGTTGGCTCATCGTTACCTGAACCTGCTCCGCATCCTGCTGGAATCCATACACTTCCAAGAAGCCTTTAAGAGAGCTCGCGCCTTCAAAAGCGTTCAAAAGTTCAGAGAAGCTTTCCCGAGAAGAAATATACTGAGATGCTATTTGCCGAGTTGGCTCTAACAATGTGGATACATCTTGCGCTATGCCCGCAGGAGTGATTGCGTTTAAACGGACAAAGTAACAAGTACGACTTCCATCTTCATTACTTGTAACAAAGGTGTCAATCGCACCCATTTCACTCGAAAAGATCCAGTCTACTAGATTTTTGTTTTGCTCAAGCCCTGGACGATTGATGCCACTAAATCCTCTTGAAATGTTTGGAATATTAGGTATTGCTTGGAGGCTTGGAATAGAGGCACCCGCATCCCAAGAAGAGGAGAGCATAGCATACATTGAGTCCACTGCGGTGTTAAACTCGCCTACTGCGGTTTGTGAAACCAATCCATATGGGGCGCTCACCACTGAAACCACTGAGAAGTCCGGTTGTACAGCATTGGTGTTTTTTACAATCAATACTGGGACACTGTCTGGAGAAAGTGCTTGATAAGTTATTGAACTATTCAATGTCTTTGCCCAATTTTTTACTTGTGCATCTTGAAATAAAGAGGGTATATCGTTTGTAATAAGGCGGTTGTTTTGAGCAAAAATAAAAGCATCATTTATAGTACTTCCATCACCAATAATTTCAATCATAGTGTCAATGCTCACTGAAGCGGATTCGGCCCAAACAGACAAGCCAAACACTTCTTGAACCTGCACAGCTGTAGCAGCCTTACTCCGATTATCACCCACAACTACAGTTTCACCAACCACACGTAATGATTGCTTATAGGGAGAAAAATCTCCTCCTTTCGAAGATGTAAGTCTGCTGTCTGAAAGATCCAAAACCTCAAGAGGTTGATCAAAAGAATTCACGCTGGCCTCATACAGCACTACACTCTTCACGCTGTCAATCGTTTCTTCGGAATGCTTTAGGGATTGGGCATACATGGAAATTGCTCTTGATGACACCATATTGTATGCTTGCCAAAAATTCACAGCCGCCGACGTTGAGTCTATTGAAGTGACAGAATTCCCGCGATTCTTAATTGGCCAATAATCAACACTTACCTGCTGACTGTTGAGCGACTCAAATGTAGAATCCATCCATGATGGAGCTCGTAAACCCGCATTAAGTATTGCAAGATTTGCATTAATCGTTCGAACATTCCCCATCTCATGGCGAATAGATGTTGCTAGAGCGTTTGGACTCTCACCGGGCAATGGGTTTATTGCCGTATTGAGGAAGGCAACCAAGGCATCCATATCAATTTGTCCGTTATTTCTAACACCAAGCGAATCAAAAAGGGCATTGGCAAAAAACGCAGAGGCTGAAGCATCTCTTGTAATCATAGCCTGTAGGTCCTCTTCGGAGCGAAATGTAATGCCTCCAAGGGCGTCGACGTCCTGCTGAAAAAGCAATTGCATCGCTAGGGCAAAGTCTCTTGCCGATTGTCGGTCATTTATTGGAGCTTGTCCAAGAAAGGACTGGCTTAGTGGGCCGAAATAGATATCATTCCATGCTCGCGTATACAGACTATCTACCGCTCTACTTGGTATTTCCTGGCCATCAAAAACAACAACATCTTCATCTCGGTTGATAACCTCCTGAGGTGCCATCGGGTTTCGAAACATGTCGCTTACTAAAAACAAGACAAGGGCCACAACAATCACACCTATCAATAAACCACTGCGTTGGCGAATGGATCCAATTACTGCCATAATATAAAATTTGGCCTACAAAGATAGCTTCTCTAAACTGTTCAGGCAAGGGGCTCTGTTGTTCTATTGGTCAAGAGCGACAGTCGGT
>JAYYPZ010000059.1:0-2569 GCA_036128775.1 Bacteroidota bacterium
ACCATCATGTCGCAGCTTAATGTTTTAGGTCTTGGAGTCATTGTTCCTGATCAAGATCAGATTGGTAGTGACGTGATTCTTACTTACCTCAACTTAGGACAGGTTAACTTCTGGGGTGGTGACATTCAGTTTAAGTACTTGCCCACTGAAAATTTTGCCATCAACGGTGCCTTTTCCTTCCTAAACAAAAATGAATTTGAACTCGAAGGCGTTGCAGGTGGAGTTATTCCATTAAATGCTGCACGATTTAGAGGTGCACTAGGTTTGGACTACACTTTTTCTAAGTGTGGTCTAGGATTTTCTTCGAACTGGAGATGGTCGGAAGCTTTCCCTGCGAATTCAGCGATTTATCAAGGAACGGTTGTAGCTCAGAATCTCTTGGATTTAGGAATCCGTTATACTCCAACTTGGGCTGAGAATACTACGTTAACCTTGGATATGACCAATGTTCTTGGAACGGATCTACAGCGTTTCCCTGGAACGCCTGAGATTGGACGGGTAACGATGCTTCGCTTAGCGCAGAAATTCTAATAAAAAAGATTAAAGACAAAAAAATATCGACTTTGAAATTAATTGATATGAAACTCCTAAATAGCCTCTTGTTATGTTCTATTCTCTTCGTTTTCGCTTGCTCAAGTGATGATGAAGGAGGTATGGGGCCAGGCGATAACAATCAGGGACCATGTGAACTCAATGTACCTACTTGGTTACAGGGGGGGTGGTATATGTATGATCCTAATGATTTGGATACAGCCGATGGAAGAATTGAGTTTTCACAAACGGGTTGGCTTGAATATGATATAGATTCAGCTCTGCCTAATCCTTCAATCAATGATTTATGTGCAACTGACTCATGCTTCCTAGAATTTAATGATGTATTGTTGGATGCCACTACCTATGAGGTGGCATTTATTTTTGCCGATAGCTGTGCGAGTACAGAAAGCTTCCTTGGTGAACTTAAATTTCAGTTTGAAAATGTTGACGGCACTCGGGTAAATATTACGGGTGTAAATACATCGACTAATGTAACTGAGCTTGTCAGTGTATTACTCAAGCAGTAAGTATCGAAATTGTTTAGACTAATTGGTCTTTTTACCAAACCTGTGGTAAACGGAACAACACGTTGCCTTGTAAGGTCTTTGCAAAGACTATATGGTCTTTTCTTAGTATTTGTGATATGCGTTTCCTCTTGTGAGGACGAAGGTGGATCTATTGCTCCCGGTCCCAATACAGGACAGAGATATGTTGTAAAAGCGGTGGACATCTCATCTTATCCTGAAATAGCCCTTTCCAGTGCAAACTATTCCAACGCTTCGGGCGAAGTTGAACCTCTTTTGGATATTCTCAAGAAAGAGGGAATCAATACGATTCGCTTGCGCTTGTGGGTTGATCCAAGCAACGGGCATTCTGGATTCCAAGAAGTACTTACCTTTTCAAATGAGTTAAAATCTCAGGGATTTAAGGTTTGGTTGAGTCTTCATTATTCGGATACCTGGGCTGATCCTGGTCAACAAAGCCCTCCATCGCAATGGCAAAATTTGTCGTTTGAGGTATTGGCGGACTCTGTATACCATTACACAGAAAAGGTTGTCGCTGAAATCCGCCCAGATTATATTCAATTGGGCAATGAGATCAATAGTGGATTATTACACCCTTTCGGGCATATCACAGATAATCGAGAAGGTTTTCTGCAATTACTAGAACAGACTAGTGCGGCAGTTCGTGCAACCTCAAGTGACTGTCAGATTATTATCCATTACGCCGGTATCACTGGGGCAGAATGGTTTTACGATTTAGTCGATTCAGTAGATTATGATATCATAGGACTCTCATATTATCCTATTTGGCATCGAAAGAACTTAGATAGCCTGTCTATTACCATGCAGCAGCTAGCTACTGTGCACGATAAAGACCTTGTAATTGCAGAAACAGCCTATCCCTTTACCTTGGATTGGAATGATTATACCAACAATATTGTAGGATTGAATGAGCATTTAATCTTGCCGCAGTATCCATCAACTCCTTCAGGACAGTCAGATTTCGTGAGGGATATAGCTGATCGCGTTCTTGCAGTTGATGGAGGACTAGGGTATTGCTATTGGGGAGGAGAGTTGATTGCTTGGAAAGGCCCTCAGGCTACCGATGCCTCTCCTTGGGAAAATCAAGCGCTTTTTGATTTCAACTACCAAGCACTTCCTGCCTTATCATCTCTTGGAGGAGGAGAGTAAAGCGCACTGGCTCAGTATCTATTGATAGGTATTCATGGTGAATGTCCACGAAGTACTACACTTATGAATTGATGTACGCATGTTTCTTACAGAGAACGCGCTATAGTACCTATTTTTACAGCAAACCTAGGTTATGGAAGCACTCACTCCTTCATATTCTCGCACTACGATGACGGAGATTGTGTTGCCTAACGATACGAATGCATTGGGCAACTTACGCGGAGGTAAAATCCTTCACTGGATGGACATTGCTTCAGCGATTGCTTCTGGGAAGCATGCCCAATCGGTGGTTGTCACGGTATCTGTCGATCAGGTTTCCTTTGAAAATCCCATTAAGCTTG
>JAYYPZ010000060.1:0-10739 GCA_036128775.1 Bacteroidota bacterium
TCGATGCGCATGACTTTTTATCCATGATAAATTGAGCCATTCTTGGCCATGATGAATTTCAATCTTTTTTGCCATCAATTGCCTGGCCTGGTCTTCAGCAAAGGCACTCCATTTCTGAAGTTTTTCGCTTTGGCGTGCTAGTCCATTAAACCATCGAGGATGTCGCTCACGTAGAGAGGGAAGTATTTCGTGCCGTAAGTGGTTGCGATCATACTCTAAGGAGGAATTAGAAATATCTTCTCGCCATGAAAGGCCGTAATGCTCAGTATAGGCAAGCAGATCGGCACGGGGTATATGGAGTAGTGGTCTACAACAATTTCCTTCTATTGCAGCCATGCCTGCTAGGCCCTTTATCGTTGATCCACCTAATAGTTTGAGTAACATAGTCTCTGCTTGATCATCTAAATGGTGGGCTGTGACAATCCATTGGGCATTATGGTTGTGGGCTACCTCTTGAAAAAAATTGTATCGCGTTTGTCGTGCTGCGTCTTGGAAATTGCCAGAGGACTTCAAGGCTTTTCCATTCACCTCTCGTAACACAAACGGAAAGCCATAGGACTTGGCAAGTTGCTCAACAAATTGGGCATCCTCGTCACTATCCTTTCCACGCATAGCATAGTTCACATGGGCCACAATACAAGGAATGTTCTGCGTATACAAGGCATGAAGAAGTACGCATGAATCCATGCCCCCGCTAACACCGATGACGACCTTTTGATCCGATGGGAAATTTGCTTCTATGGCTTGATGAATGACATTCACATGATAAAGATACAGCAGATAGTATGGATACGTTTTGATATTTGACCAAACGTTTGGTAAATTAGAAGAGTCGTGGACAAGTTCCTGATATTTTGACATCATAATGATGGTCACTGATGTATCTTTCTTGCCTAGACAGAACAATTCGAAAACATTAAAAAATTAAGCAATGAATATTCTTGTTCCTGTGCGGAAGGTGCCTGATACGACGGCAAAAATCGCCTTTACACCAGATGGTAAGTCGTTTGATGCCAATGGTGTGCAATTTGTAATGAATCCAACAGACGAATGGTATGCCCTAGTGCGTGCCGTTGAACTTAAAGAGAGTCTCGGTGGCAAAATTACCCTAATCAATGTGGGAGGAGCTGACAATGACCAGATTATTCGAAAAGGCCTTGCTATTGGAGGCGATGATGCGGTAAGAATTGAAGGCGACGATCGGGACGCGCACTTTTGTGCCAAAGCGATTTCAGCTTACGCCAAAGCGAATTCCTTTGATCTTATCATCACGGGTAAAGAAGCTATTGATGATAACGGTTTCCAACTAGCTGCAATGATTGCTGAGTACATGGATTGGCCATTTATCTCTCAGGCGACACGCCTAGATGTTGAGGGCGATGTATGCCATCTATCCCGTGAGATTGAAGGGGGACATGAGGATATCGAAGTTTCCAAGCCGCTTGTGGTTTCAGCAAGCAAGGGTATGGCCGAACAGCGTATTCCAAATATGCGAGGAATTATGATGGCAAGATCCAAGCCACTCAATGTGATTCAAGCAGAAGATTCTTCCGCAGCCAGCGAAGTAGCAAAGTATGCTCTACCTCCAGAAAAGGGTGATGTTAAACTAATCGATGCAGATAACATTGATGAGTTAATCACTTTATTGAAAAACGAAGCAAAAGCAATTTAAACGAAGAGTCATGAATGTATTAGTATTTCTTGATAGCGCTGATGGCAGAGTTAAAAAGCCGGTCTATGAGGCCATAAGCTATGCCAAAAAGTTAGCTCAATCTGCAGGTGGACAAGTACACGGTCTCGTACTGGGATCGTCTGATGAAGCCGATCTTAAATCCCTAGGTAAATACGGGCTTGATGTAGCTCATCATGTGGATGATGCGCGGTTTTCTTCTTTTGATAGCCGTGCCTATTCGATGGCTATTGGTCGATTTGTCGAAGCGAATCCATGTGCTCATGTCGTGTTTGCATTTAACCATCGCGGTAAAGCATTAGCGCCACGAGTAGCTGCTCGTCTTGATCTAACCTATGTACCTGGTGCAATGGCACTTCCTGCTGCAGACGGTACAGTAGTTCGCGGAGTAAACTCAGGAAAAGCTTTTGCCCATGTTAAGGCAAATAAGTCAGGTATGGTTTTAGCTGTTATGAGCAATGCTGCGGGACTTCTCGATCAATCAGCTGAGGCTAGTTTAGCCTCCTTTGACCCAGGCTTAGGTGATGATGCCTTTTCAGTTAAGGTGGTCAAGGTTGAAAAAATGGAAGGAGGTATTCCATTAACAGAAGCTGATCGTGTGGTAAGCGCTGGTCGTGGGCTTAAAGGTCCAGAAAACTGGGGTATGATTGAAGAACTTGCGGATACGCTGAATGCAGCTACTGCTTGTTCTCGTCCTGTATCCGATGTGGGATGGAGACCTCATCACGAACACGTTGGGCAAACAGGTATTACCGTGCGTCCTAACCTCTACTTTGCCATTGGTATCTCTGGTGCGATACAGCACTTGGCTGGTGTGAATCAGAGTAGAACCATTGTTGTCATCAATACGGATCCAGAGGCTCCATTCTTTAAGGCTGCTGATTATGGAATAGTTGGTGATGCCTTTGATGTGGTGCCTAAGTTAAACGAAGCCCTTAAGGCTCATTTCGCTGCATAGCGCCAATGGTGTGGCTTTTTGCCAATATTTTATAAGTTTTAATCCTTACTTTCAAGGCACATGAAACGTGTAGAGCTAGAAATCTTAGCCCTTACTAATAGTTTGGCGCATAACAACTCTTTCACGGTTATCCTTGGTGAAAAGGATGGCCCAAGGCGATTGCCAATTACGATTGGGCAGATGGAGGCTCAGGCTATTGCTATAATCATGGATGATTTAAAGCCTTTTAGGCCGTTGACACACGATCTCTTTATGCAAGTATTGCGTAAACTCAATGTAAAGGTTAAGGAGGTATCCATAGAAAATCTCATTGATGGAATTTTTTATGCTCATTTGACGATTGAGCATGATGGGCAGGTTTCTTCGCTAGACAGCAGAACATCTGATGCCCTTGCCCTTGCCATTCGTGATAAGGCACCGATTTTTATCGGACAAAAGCTTTTCGATGAGATCGCCGTGCGTTTTAAAGAGGAGGAGGTCGATGAAATCGATACAGGGGAGGAATTAGAAGATAAGCTATCCGATATAGAGGAACAGCTTCTTGGCGATAATACAGGACAAGACTTATCCAAGCTTACTGTTGACGAGCTGGAAGAATTATTACAACAGGCCCTTGATCAAGAAGACTATGAACGAGCGGCAATCATTCGCGACGAACTCTCCAAACGATAAACCATGAAACACCGAACCACCAAAACATTACTTCTTCTTTTTCTTTGCCTTCCTCTAGTCCTTTGGTCGCAAGATGTAGATTCTGCCTCAGTTGTTGCTGACTCTCTTGAAGTTGTAGAATCATTGACTGATGGTCCTATGGGTTCTGCTATGGACGTTCTCGAAGCAGAGCTTGAAAATACTCCAGCTGAAGATTCATCAGGTGTAGTGATTCAAGAGGATATGGCTACGCAGAATACCGATGGGATTATACAGAGTGAGGGCTTCACCTTTACAGGCCTTGCAAGGGGAGTGTTAGGTATGGCTATGCTTATCCTAGTCAGTGTGGTATTTAGTAGCAATCGTAAGGCTATTCGTTGGCGTAGCGTGGGCATAGGACTTTTTGCTCAGTTAGTGCTGGCTGTCGGGGTCTTAAAGGTGAAGGTTGTACAAAGTGCCTTTGAATTTGTAAGTAAGCTTTTTGTTAAGACCTTGGAGTTTACGGAAGCGGGAAGCACATTTCTTTTAGGTAATATGATGAATGATGCGCCGTCGGCTCCCTTCGGCTATATCTTTCTATTTCAAGTATTGCCTACGATCATTTTCTTTTCAGCCCTGACCTCAGTTTTGTTTTATCTCGGCATCATTCAAAAGGTCGTCAAGTTTATGGCTTGGATTCTTACGAAGTTGTTAGGTATATCTGGTGCGGAAAGTCTTAGCGTAGCAGGAAACATCTTCTTGGGCCAGACCGAGGCGCCTCTGATGATTAAGGCCTACTTAGAAGACATGTCAAAGTCGGAGATTCTTCTTGTAATGGTTGGCGGTATGGCGACGGTCGCAGGTGGTGTTCTAGCAGCCTACATCGGCTTCCTTGGAGGCGGTGATCCAGAACTCGAACTCTTTTATGCAAAACATCTTCTTACGGCATCGGTAATGGCTGCTCCTGGAGCGATTGTAGTCTCTAAGATTCTCTTTCCTCAAGAACAAGAAGTGAATAATGATATTGTTGTGTCCAATGAAAATATAGGATCAAATCTTTTGGATGCCATCGCGAACGGCACTACGGAGGGAATCAAATTAGCAGCTAATGTAGGTGCCATGCTCTTAGTATTCATTGCCTTTATTGCCATGGTGAATTTTGGCTTAGGTAAACTAGGTGATGTCACTACTTTAAATACATGGGTGGCGACAAATACTACGTATTCTTCCTTTTCACTTGAGTTTATCTTGGGATATACCTTTGCTCCATTAATGTGGCTCATTGGCGTTCCGCTGCAGGATATGGCCTTGATGGGTCAGCTGCTTGGAATCAAGCTAGCAGCAAGCGAATTTGTGGGCTATATCCAGTTGTCGTCTTTGAAGGATGTGGCAAGCGAAGTACATTTTAGCTACCAGAAGTCGGTGATTATGGCTACCTACATGCTTTGTGGATTTGCGAATTTCGCATCGATCGGCATCCAGATTGGGGGTATTGGTTCCTTAGCGCCTGGACAGCGAAAAACCCTATCGGAATTTGGACTGAAAGCGCTCATCGGTGGGACTCTTGCTTCCTTATTATCCGCTACGATTGCGGGGATGATAATCGGTTAAATTCTTTTAATTCGATGTAGGAATAGGAATCATTTCTACAACAAGAAAGCGATCGTCTGGTTTTATCATTTGAAAAAGGAGAATGTCTCCCGATTCGGTTCCAACATATACTTCATAAAAGAACATGCCGCTCTGTGGATCTTGGAGCTGAGAATAATTACTAAAGCTAAGTCCTCCAGATTTACCTACTTTGTCAACTATAACTTCAGCTTCGATTTGAGCTATTTTTAACTCTATGCTCTCCCCAGGGTCAAGGCTTGTGCGCATGACGCGCGATTCATCAAAACCAGTATACGCTTTGTGCCTAGCGACTTCCTTGTAATCCTTTTCGCGACAAAAACTGAGGAAGTCTAACACGGCTTGCTGGGCAGGCAAAAGGTCTGTTGACGCTAATGAATCGATATATTTTCCTGCTTGATCAAAAGCCCCTCGAAAGTCATAGACTGTAAAACTATCAAGCGCTGGCGTCATCGTGGCTAATGCACTAACACCGAGTTCGATAAGGGGAGTAGTGATCACCTCAGGGCTCTTGTCTTGGATATGCTCAGCGATCGCTATGATGTCGTACTTGTCAAGTGCCTCACCACTGATGAGCTTTTCTCCTGCAAGTGAAGTAGGAGTCTCTGCTACATCGTCATCGGCGCAGTCTTCTTTAGTTTGATCATCCTTGCATTGCACTAGGCACGCAAGAAAAATGAAACACCCAATTACTAATAATCTATGAGGCATGCAAACGGTTAAAAAATCTTGTACTAAACTGGCTCTTTACTTTCACGAATCTTTTGATTCAACGCTTCATCAATAGCCCATGTTTCTTCAGATTGAATAGGATTATTTGTAGTGACCTCCTCAACCGTAGCGTCTACTTCTGTAGCTGGCGCTCCATGACCTTCTGCATCGCCCATTCCCCAGAAATCTTTGAGAATTGGGGCAATTACTAAACCTAAAAGACAAGTTAGTTTGATTAAAATGTTCATTGAAGGTCCTGAGGTGTCTTTGAAAGGATCACCCACAGTATCTCCAGTAACTGCTGCTTTATGCGCTTCAGACCCTTTATAGGTCATCTCCCCATCAATCATTACACCTTCTTCAAAGCTCTTTTTTGCGTTATCCCATGCACCTCCTGCATTGTTCTGGAAAATAGCCCAGAGAACACCGCTTACGGCTACACCTGCCATGTAGGCGCCTAATGCTTCAGGTCCCATGGTAAAACCAATGAGAATTGGCATAACAAGGGTAAGGGCCCCAGGTAAAAGCATTTCTCGAAGAGCAGCCTTTGTTGAAATTTCAACGCACTTCTCGTATTCAGGTTTTCCTGTTCCCTCCATAATACCTGGAATCTCACGGAACTGACGACGAACTTCTTTAACCATGTCCATAGCAGCTTTACCTACTGAATTCATGGCTAAGGCCGAGAAGACAACGGGAATCATTCCACCGATGAAAAGAGCAGAAAGTACTTTGGCTTTGAAGATGTTGATTCCATCAAGAATTCCTGCCATAGGGACGTAGGCCGCAAATAAGGCAAGCGCTGTTAATGCAGCTGATGCAATCGCAAAGCCTTTACCGATAGCCGCTGTTGTATTTCCAACAGAATCCAAGATGTCTGTACGTTCACGTACCTCTTCTGGTAACTCACTCATCTCGGCAATACCTCCTGCATTATCTGCAATAGGTCCGAAGGCGTCAATTGCTAATTGCATGGCAGTTGTAGCCATCATAGAACAAGCAGCAATAGATACCCCGTAAAATCCTGCACATTCATAAGCTCCCCATATGGCGGCGGCAAACAAAATAATTGGGCCGAACGTTGAGATCATTCCCGTAGCTAGTCCTGCGATAACATTTGTACCTGCTCCTGTTGCTGATTTGGCTACAATATCCATGACAGGTTTCTTACCCTTACCAGTATAAAATTCTGTCAGATAGCTAATGGCTCCGCCAACACCGAGTCCAATAAGAACAGACCAAAAAACGCTGATACTACTTATCGATCGAGGATCTTCACCAAAGAAGTCCATCATCATGGTTTCAGGAAGTACCATTTTGATTAACAAGAAGGACGCGATAGCGGTGAGTCCGATAGAAATCCAGTTACCTAGGTTTAACGATGCTTGCACGCCGCTTTCTTTAGAGTCGTCGTTCGCTCGAACAAATAGTCCTCCGATGTAGGAAAAGATGATTCCCACAGCCGAAATAAGCAGTGGCAACAACATGGTCGCTAAACCACCGAATGCATCGACATAGCCTTCGCCAAGTACGAGGTAGTTCCCAAGTACCATAGCAGCGAGAACTGTAGCGACATATGATCCAAATAAATCAGCACCCATTCCTGCAACATCACCTACGTTGTCACCAACATTATCCGCAATGGTTGCAGGGTTACGTGGATCATCTTCTGGAATACCTGCTTCTACTTTACCTACAAGGTCAGCTCCTACATCTGCCGCTTTGGTGTAAATACCCCCACCAACGCGAGCAAAGAGCGCAATGGATTCAGCACCTAAGGAGAAACCAGCTAGTGCTTCAAGAATAAGCGTAGCAAGATGAAATCTCTCTGATGCCGATTCACCGTTAAAGTGTTCAACCCCTGGGATAATGGATGTTTTTAATAAGACGATAAATAGGATGCTGAGACCAAATACAGCAAGGCCAGCTACACCTAGTCCCATGACCATACCTCCGCTGAAACTTACTTTAAGTGCTTTTCTTAGGCTAGTTCTAGCCGCTTCAGTCGTACGTACGTTGGCAGCTGTTGCAATGCGCATACCGATGTTTCCTGCTAACGCGGAGAATACAGCACCAATAACAAAGGCAACGACAATAAACCAATGGGTCGTGTCAACCACGGTACTCAAAAGTCCAAGTAAGGCTCCAGCAACTACCACAAAAATGGCCAATAAACGGTACTCTGCACTCAAGAAGGCAAGGGCACCTCGGCGGATATACATTGCGATTTCAGCCATTCGCTCGTTCCCCATAGATTGTTTGTTAACCCAAGAAGACTTGAGATACATTACTACGAGAGCTAATAAGGCTACTGCCGGTACGGCAAACAGAAGGCTATCTACTGTCATGATATAAAAGTTTAGCGCACAAAAGTACGAATATGCATAGGAACTAATGGAATATTAGCCCCAAAAGATTGCGAGATGTAAGGAAAATATTTTAGCGAACAGGGAAGTCAAACGACATATCTCTGACACCACTATTGTATTTAGAGATGAAAGAATCGTTAAAGCGCATCGGACGGATGATTTGAATGAATTCTGCAGCTTCTTCAGGAGAAGAGAAATCACCGAGAGAATAGCGCATAGTTCCATCCACATTTTCATAACGCATCACAAGACCGTTATCAATTAAGTGAGATAAATCACGCTTATCATAAAATCCAATCTGAATGCGATAAGATTCTCCAGATGGCGCGTTAGTATTAATGGCAATAGAACCATTTCCTTGGTTACCATCAGCGCCTCCTGCATTTGATCCGTCGTCACCTTCAGCCATAGATCCTGCCTCTGCGCCTTCACTTGAATTTGCGATGTCCCCAATGATACCATTATTAGCTCCCATGCCTCCTTGTTTGCAATTTTTCAACTGTTCGTCTTGGAAGGCAACAACTTCTTCTAACTGAGCAATTTCTGCATTCGCGTTGTCGATCTCTTGGTAGAGTTCTTCAACCTCAACGCGATAGGATTTATTTGTTTCAATGAGGTTTTTGTACCGCTCAGGGTTTTTCTTTAACTCATTGATTTGCTTGATTAAATCTTTACGTTCCTTTCTACTTAATTCTTGGCCAAATGAGTGTTGGCTGATGAGTAAACAGATAAGGATAGAAAAAATGGTAAAGTAAGAACGCTTCATGGTATGCATTTTTAGTTTTTCGTTGTTATTTGTAGTTATTGAATCTCGATGGCATCGAGTTTCTCCTTCAGGGGTTGAATATACTCTAAATAATCTTGGATTTGATCAGTTGGCATAGGTAAGCTTTCCTTTCCGATTTCACTATATGGGTCAATTTGGACGCCATCCTTCCAAAATCGATAGCAAACATGAGGGCCTGTTGAAAGTCCTGTACTGCCCACATATCCTATAATTTGCCCTTGTTGCACTGGAGCTCCTTTGGTTAGGCCCTCTGCAAATTTAGACATGTGCAGGTACTGTGTGGAATATGTACTGTTGTGTTTGACTTTGACGTAATTACCATTACCACTTGTATATCCGAAGGTTTCTATTGTCCCATTAGCAGTGGATACAATGGGTGTTCCCGTGGGTGCGGCATAATCAGTTCCAAGGTGTGGAGAGTTGCGGCCCGTTACAGGGTGCCTTCGGCTATGGGTGAAACGCGAGCTGATACGTGAAAACTCAACAGGGGCTTGCAGAAACATTTGCTTCATGGTGTGTCCCTTTTCATCAAAATATTGAAAGCCACTAAGAGAGTCTCCATAGGCAAAGGCGTAATAAGGTTTCCCAAAGTGCGTAAACTTCACCGCCGTTATGTTCTCAGCATCAAGGACCTTTCCGTTTTGAGCCACGACTTCATCAAAGAGTACTCGAATCGTATCATTCGCCTGTATTCGGTAAAAGTTAATGGACCATGCAAAGATATTAGCGAGTTTAACGGAAAGCACTCCATTGCTTCCTTGATTTTCAATGGTTGCCCACAAGGACGACTTGATTACTCCTCCAAGTTCTTTGGAACGACTCGTGGTGGGGACTTCAATAATCTCTCCGACCACATCTTCCCAATAGATTTCATAGCTGTAGTAGGAGAGTGCATCGCGCTCGACAAATACATGAGTTACTTCATTGGTTGAATCACGGAGAACAGCAAACTGTTGACCGGGATAAACATTTTTCAATGACGGTACTTCTTCATATTGAGGTTTTTCAAGCCGAAGAATAGCGTTGTATGGCAGATGATCTTGGAGCAGTTCAGAAAGAGATAGCCCTGGAGACACAGTCATAGTATCCAAGAGACTTTTGGGATATGTACCGTAAAACCCGCTTATTGAATCAGGAATCAGTTCTACAGTATCGGTTTTTAGGAGTGTATCACCAAGAGACTCTTCTCGATCAGCCTTCGAAGCATCCGACTTCCCTTTTTTATCGGAAGACGTGCAATGATTCCCCAAAAGGAGAAGAATAACTAGACAAAGGACGTGGAGAAATCGACAATGCATAACGTGGTAACCGCCGGTTATCTATTCGGATGCCCGTGTCCAGTTTTCCGTTCGACCTAATGCAGGTATACCTACATAGCCTCTTACGTCAAGCTTATTATCGCTAACGACGGTTATTACGCACTTATATGTTTTACCATTTTCAGGATCATAAATAGTGCCGCCGGAAAACTTGCCATCTCCATCAGCAGTAAAGTCTCGTAAGACGCGCAATCCAATGATTGGTTTCTTTTGATCCGAGGCATCGGGTGCATTTTCATTAACCTTTGGTTTTCCGTTTTCGTCATTGGGCTCTTCCAACCATACAATTTCTCCGAAGTAGGCGTTGCCCTCCTTGAATATTTTGATTTTACCTGATTTTTCTGTGTTGTACCATGTTCCTGAGATGTCTTGCGCCTGAAGGATGTTGCTGAATGCCAGGAAGATTAGGGTGGTGCTGATGAGGATCAAACTTCTTTTCATAGAGTATTTTAAGGATTATTTATGCAGATGCATCTGCAAAATATCCAAAAACTCGGCCAATTGTATCGGGTAGGCTCCAAAGTTTTCCATCAGGGTAGTGGGGATTTGTACATCAATCAGTTCAAAATCCATTTGAGTGCATAAATGATGAAGTGCAACTTTGGATGCTCCACTCTTCAGATAAAACATAGATTCTCCGAAGAAG